>JAISGY010000065.1 GCA_031262835.1 Ruminococcus sp.
AAAAAATATCCCGGAGGCGTGGTTGCGGTTTCCGACTTCAACCTCGAAATCAGGGATAAGGAATTTATCATCCTCGTTGGTCCTTCCGGATGCGGTAAATCCACAACTCTGCGTATGATCGCAGGGCTTGAGGAAATCTCCGAAGGCGAGCTTTACATCGGCGAACGTCTCGTAAACGACGTTGCTCCTAAAGACCGCGATATCGCGATGGTGTTCCAGAACTACGCTCTTTATCCGCACATGACCGTGTTTGAGAACATGGCGTTCGGTCTTAAGCTCCGTAAAGTCCCCAAGGACGAAATCAGCCGTAAGGTTGAAGAAGCTGCTCGTATCCTCGACATCTCTCACCTTCTCGACCGTAAACCGAAGGCTCTCTCCGGCGGTCAGAGACAGCGTGTTGCCCTCGGACGTGCTATCGTTCGTGAGCCGCAGGTTTTCCTCCTCGACGAGCCCCTTTCTAACCTCGACGCGAAACTCCGTGCCCAAATGAGAACAGAGATTTCCAAGCTCCACCAAAAACTCGGTACAACTTTCGTATACGTAACACATGACCAGACAGAGGCTATGACAATGGGCGACCGTATCGTTGTTATGAAGGACGGCTTCATTCAACAGGTTGACTCGCCGCAAAACCTCTACTCATACCCCGTTAACCAATTCGTAGCAGGCTTCATGGGCTCTCCGCAGATGAACTTCATCGACGCTAAGCTCCTTAAAATCGACGGCAAATACACCGTTGAATTCGGCTCCGAAGATACGAAAACAACCCGCGGCAGGAAATTCTACATCGAAATTCCCGACGCTAAGATTGACGACCAAGCTCTTGCTCCCCTCGTTGACCAAGAAGTTATCCTCGGTATCCGCCCCGAAGCTATCCACGATGATGAAATGCACATCTCCGCTGCTTCCACCGGTATTGTTGAGTGTGAAGTTGAAATCACCGAAATGATGGGTGCTGAAACCTACCTCTACCTCACCTGCGAAGGCATCCCCCTCACCGCTCGTGTTGACGCTCGTTCCACTGCTCGTCCCCAAGACGTTATCAAGGTTGTCCTTGACCCCAACAAGATTCACATCTTCGACAAGGAAACCGAAAAGACCGTTATAAACTAATGATTTTCACTAAAAAGGGGGCAGGTGACTGCCCCCTTTTTTGTGCAATTAAACAAATTAGTATTTTCCGCTTGACATTCAGTCCATAATTTGATATAATAATTAAGCTGTCCAGTAGTTGAGTAAACTCAACTACGAGTTGAGTAAACTCAACTACACGAACCACTAGCTCAGTTGGTAGAGCATTTGACTTTTAATCAAAGGGTCTGGGGTTCAAATCCCCAGTGGTTCAGCCGTGCATGATATAAATAAAGGCTTGAGGTATGCTCGAGCCTTTATTTTTGTTATTCTGTTACTTTTATTCTATTACAGAAAAGCGACAGATGCGCATCATCAAACGCCTTCTTTATCTTCGCAAGCCCGTCCGCATTAACGTCCCAATACTTCTCCGTCGGGACGTAAACCCTTGCGGAAATCTGCTGATAGGTCGGCGCAAGCTCGGTTAGCCTTACGAAAATGTGGCTTTCCTTAATAACGCGCTCGTCCGCCTCAAGAACGCCGGTAATAATCTCAATCGCCTTTTCGGTAGGAACGCTGTAGTCAAGCTTCAGGTTAAAGTCAACGCGCCGCTTCGTCTGGCTGTTGAAATTAATCACAACCGACCCGGCAACAGTTGTGTTCGGGATATAGGTGTCCTTCCCGTCAATCGTCGTGAGCTTCGTATACGCAATCCCAATTTCAACGACAATTCCGCCCGTTCCGCCAATCTCAACATAGTCCCCGACCTTGAAAATCTTCCCGTATAGCACAAGAACCCCGGCGGCGACGTTCGAGAGGCTGTCCTTGAGCGCGAGCCCAATCGCAATTCCCGCCGAACCAATTACGGCAACAATTGACGTCATCGGAATCCCGAGCATCGAAAGCGCGATAACGAAGACGATTGTTAAGAGGATAACCTTAATAACGGTCAGCGCGAAGGTATGGAGGGTCTTGTCAACCTTGTCGATACCTTTGCTTATGATATTTAGGATAACTTTATTCAGGAGAAAGCCGATAATAAATACTACAACCGCAAAGACAACTCTCCCGGCAATCGGAAGAATTTGTGTAACTACCCATGATAAGTTCATTTTTTTCAACGCTCCGTTCTTTTAATTTCCGTTACATTTTTTCGATTTCCGAAAGAAGTGCCGCTTCAATCTCCGCTTCGGGGATTGTTTTAATTTTTACCCCTTTTATGTAAAGGTCGGCGGTGTGGTTGCCCCCGGCAACGGCAATGTCCGCGCCCCTCGCTTCCCCCGGACCGTTAACAACGCAACCCATCACCGCAACGGTTAAACTTTTCGTAAGACCGACGGTTTTCGCTTCAATCACCCTCGCGATATTAATCACGTCAATCCGCGTCCTCCCGCAAGTCGGGCAGGCGATAACCTTAATCCCGGGGGCAAGTCCCAAGGCTTTTAGGATATTCCGCCCGGCAATAACCTCTTCCTCGGGCGAGTCGGAGAGGGAAACGCGGATTGTTGCGCCGATATTATCGAGCAGCAGTGAGCCTATCCCCGCGGCGGATTTAATAAGCCCGGTTTCGCGTGTCCCTGCCTCGGTTACACCGAGATGCAAGGGGTATTTAACAAGCTCTGCAACCCTTCGGTTCGCTTCAACCATCGTTTTGACGTTCGACGACTTGACCGAGACAACGATGTCGTAAAAGTCCGCCCGCTCGAGCGCGGAGATGTTTTCGATTGCAGTTACGGCGAGGGCTTCCGCCGTTGCGCTTCCGAATTTCGCCAGAATTTCTTTCGGAACAGAGCCGGAATTGACGCCGATTCTTATCGGGATATGCGCGGCTTTACAGGAGTCCGCGACGAGCTTTATTTTACCCTCGTCCCCGATATTCCCGGGGTTAATACGAATCTTGTCCGCGCCGGCTTTCGCGCAGGCAACGGCAATATCCGCGTTGAAATGAATGTCCGCGACAACGGGGACGTTAACGGCGTTTTTAAGCGCGGTAATAAGCTTAACATCCGAAAGGCTCGGGACGGAGACGCGGATAATATCAGCACCCGCCGCCGCCGCCCGCTTTGCCTGTTCTATATTGCCCGCAACGTCGGCTGACAGGACGTTAAGCATTGTCTGGACGTAAATTTTCTTACCGTCAAGCGGTAAATTCCCTATTTTTATCATACAAAAATATCCCTGACATCGAGTACCGTTATTACAACCATCAGCACCATCAGAAGTGCGAAGCCGACAAAGTGGAAAGTCCCTTCAACCTCGGGTTTAACAGGCTTTCGCGAAATTGCTTCAACTACAAGGAAGATGAACCGCCCTCCGTCAAGCGCGGGAAGCGGCAAGAGATTAAAGAGCCCGACGTTAATTGTAATAAGCGCGGCAACCTGTAGGAGGAACCTCGGGTTTACCCCGATTTCCTTAGTTGTTCCGCTTATCACTGCGACGATTTCGACAGGACCCGAAAGGTCGTTAAGCCCATATTTTCCGCGTATCAGGTCGGCAAGAGAGAGTATTACCGCCCGGCTCATATAGACGAACTGCCCGCCTGAAAGTTTCGCGATATTTGTAATATTAACCCGCTCGCCTACGACTTTGAAGCCGTATTCGAGTGTACGGCGGCCGGTTTCGGAATTAACAACAATCGGGAAAGCGACTGCGGGGAGGGTTATCTTCTCGCTGTCTCGCCTTAAAACCATCTTAACAACGCCGTCCTCGTCGGTCGAGAGGATATAGCTTATGTCCTTACTCGAATACATATGCCGCCCGTTGATTGAAAGGATTTCGTCGCCGACTTGAAGCCCGGAATTTACAGCCGCCGGGGTGTCAGCAACAGACGAAACTACGTTTGTCCCGACGACACCGATTACGATAACATAAATCATACAGAAAATAAACCCCAAAACAAGGTTCATCGCCGCGCCCGCGACAATTGTTATCATTCGCATCCATACGGGTTTGTTGCGGAAGTGGTTAGTGTCTGTGCCTGCTTCGTCGGTGTTATCTTCCGACATATCGCAATACCCGCCTATCGGGAATACGCGGATTGCGAAGAGCGTGTTCTTCCCCTGATGCTTAAAAATCGCGGGTCCCATGCCGATTGCAAATTCACGTACGGTTATCTTACAAAGCCTTGCAGAGAGGTAATGCCCGAATTCGTGAATTGTTATAATCATGCAAAAGATAACTATTGCGACAATAATTGAAATGACAGTAGTCAAAATATTCTCCTCAAAGATTGATACCACTATTATATGTAAATTTTAGGTACAATATCAACTTCTTGATAGTACAAAATCACTCCCTGCTTTATCGGCTTCCATTATTTCGTCTATACTGTCAGCCTTAAATCGCGGCAGCGTATCAACCGCTTCAAAGATAAGCTCACCGATACGCTTAAATGGGATTTTCCCCGCAAGGAACAACCTCCCTGCGGCGTCATTGGCAGCGTTTGCAACAGCAGTGGAACCGCTGCCCTTTTTGAGTGCCCATTTAAACCCCCAAAGGGCTGTGAAGGTCTTATAATCGGGTTCCGCGAAGGTTAAAGTGCCGATGTCGGTAAGGGACAAATACTCTGCGAGAGAGGGTTTGCGATCGGGATAAAAAAGCGCGTACTGTATCGGGAGGCGCATATCCGGCGTACCTAACTGCGCAATAACAGCCCCGTCCGCAAACATAACCGCCGAATGGAGTATGCTTTCTCTGTGGATTACTACTTCAATCTGAAAGGGCCTTACCTTGAAAAGGCGTACCGCTTCTACTAATTCAAGCCCCTTATTCGCAAGGGTTGCGGAATCGAGTGTAACCTTCTTCCCCATATCCCAATTTGGGTTATAGATATCGGCGGGGGTTATGTCCGAAAGGTCTTTGCGCCCGTAAAACGCACCGCCGGAACAGGTTAGAAATATCTTTATAATGTCGCTGTTCGTTGCGCCTTGCAGACACTGGAAAATCGCCGAATGTTCCGAATCGACGGGAAGAATCCTCACACCTTTTTCGTGTGCAAGTTTCATTATATATTCCCCGCCGGCGACGAGGGTTTCTTTATTCGCAAGGGCGACATCGTTCCCGGCTTTTATCGCCGCTTCGGTTGGGAGAAGCCCCGCAATTCCCACGGCGGCGTTAACTACCCTGTCAACCTTAATAGCCGCTGCTTCGGAAATCGCTTTGTCACCCGCCGCAACCTTAATATCGGTATCGGCAAGAGCGATTTTAAGCTCACCGTAAAGAGACTCGTCCGCAATTACGGCAAGTTTTACGCGGAATTCGCGTGCCTGTTCAGCTAATAGTTTCACGTTTTTTCCCGCCGTTAAAGCGATAACATTTACTTCATTTTTAGCGCATATCTCAAGGGTTTGAGTGCCTATAGAGCCGGTTGAACCGATTACAGAAATATCCATATTTATTGATACCGTTTATCGAAGACGCGCTTCGTTTTCTTTTCCGAACGCGGCAAAGTCATCTCGGGTACACATTCGCACTCGATTGTTATGCCGATTTTTTGCTTGAAGACCGTTATAATCTTCTTCGCAAGCCCTGCGAAGCCCGACTCGGACTCGACAATAAGGGTTAAGACGTCCTTGCCCTCGACGTGGGCAATGTGGATTTGGTACTCCGAGGTTGCGCCTTTGATTGTCTTAAGCACATCCTCAACCTGCCCGGGATAGATGTTGACGCCCTTGACCTTAATCATATCGTCGGTGCGCCCGAGAATTCGCTCAATCATCGGGTATTCGCGCCCGCAAGAGCATTTCGCCGGTATCTTTCTCGTAAGGTCGTGGGTGCGGTAGCGGATAAGGGGCGCGCCCTCTTTTTGGAGGGTTGTTATAACAAGCTCGCCCTGTTCACCGTCCGGGAGGACTTTTCCGGTTGCGGGGTCGATTATTTCAAAATACAGGAAATCGTCACGATAGTGGATTCCCTCGTGCTTCTCGCAGTCGATTCCGATGCCCGGACCGTAAATTTCGGTCAAGCCGTAGATGTCGAAAAGTTCTATCCCGAGTTCGCCCGAGATGTGGTCGCGCATGAGATCGCCCCAACGCTCCGAGCCGATTATGCCGCGCTTTAGGGCGATTTTATCGAGCATACCGCGCTCCTTAACCTGTTCCGATAAAAGGAGGGCGTAGCTTGAAGTTGAACAGATAACGGTTGTTTGGAGGTCTTCCATTAGTTGGAGTTGCTTTTCGGTGTTGCCCGGACCGACAGGAACAGCCATTGCGCCGAGGGTTTCGCAGCCCTTCTGGAATCCCGCGCCCGCCGTCCAAAGCCCGTACCCAACGGTAATCTGAACCCTGTCGAGGGAGGTTACGCCCGCCGTCTCGTAGCACCAAGCGAACATCTCCGCCCAATCGTCAACGTCCTTCTTGGTGTAGGGGATTATAACCGGCTTGCCTGTTGTGCCGGAGCTTGAGTGGATACGGACAATCTTTTCGTCAGGCACTGCCTGAATTCCGAGGGGGTATGCCTCGCGAAGCTCGTGTTTATCTGAGAACGGGAGCTTCTCGAAATCTTCAATTGATGTTATCGCCGTGTTCGATTTTGCAAAATGGTTTCTGTAAAACGGGCTGTTCGTCGCCGCGAAGGTTACGGCTTTTTGTAATTCACTTAGATATTTCATACGTTACCTCTATCTTTAACTGCTTCTATCCCCGCCTCGAACGCCTTAATATTCACGTCAAGGAAGCGCGGCTTTATAAGTTTTTCCATCGCCTTTTTTACCGAATCTTCAGTTATGTTAATAAAGCCCTTTCCGAACGCCGCGCCGAGTAGGAGGGTGTTTGTACACTTTCCGTCCATAAACGGAGCTGCAAGTTTTTCTGTATCAATAAAAATGCTCTCCGCGTATGTCTTAATGAAGCTTTCCATAGCTTTCGAGTCGTACGCCATAACCCCGAGGGAGACGGCAACAGGTTTGATTTCGGAGAGCGACACAACCGCTTTTCCGCCCGGTTTCAGGAAGGGCAGACACCTTGCCGCTTCGCATTTTTCAAACGCAATCAGAATGTCGGCGGAACCTTTCGGGATGTATGGTGAGGAGGTTTTTTCGGTGCGGACATGGCTCACGACCGAACCGCCGCGCTGGCTCATGCCTATGGTTTCGCCTGTCCTTGCAACGTCGGAGCCGTCGATAACCGCGCTTTCGGCAAGGATTTTCGACGCAAGGATTGTCCCCTGTCCGCCCACTCCGCAGATTAGAATGTTCATACGTCTCCTCCTATTTTGCGGATTTTCGCGGGTTTGCAGACCGTTTCGCATATGCCGCAGCCGTAACACATCACCGGGTCAATTACCGCCTTTTCCTCCGCAAGCGAAATCGCCGGGCAGCCGAGCTCGTTAATGCAACGCTTACAGCCGATACAGTCGAAAACTTCATAGGAACAAGGTTTCTTTGCCACGGCAATACAGGGTGCCTTGAAGACAACCGCCGAAACGCCGTCATATTCCGCCGCCGCCGTAACCGTCTTAACCGCGCTGTCAAGGTCGAAGGGGTTACATTCGCGGACGAAGCCGACTTTAAGAGCGGTCAGAACACTCGCTATGTCAATATGCACGGTTTCCGCGCCCGTAATTGTTGCGCCCGTTCCGGGGTGCGGCTGTCCGCCCGTCATTGCCGTTGTTCTGTTGTCGAGTATACATATTGTAATATTGTGCTTGTTATATACAGCATTGGCAACCCCCGTCATGCCTGACGCGAAGAAGGTCGAGTCGCCGATAAAAGCGAAGACGTCGGTATCGGGATTCGCGGTCTTAATCCCCTGCGCGACGGTTATTCCGCCGCCCATGCAGAGGCAGGTGTCGGTCGTCTCAAGAGGTTTCGCGTTCCCGAGGGTGTAACAGCCTATGTCGCCGCAATAAACCGCCTTTTTCCTTTTTGAAGCAAGTTTGACGGCGTAAAAGCTCGCCCGGTGGGGGCAGCCCGCGCAGAGCACCGGGGCGCGCGTCGGCAGTGTCACCGTCGGGTTAATCGGAGCTGTGCCGGGGGCATTTATCCCCAAGAAGTTACAGATGATATTAATTAAATTTTCATATTTAAGCTCGCCTGCGGCGGGGACGTGTTCCGAATACTTGCCGCAGACTTTTATGTTAACGCATCTTTGCAGTTGTTCTTCAATAAAAGGGTCAAGCTCTTCAAGCACCAATATCTTCGTCAAGCCCTCCGCAAAAGCCTTCGCCTGTTCGGTCGGGAAGGGGTACGGTCTGCCGATTGTCAGGCGGTTAACCTTTACGCCCAAGTCGGTAAGAATGTCGGTGACGATTGCGGTTGTAACGCCGCCGGTAACGATTCCGACGTCGGACTCCGCCGTTTCTGTACGATTATAAACAGAGTCCTCGGGGGTGTTATACATCTTGAAGTTTTCGATATGCCGCTTGTACGAGAGCGGCGGGAATATTACCCATTTCGGGTCTTTAACAAAGCCGCTCGGAGTGTAGTCATAAACGCCTTCTGAAACGTCAACCGTTGCCGAAGCGTGACAGACTTTAGTTGTCGGGCGTAAAATGACGGGGCGGGAGAGTTTCTCCGAAAGCTCGAAGGCATATTGTGTCATCTCATACGCTTCCTCGGGGGAGGAAGGGTCTAAGACGGTGAGATGGGCGTACGAACCGAATGAGCGGGTGTCCTGCTCCGTCTGGGACGAAATCGGTCCCGGGTCGTCCGCGACGACGATAACCATACCGCCCTTCACGCCGATATAAGAAAGGCACATAACCGGGTCGGAGGCGACGTTTAATCCGACTTGCTTCATTGTTACAAGCGTTCTTACCCCTGAATACGATGCGCCTGCAGCCGCTTCGACTGCCGCTTTTTCGTTCGTTGACCATTCAATGTGGATATTTTTCGCATATTCGTTAGATTTTAACGTCTCTAAAATTTCCGTTGACGGCGTTCCGGGATAGCCCGCGGCGAACCTTACCCCTGCGGCTATTGCGCCCATTGCAATCGCGCCGTTCCCAAGCAGATTAATCTTCATTTTGCTTTCACTTTCTTTCATTATACATATTAATATATCATATTTTCGCGAAAAAGTCAATATCGGTACAAACTTTTCATAAATAATAGTAGACTTTTTTATGAAAATAATGTATAATGGAGAGGAAATAAAAAGTTTGTGAGGGATTATGAGCGATATTAAACGTTTTATGGATACCCGCGATGCTAAGATAATTAAAGCTTATTATGTCCTGATGTGGATTTTGTTCGTGATAATATTTATTGCCGATATTATAGTCGGTGTGAAATATTATCGGCTCGGTGAACATATCGATATACCGTTTCCGTTAACATTTATAATCTACACAATAATTACTACTCCTCTCGCCAGTTTTTTGGGGGTTAGCTTAGCGACGATTATTTCCGGCATCGGAAGCAGGACGTCTTTTTTACAAGCCGGAATAATTGCTTACATAAACGACGGTGTAAAAAAACGGATTCGCCTTAACCCGAACTTTTTAAGCATATTAGGGTTTCGCGTCGTTGCGCACTCCTTTAACGTGTATGACGATGCGTCGTTTATTACCGAGCGGAAAGTTTTGGTGCGTTATTATCTTTGGCTGCTCATTATCTACCCGATTTTGGGGGTTATCTTTGCGGTTTTAAAACTTTTTTTCGGCGGCGGGCTTTTGGGAGAAATCCTCAATATGCTGACAATCGCCTGCGGTGTTTGGACGATTTTCGAAGCGTCACCTTATGGGAAACTCGAATCAAACGCAAAAAATTACCTTCGGGCGAAGTTCGACGACCTCTATATTATTGCTAACCTCACCGACACGTTGTTATTTGCGACAAAATACAAGTTTGACCCCGAGCCTGTCAGGGCATATAAAATTAACGGGATTTGCAGAGAACTCGCAAACCCCGCTGTTGACCCCAATGCAAAGTTATCGTCTATAACCGTCGAAAGTGTTTTCGGCGATTATATAAGTCAAGGGAGGACCGATTTCCCGAAGATTATTGCCGATTATTTTGAATATTACATAGCAAACAGCGAACGTATATTTGCCGGTAAAAATTGTACGTTAAATTGCGGGCTGTGGGAATGTGCCCTTTATTATCTCGCCCTAACCGGGCGGCGGGAGGCTGCGGTTAACGACTATAACAAGCGGGCAACGTACATGATTGCCCCCGGGAAGGCTTCACGGTATATAAACGGCTCCCTGCGGTATCAGCTTTTTAACGAGGATTATTCGGTATGGCTGTTTGACAGGAAGAATATGTACCCGTCGGCTCACGGTAATTTTATAGTAAAATGGTTTGAGATTCCGTATTTGTTTGAAACAACGTTTCATACAAAACTTCATGAATTAATTTGGGAAAAGCAGGGCTCATAATGTCAAGTTTAATCTATCCCAAAACCGATGAAGAGATGATGTGGTTCAAGCTCTCGCTGATGTTTGAGGCGGGGAGCAACCGATTTTGGGAGACATTTACCGACGACAATATTGTTTTAACCTACAATTTAATTGCTGACAAGCCCGGGAAGTTTTTCCGTGATTTTAGTGCACCCATGTTTTTTGAAAGTCATGTTAACGAGCTTGCCGATAACGTTTTGACAAATGCGCAGAAGAAAAACATCGGGATTATTACCTACGCGAATGATGAATACCCCTTCACCCTCCGCGAGATTTACAACCCGCCGATGGTGCTATATTATCAGGGGGACATTTCGCTCCTTAAAAAAACGCCCTGCCTTGCGATTGTCGGGGCGCGTTCGTCACAGACGTATGCACTTGAGATTACCGATAAGCTTATCCGTTCGCTTAAAAAATTCGACCCCGACTATGTTTTTGTAAGCGGGTTCGCGTTGGGGACGGATATTGCTTCGCATCTTTCGGCGATCAGAAACGGCTGTAAGACGATTGCCGTGAAGGCTTGCGGGGTTGATTACGCATATCCGACGCCGAATATGCGGTTTGTGCCGGAGATATTAGCGGGAGGCGTTATCATCAGCGAATATCCGCCCGGAACCGTTCCGAACCCGCCGTATTTTACCATTCGCAACCGCATAATCGCAGCCCTTTCCGATGGGGTTGTTGTTACGGAGGCGAGTGTTAAGAGCGGCACAATCTCGACCGCTAATCTTGCGACGGATTTCGGCAAGGACGTTTTTGTCCTTCCGCCGCGTGATATTACCGACCCGCGATACCAAGGCAACTCGAAGCTTATAAGGGACGGCGCAATCCCCCTCCTCGGCACGCAGGACATTTTAGTCCACAACAGGAATTTCGTTACCGACCTTATTAATCTTCAACAGGAAAAAAATGCCGCAAAAACAAGCGATGAGGCGGAAGAGAACAATACAAACGCCAAAAAAGTCAAGGTGACGGAAAAAGACCTAAAACCCCGCGACGGTTTCGCGCCGCCGCCCGATTTCGTCTTCAATTCCGACACATCTGCCCTCGCTGACGCCGAGCTTTCGCTTCTTGACATAATTAAATCTTCACCCGGGACTTACGCCCTGTCATCCCTCGCCGATAATTTCGGAAACGACCCCGATGAAGTCCTCGATATTATTACAGACCTTGAGCTCTATAAATTTGTTTACAGAGCAGAGAACGGAAGATATTACTAATTAAAAACGCCTTATTCATTACCGGATAAGGCGTTTAACTCGAATTCGTACTCAATTCCCGACGAAAGTCTTTGGAAAGGGGGGTTCGGGGGGAAAACCTTTCTTTAGAAAGGTTTTCCCCCCGACGTACTACTTAGCGTACTCAATAGCGCGGCTTTCGCGGATTAGGTGGATTTTTATCTGACCGGGGTAATCCATTTCGGTTTCGATACGTTTTGCGATGTCGCGGGCGGCGATGAACATACGCTCGTCGTTCATCTTTTGTGGCTCGATCATTATGCGGACTTCGCGCCCGGCTTGGATAGCGAAGGATTTTTCGACGCCCTCGTAGGCGGTGCAGATTTCTTCGAGCTTTTGAAGGCGTTTAATGTAGTTGTCGTAGTTTTCGGAACGTGCACCGGGACGTGCCGCGCTTACTGCGTCGGCGGCTTGAATGAGGGCAGCAACTACCGTGCGGGGTTCAACGTCGCCGTGGTGAGCCTCGACGGCGTGGATGATGTCGGGGGACTCCTTGTACTTTTTGCAGACGTCAACGCCGATTGAGACGTGTGAGCCTTCAATTTCGTAGGAGAGTGCCTTGCCTATATCGTGGAGCAGACCTGCTCTGCGGGCAAGGTTCGCGTCTACGCCGAGTTCGGACGCCATTACACCGGCAAGATGAGCGACTTCGATTGAGTGTTGGAGCACGTTTTGACGGTAAGAGGTTCTGTAGCGGAGCCGCCCGATGAGTTTAACAAGCTCGTGGTTGAGCCCGTGAACGTTGGTCTCGATGACGGCGCGTTCGCCCTCTTGGCGGATTTTGTTTTCGACCTCGCGTTTTGCCTTTTCGACGGTTTCTTCAATCCTTGCGGGGTGAATACGTCCGTCGGTAATAAGTCTCTCGAGCGCAAGCCTTGCAACCTCGCGCCTTGCAGGGTCAAAGCAGGAAAGGGTAATTGCTTCGGGGGTGTCGTCGATGATAAGGTCAACGCCTGTTAAGGTCTCAAGAGCCCTTATGTTGCGCCCCTCACGCCCGATAATACGCCCCTTCATCTCGTCATTCGGGAGCGGAACAACCGAAACGGTAGACTCACTTACTTGGTCGGAAGCGCAGCGCGCAATCGCAAGCGATATTAACGCTCTCGCCTTCTCGTCCGATTCGTCCTTTGTTTTTTGTTCAAAGGACTGAATTTTAAGTGCCTTTTCGTGTGTCAGCTCATTTTCAAGGGATAAAAGAAGGACTTCCTTAGCTTTTTCGGTCGTAAACCCTGAAATTTCCTCAAGTTTATGGAGTTGCTCCGTACGGAGTTCCTCGGTTTGGGCAAGCTTTTCGTCGATGTTTTTAATTTTACGCTGGAGCTGTTCGTCCTTTTTATCAATGTTGTCAATTTTTCGGTCAAGATTTTCCTCTTTTTGACGGATTCTGCGTTCGTCTTTGGAAATCTCTGCGCGCCTGTCTTTGATTTCTTTTTCAAGCTCACTTCGCGACTTGTGTATCTCGTCACGCGCTTCGGCAAGAGCAATTTTTTTCTCGGAAACAGCAGATTTCTGAGCAAGCTCTATAAGTCTCTCGGCTTCTTTCTCGGCGGAACCGATAGCGGATTCAGCCTGATCTTTACGGTATTTTATGCCGAGTTTAAACGCAACATAACCGCTGATTAGAGCACCGACAATAAACGCGATAAGTCCTGTCAGGACATAGTACATCACCGTTATACCTCCTATATTAATACGCTTCAGAAGGCATAATAGCAGCTTTTTTATTTAATTAACTATATAAAATCTTCTATTATACCATAGAAGCGGTTGAAAAGAAATAACAATCTA
>JAISGY010000009.1 GCA_031262835.1 Ruminococcus sp.
GTGACATTCTTAGCACGGGCGAATTCCAATTCTTTCAAAATTTCTTCTTTAATAATCGGAGTGATAATAAAAATGGCTGCTAAAGTTACAGGCTATATAAAGCTTCAAATCAACGCGGGCAAGGCTACTCCCGCGCCCCCCGTCGGACCGGCTCTCGGTCAGCACGGCGTTAACATCATGGCGTTCACAAAAGAATTCAACGAGCGCACAAAAAATGACATCGGTCTCATTATCCCGGTAGTTATTACCGTTTATGCCGACCGTTCTTTCAGTTTTATCACAAAAACCCCTCCTGCCGCTGTCCTCATTAAGAAGGCAATCGGTATCGAATCCGGCTCGGGTGTTCCTAATAAAACCAAGGTTGGTAAGATAACCAAGGAGCAAATTAAGAAAATCGCCGAGCAGAAGATGCCCGACCTTAACGCGGCGACCGTTGAAACCGCTATGAGTATGATCGCAGGTACCGCTCGTTCTATGGGCGTTACGGTTGTGGACTAAGGAGGAGCTTTTTATGAAACACGGAAAAAAGTATAATAATGCCGCAAAAAATATAGATAAAACAAAACAATACGACTCAAAGGACGCTCTCGCCCTCGCTTGCACAAGCGCGACCGCGAAATTTGACGAAACAGTCGAAGTACACATCCGCCTCGGCGTTGACTCTCGCCACGCCGACCAACAGGTCCGCGGCGCAGTTGTCCTCCCGAACGGCACAGGACGTAACGTTCGCGTACTCGTTTTCTGCAAGGAAGACAAGAGAGAAGCTGCTCTTGCAGCAGGTGCTGACTACGTTGGCGCGGAAGATATGGCGGAACGTATCCAAAAAGAAGGCTGGATGGATTTTGAAGTTGTAATTGCTTCTCCCGATATGATGGGCTTAGTGGGACGGTTAGGTAAAATCCTCGGTCCCCGCGGTCTCATGCCGAACCCGAAGGCTGGAACAGTTTCCCCCGACGTTGCGAAGGCTGTTTCGGAGGCTAAGGCGGGTAAGATTGAGTACAGACTTGATAAGACGAATATCATTCACTGCCCAATCGGCAAGGTTTCCTTCGGTGCAGACAAGCTTGAAGAAAACTTCGACACCCTCCTTACAGCTGTTACAAAGGCAAAACCGGCGGCAGCAAAAGGCGCGTACTTCCGCTCTTGCACGATTGCTTCAACCATGGGCGTGGGTATTCCCGTTTCTACGATTAAATACGGCGTCTAAGTTAAGAATATCGAAAAAATCCCGCTTACAACGAGTTGTTGTAGGCGGGTTTTGAATTTCTTTACTATTTCGTCCCATACATCCTATCCCCGGCATCACCCAGCCCCGGGATAATGTAGGAGTTGTCGTCAAGCTTTTCGTCAATCGCCCCGGTGTAGATCTGCACGTCGGGGAAGGCGTTGTTAACGGCGGAAACGCCCTCGGGGGCAGCAATAATGCACATGAATTTAATCGACTTAACCCCGGCTTTTGAAACAAGGTCAATAGCCTTAACGGCGGAAGAACCCGTCGCAAGCATTATATCGAAGATAATAACCTCGCGGTCGGCGATATCGAACGGAAGCTTGCAATAATAGTCAACCGCCTTGCGGGTTTCGGGGTCGCGATAGAGCCCAATATGCCCGACTTTCGCGGCGGGAACGAGGGTTAACGCCCCCTCAAGCATACCGAGCCCTGCCCTGTAAATCGGAACGAAGGCAATCTTCTTGCCGGAAATAACCTTTGAGCGAGCTGTCCCGAGCGGCGTTTCAACCTCAACCGTCTTGAGCGGCAGGTCGCGTGTCGCCTCGTAACACATGAGCATTGCGGCTTCGGAGGCAAGCTCCCTGAATTCCTTCGCGCCGGTGTTCGCGTCGCGCAGGAGCGAAATTTTATGTTGAACGAGAGGGTGTTCAACGAGTTTAACATTTAACATTGACCGATACTTCCTTAAATTGTTATTCAAGTGCCATAATTTGGTTTACGCGGCGTTCGTGACGCCCGCCCTCGAAATCGGTTTCCATATATTTTTTCACGGCGGAAATCGCAACCCCCGCGCCTGTCACGCGTTCGCCCATACAGATGCAGTTCGCGTTGTTATGGAGTTTCGCCATTTCGGCGGTGAAAGCGTCGGTCACAAGTGCGGCGCGGATTCCTTTGATCTTGTTCGCGGCGATAGAAATTCCAATCCCCGTCCCGCAGACGAGTATTGCGAAATCGTCCTTTTCGCCCTCAAGTAAAGCCTTGCAAGTATCCTCGGCGGCGTTCGGGTAATCAAAAGATGAACCGTCTGTGCAGCCGTATTCTGTGTATGGCAGCCCCATACTCTCTAAAAACGCGATAATCTCCCGCTTGAGCCTATAGCCGGCATGGTCAGAACCTATATATATCATGCGCCCAAATACTCCCTCTGAACATCGGTGAGTTTGTCTATCGTAATTCCCATGAACCCTAAAAGCATCTCCGCAACACGAAGGTCAATTTCACGCGGAACGTCGATTAACTTTTCGGTTAAGCTGTCCTTGTTCTTAACAAGATAGAGGGCGGAAAGTGCCTGAATAGCAAAGCTCATGTCCATGATTTCGGCAGGGTGACCGTCCCCGGCGGCAAGATTTACGAGCCGCCCTTGGGCAATTACGTTGACAATTCTGCCGTTTGAAAGGGTGTAGCCGACAATATTATTCCTCGCAAGGGAGAATTTAACGGCGTTCGCCTTAAGCCACGCAACATCGACTTCAACATCGAAATGTCCGGCGTTAGTACAAATCGCGACGTCCTTCATATTCATAAAGTGCTCAGCGGTAATTACGTCTCTGCAACCCGTTACGGTGATGAAAAAGTCACCGAGTTTTGAAGCGTCATTCATGCTCATGACTTCAAAGCCATCCATGTGGGCTTCGAGAGCTTTTACGGGGTCAATTTCGGTCACAATAACCTTCGCGCCGAGCCCCTTCGCCCGCATAGCAACGCCCTTCCCGCACCAGCCATACCCCGCGACAACGGCGTATTTACCGGCAACGATAAGGTTGGTCGTGCGGTTTATACCATCCCAGACCGATTGTCCGGTGCCGTAACGGTTGTCGAAAAGGTGCTTGCAGTCGGCGTTGTTAACCATAACCATCGGGAATGTGAGTTCACCCCGCGCTGCCATTGCCTGTAAGCGGATTATGCCGGTTGTTGTTTCTTCACAGCCGCCGATAACGTTATGAAGCAGTTCCGGATATTTTGTGTGGATAAGATGAACAAGGTCGCCGCCGTCGTCGATAATGATGTTCGGGGCGGGTTTAATAACGGCTTCGGTGTGTTCTTCGTACTCCTCGTCGGTAGCATTATACCAAGCGTAAACGTTAAGCCCCGCCGCTTCGAGAGCCGCCGCAACGTCGTCTTGAGTCGAAAGTGGATTCGACCCGGTAATATACATTTCCGCGCCGCCCGCCGCTAAGACCTTGCAGAGGTAAGCAGTCTTCGCTTCAAGATGAACCGAAAGGGCAATCTTAATCCCCGCAAAAGGTTTTGTCTTTTCAAATTCCGCCTCAAGTGTCCGCAGAAGCGGCATATTGGCGCGAACCCAAGCAATCTTTACGTCCCCCGAAGGGTATAGATTTATATCTCTAACCATATTAAGTCCCATTCCGCCGTGAATGCGGCACAAAGAGTAATGATTTTTTATTTTGTTTTCCCCGCCTCCGGCGGGGAAAACAAATTTAAGCAAGAGTATTTTTAATAATCGCGGTCGCCTTTTCATAATCGAAGGAATCGAGAGCCTCAACGAGGTCGGTTGCAATCTTGTTAAGACGCTTGCCGTAATTAACTTCCGAGAGCTTGAAAGCAATTTCTTTAGCTTCCATGAAGCGGAAATTATCGAATTCAACTAAAATGTCCGCGATAATCTTAAGGAATTCGTCCTCGTTCCCCGAGCTTGTGTAGATAACATCATTCGAGGCGGAGAAAACCTTTCCGAGAGATTTTTCAATCTGTTCGAGAGCATCCGAAAACGCACCGATGTTGTGGTCGTAAAAATCCGCGTTGTCGTCGATAACGGACTTTTCGAGGGCAGCCGCCATCTTTGAAACCGCGTTAAAGCCAACGTTCGCAAGGCTTGATTTCATCGAGTGGAGATAGAGCCTTGCCCTCTCCATATCGCTCTTTAGGAGCGAGCTTGAAATCCGCTCATTCGCTTCGGGAATTTTATCTTTCAGGATTCGGAGGGATTTTACATAAGAGTTGCGGTTTCCGGCAACGTTTTTAAGCCCGCCCGCAACATCAAGCCCCTCAACTTCGTAGAGTGAGCCGAGGATTGCGCCGGTATGTTCAGAGCCGCCGCGATTTTCGGTAACGTTAATGCCGATATATTTGCTGAAGACTTCGGTTATAGCCTGCTCGTCAATCGGCTTAATTAAAACGTCCGCAAACCCCTGTTCAAGGAGTTCCTTCGCAGTTTCTTCATCATCGGAGCCGGTAAGCGCGACGACAGGTGTCTTAAAATTCCATTTTGTTGTCTTTATTTTTTTCGCCGCTTCAATTCCGTTCATGCCGGGCATGAGGTAGTCCATGAGGATAAGGCTGTAGAGCTTCTCGTTGCAGCACTTAATCGCGGCATCGCCGGAAATTGCGGTGTCGCAGGGAATCCCCCAGCGGTTCTCTATAAGTGCAGACTCAATCTCAAGGTTAATCTCCGAATCATCGGTTACGAGTATTCTCGTTTCTTCGTGCATGGCAATCTTCTCCTTATTTCTTACGCTTTTTATGCTTTGCGGTGTTTTTGTTGTTATTTTTTTTGTCTTTTATAACAATGTCGGATTTCTTCGTTGTCTGTTTTGCTTCGATAAGCGGCGAGAACGAAAAGCCCAAAATAAGCCAGAAAAGCGGTGCAACCGTTATAGCGGATGTGTTAAAGAAAGCCTGTATAACATAAGCTATGACCACGGCAAGAAGCACCGGAGCGTACTTATTCTTAATGTTCTTTACGAGCCGTGTTACAGCTGTTATTAAAAGTGCAATATAAGCGAGTGCGGAGAGTATGCCTCTTGTTGCGGCTGTGAAAAGATATTCATTATACGCGCTGTCATATGTCCTTACGGAGAAATTTTGGTAAGCGGCGAAGCTGTCCGGTCCGACGCCGAAGAGCGGGTACTGCTTAATCATGTTAAGAGCCGCACCCCAAGCGTTTTCATAGATATTCTTGTCGTCCATGACGGTTGAACCGACTATGAATTTACGGTAAAAGCCGTCGAAACGCGCAATATATGTGTCTCTGATCCAAATCCCCTGCGTTAATAAAACGATTACGAAGATTAAAGCGGCTATAATCAAAATTCCAACGGCAAAGCGTCTGCCGCGCTTTGTTATTAAAGACAAAACAAGAAGCAAGAGTGCGGCGGCGGCACAACCGATTATCGGCGTGATACTTGAGGTAAAAAGCCCGGTGGTGAATGAAAGGAGAGCGGCGGCGGCGAAGATGTACTTGTGCTTATCAGTGAAAATCGCAAGCCCTCCGCAGAAGGCAAAGATTATTGTTACAAACGCCCCGTAGAAAATCGGTGAGTCGGAAGCTCCCGAGGAGAGGTAAACGTTGTCGTAAGCGAATGTCGGGAGGTTTTTATAAGCGTTCGGGAAGTCTAAACCCGGGATATGTTGGAGGACTGCAAAAAGCGAGACAACAGCACCTCCGACGGCAATTGCAATCGCCGCTTTTTCCGGCGTTTTCTTGTCCTTAACACACATAGCAAGTAAAAATATTCCGAAGTAACAGAGCAGGACAAGAAGACCTTCGTACCGCCCATATTCACCGACAAGCGGCGTAAGGTCGCCGTGAACAGAGCTCTCGAGCCCTTCGTAGGGGTTTATAAAAACGCTGTAGTAGGAGACGAGCGACAGCACCGCGAGCGCAACAACCGCCCAAAAGGCAGGGCTTTTTTTTATCGAAACGTCGCCGCGTAGGGCGTTTATCATGAAAAAGACAACAGCCGTAAAGCCCGAAATATATGTACCGAGCGAGAGGATTACGAAATGGTTGTCGATTATAGCTATAACAAGCCCCGAGAGGAGCGGTAACAAAACGGCAAGTATAACGCCGATACGATTAAGCTTATCGACCGACGAGCTTTTCATATTGAGGATGAAATTCGATTTTTCAGTAGTCCCGAATATCGTCTTATGCAAGATACCCCTCCGCGCAATATTAAAACTTAAGAATATTATAACATAAATTAAATGTAAAAGCAAGAGATTTGTAAAATTTATTGCTAAGAAATGCATCTACAAAAAATAGATACTAAATCTATGAAATATAGATATATAACAATAATATCCTAAAAAACATATCCCGAAACAAGCTGTTAACATTTAATTAATAATTCTATATAATAACAAAATCAGCCCAAAAACCGCAAAATTCAATGATATTAACGGAATATCTCTGCAAAATCCATAATATGTTTACAAATAATCCATCAAAAGATGTTTTATTGGGCTAAATAATGTAGTAAACTTTAATCAGACAAAGAAAATACAACTCAAAAGTAAAAACTCGAAAATGGAATACGATATACGTAAAGCGCGTATTTAGTAAAATTCCATATTCCATATTATAAGGAGGAACATTTATGAAAAATTTAAAAATAGGCAAGAAATTACTGGTAGGCTTCGGAGTTCCTGTAGCACTCACCGTCGTCATAATGATCCTCGTTATATTAACGAACAGTATGTCGATAACTAACGTAACCCTTGTAGCGGAACAAACAGATATATGGAATTTCGGGCAGACAATAAAGTCCGACTTCGACGACGCCCGTATCTCGGCAAATGCTGCATACTATAACTACAGTGAAGGCTCGTATAACGCCGTCAAGGAATCCTTAGCGACAGCGAGTACGACTGTTAAAGAAACACTCGACTACATAGACACCCACCCGAACATGGCTGATTTTACCGACGAAGCCGAACAGGCGGAAACAGCAATAGAGCTTTATCTGACAGAGTTTGAGAACATGGTTACCGCACTTAAAACCGCCGATGCCGCTTATGCAGAGGCTGTAACGGTCGGCGGAGACCTTTCGGCAAATATTGACGCTATCCTCGAACGCCAGACCGAGCTTCTCTCGAACGACATCACGGATTTGCGAAACGGTCAGATTGTTGACACAGATCACCGAATCGCGAATCTCTCAAAGGCGGCTGATGTAACCGCGGCGATAACCACTGCAAGAGTTTCGGCACGCGGCGCACTTGCCGATTACACCGTGGAAGCCGGCGAGCAGGCTAAGGAAGCCGTAAAAGCGGCTGATACACTTCTTAACGAATATCTCGGTACAATAAACGACCCGACAAACAAAGCTACAGTCGAAACAGTTTTAACCGCTCTCAATAACTATTCCGCAGCAATTGACAACTTTATCAGTGCTCAAGACGCTTCGACAAAAGCAGTGACAGCATTCTCAGCAGCTGCAACCGAAGCAGCAGGCTATATTGCAACCCTGCAGGACCAGAACGATATAGTTAACGAAACTGTTTATAACACCCGCGACCTCTCGGTATTCGCTCTTATCCTCGTAACCTCAATCGTTGTTGCTTCCCTGATTATTACAATCTTAATCGCAAGCAAGGTTACAAAATCCATAACAGCTCCCGTAAGCTTCGTAACCTACGTCTTGGGCGAAATGGGAACTAAAGGGCGCACAACCTACAGCGACGAGGAAATGAAACAAATTCGCGAATACGCTTCCGCGAAAGACGAGCCGGGCGAATGTGCAGCTAATCTTGAGAGATTAACATTTGCTCTCAACGGCGTAGCCGGTCTCCTTTCAACAGTCGCAAGCGGCGACCTCACCGCCCAACACACCGCAATGTCAGAACACGACGTAATCTCAAAATCAATCATAACAATGCTCGATAATCTCAACGTAATGTTCGGCGAAATCAATGGGGCTTCAAGCCAAGTTACAGTCGGCGCGGAACAAATCTCCGACGCTTCACAAAGCCTCGCCGAAGGTTCAACCGAACAAGCCGCAACAGTCGAAGAACTCTCCGCCTCTATCCAAGACGTCGCCGAAAAAACCAAGGCAAACGCCGAAAGAGCAATGGACGCGTCGCACCTCTCCGATGCAATCAAAGGCAACGCCGAAACAGGCTCAAAACAAATGTCTGAAATGACCTCCGCCGTTAACGAAATCAACGCCGCCTCCCAAGACATCTCGAAGGTAATCAAGGTTATCGACGACATCGCTTTCCAAACCAACATCTTAGCTCTCAACGCCGCAGTCGAAGCAGCCCGCGCAGGCGAAGCAGGAAAAGGTTTTGCAGTAGTCGCAGACGAAGTTCGCAACCTCGCCTCAAAATCCGCCGCTGCCGCAAAAGAAACCGGTCAGCTTATCGAAAACGCCATGAAAAAGTCCGAGCAAGGCGCGCAAATCGCCGAGCAAACAGCAGTCTCCCTCACTGAAATCGTAAACGGTATCAACCGCTCCGCAGCCCTCATCTCCGAAATAGCCGAAAGCTCCGAAGACCAATCCATCGCAATCTCCCAAATCAACGAGGGCATCTCACAAGTCTCCGAAGTAGTCCAGAAAAACTCCGCAACCGCCGAGGAATGTGCTGCCTCCGCCGAAGAGCTAAACGCTCAATCGGTAATCCTCGCCGACCATGTAGCTCAATTTACTCTTAGATAGGAACGTTGGGGGGAAACCTTCTCTAAAGAGAAGTTTTCCCCCCAAACCCCCCTTCCCAGAGACTTTCGTCAGAATTATTGTTTTATTTCACGTAAACAAAAATCCGTAAAGAATAGCTATCTTTACGGGTTTTCTATTACAAATATTTTGCGAGTACATCTGCCAGCCGTTCGAGCTCAATTGGTTTAAGTATGTAGTCGTTCATCCCGGCGTTCAGGGCGGCTTCTATGTCTTCGCGGAAGGCGTTGGCGGACATGGAGATTATGGGGATTGATTTCGCGTCGGCGCGGTTCATTCCACGGATTCGGCGGGTGGTTTCGTAACCGTCCATGATGACCATACGGGTATCCATGAAGATTATGTCGAAGTAGTTTTCGGGAGAATTTTTTATTCTTTCAAGGGCGTGGCTACCGTCTTCGACTTCGGTAATCTCAATGCCGGTTTCTTCCAAGAGTGCGGCAACGACCATGCGGTTTACTTCAATGTCATCAACAAGAAGCAGTCTTTTCCCGATGAGTTTAGGGAACTTGTTCGTGACAGCGATTTCTTTAGCTTCGGTTATGTCAAAAGCAAGGGTGAAGGAGAATACCGAACCGACACCGGGAGTGCTTTCGACGGTGATTTTACCGCCCATAACTTCAACGAGGTTGCGGGAGATAGCGAGCCCGAGCCCGGTTCCGCCGTATTTCAAGGTGGTATTTGTGTCAGCTTGAGCGAAGGGTTCAAAGAGTTTCGCAATCTGTTCGCTTGACATACCGATGCCGGTGTCTTTTACTGCAATGTTACACGAGAGCTTGCCTTCCCGAATTTCGGTTACCGCTTCAAGTGCAATCTCACCGCCTTCGGAGGTGAATTTAACGGCGTTCCCGAGAAGGTTTATGAGCACCTGCTTGAAGCGCGGGCGGTCGCCTATAACCCATGTGTCGGCGGATTCGGAGGTTGTTTCGGTAAATTTAAGTCCCTTTGACTTTGCGCGTTCCCCAATCATGCTTCCGACTTCGTCTATTGCCTGTTTGAGGTTGAAGGGGTCTGCCGCGAGTTCGAGCTTTTCGGATTCAATTTTTGAGATATCGAGAATGTCGTTGACGATTGAAAGAAGGTGGTCGGAGGCTTTAATTATCTCAGTGAGGGCTTTCCTGACAGGCTCTTCGCCCTCGGAGCGGTCGGCGGCGTTTGCCATACCTATAATAGTACCCAGCGGCGTGCGGATTTCATGGGACATATTGGCAAGAAAGGAAGATTTCGCCCTGTTTTCGCGCTCGGCGTTTTCTGCAAGCTTTTCGAGAGCCTCTGCCTTCTCACGGTTTCTCCTTGCCGCCGCCATAATAAACCCTGCGGCAGCCATGAGCGAGAGCAAAAATGCGTTCATGAAGATAATAACTGCGATGCTTATATTAACCTGATTTTGGGAATAATTTTCGCTGTCACCGACGGTTGTGTTACAGAGGTCGAAATAACTTTCGGTAAGGACGTAAAGGTCGGCAGGGCTTTTTCCACCGCGTACAAGAGCAATCTCCGCCTTAATTTTATCGAACGACACGCGGATTTTCGCCATATCGTCCTGAAAAATCGGGTCATTCATCTTGATAAGTTCTTTGTTATCGGCAACGACAAGCCCGCCGTCCGCAAGGCAGTCGATAATATTGTCAAGTCTTGCCATAAGCTTGTCGCGCTTCTCTAAGTCGAGGGCGTTGTCGGTGTAATAGGCGAAAGTTTCCATCTTGAAGAGCTTTTGTGAACCACCGCGAACAATTCCGGCGTAGTTAACAATCCGCGCATTGCCGTTCATTTCCAAAATCGAGTAAACAGAAACAACACCCGCCGCGATAAACATAATTACGGCGGTAACTATAGCAACATAACGAACAACGCCCGACAAACGTTTATTCACTAAAAAACTCTTTTCAAATAGACTTCATCAACTATATTTTATCACCAAAATTAAGATTTGTCAACAAAAAAAGCGGTAAATTTCACACAAATTTACCGCTGAAATTTATAATTTTATAATTTCTGCAATTGATTTTGCAAATTTTTCAACATATGGAATACAGTCTCTGCCATACTTTGCGCAAATTTTAACAATTGCCGAGCCGACTATGACGCCATCGGCAAATTTTGACATTTCCTTAGCCTGAACCGCGTCCGAAACGCCGAACCCAACTGCGCAAGGAATGTCGGAAACCTCGCGAACCGCCTTCACCATTTCCGTGATGTTACCGCCGATTTTTGAGCGAGTACCCGTTACACCGAGGGAAGAAACGCAGTACAAAAAGCCTTCGGAAGCCTTTGCTATAACGGGAATCCGCCCGCCCGACGTCGGCGCGATTAGCGAAATCAGCGCGAGCCCGGCTCTGTCGGTGTAAAGTTTAAGCTCCTCACGTTCATCAAAGGGAAGGTCGGGAACGATAAGCCCGGAAACGCCGGAATTAACACAGTTTTCGACAAACCGTTCCGACCCATATCCGAAAATCGGATTGTAATAGGTCATAAGCAGAATCGGGATTTTTACGTCAACCCCTTTTATCATCTCAAAAATCTTATCAACGGTACACCCGCCGCTAAGAGCCCTCTCATCGGCGGCTTCGATAACAGGACCCTCGGCGACGGGGTCTGAGAAAGGAATTCCGATTTCGATAAGGTCTGCACCGGACTCTGCAAGGGTGTTAATAAGCTTTCTTGTCGTTTCAAGGTCCGGGTCGCCGCCGGTTATGAACGGAATGAACGCTTTATGAGAAAATGTTGCGCGGATTTTTTCAATGTTATTCATGTAAATCAAGCCCCCTATATCTGGCAATTGACGCAACATCCTTGTCGCCCCGCCCGGAAACTGTTACAACAACAGTCTTGTCGGGCGTTAAAGTTTTCGCATATTTAATAGTATAGGCGACGGCGTGCGCCGACTCAATCGCGGGAATTATCCCCTCCGTGCGGGAGAGGTACTCGAACGCGTCGACCGCCTCTTCGTCGGTTACAGGCACGTATGAAGCCCGCCCGTCTGTATGAAGCTTCGCGTGTTCGGGACCGATTCCGGGATAGTCGAGCCCGGCGGAGATTGAATAAACCGGAGCAATCTGCCCGTATTCGTCTTGGCAGAAGATGGATTTCATGCCGTGGAAAACCCCTGTGCGCCCGTTCGCAATGGTTGCGGCGTTTTGCGGCGTATTAACACCCTTCCCCGCTGCCTCACAGCCGATCAAGACAACATCGGTGTCCTCTGTAAATTCGTAAAAAGAGCCGATTGCGTTCGAGCCGCCGCCCACACACGCGATAACCGCGTCCGGGAGTTTCCCTTCGCGAGACAGCATTTCCGCCTTAATTTCACGCCCGATAACGCTTTGGAAATCGCGGACAATGGTCGGGAACGGGTGCGGACCCATAACCGAACCGAGGCAGTAATGCGTGTCTGACATTCGCCCCGCCCACTCGCGCATCGCCGCGTTGACGGCGTCCTTAAGGGTAGCAGTGCCGGAATCGACAGGGACAACCTTCGCGCCTAAAAGCTCCATGCGGTAGACGTTGAGAGCCTGTCTCACAGTGTCTTCGCGCCCCATGAAGACTAAACATTCCATCCCCATAAGGGCGGCGGCGGTTGCGGTCGCGACACCATGCTGCCCCGCGCCCGTTTCGGCAATAAGCCTTGTCTTCCCCATCTTTTTGGCAAGAAGAGCCTGCCCCAAGACGTTGTTAATCTTATGCGAGCCAGTATGATTGAGGTCTTCGCGCTTTAAGTAGATTTTCGCTCCGTCTAAGTCTTTCGTCATCTTCTCCGCAAAGTACAAAATTGAGGGTCTCCCGGCGTAGTTTTTCAGTAATAAGTCAAGCTCGGTAATAAACTCTCCGTCGTTTTTGTAAAAATTATACGCATTGTCAAGCTCAATAACCGCATTCATCAGCGTTTCGGGAATGAATCTGCCTCCGAATTCGCCGAAATAACCGTATTTATCCATTTTGTAACCTCACTGTTTCGACAAGTTTTCGTATCTTGAGGGTATCCTTTTTACCGTCCGTCTCCGAACCGCTTGCAATGTCAACTCCGTACGGTTTTAGTTCAACCGCTTTTTCAATATTGCCGACATTAATTCCACCCGCTAAAAACCAAGGTTTACTTGATACAGGCAAAATACCCCAATTGAAGGCTTCCCCCGAACCCGGATTTGCGCCGTCATAAAGGTAATAATCGACAAGCGCGGAGGGTGCGTCGCCCTTTCCGTGACGTATCGCCTGAATTATCGGAATTCCCGTAAGCTTGCCGATAAATTCCTCGTCCTGTCCGCCGTGGAGCTGTGCAAGCTGAATGACGCCGTTTTCAAAGAGAGCCCTGATGTCTTCTGGGGAGGTGTCGGTGAAGACTCCGACACAGGGTATTTCGGGCGAAATTTCTTTGCGAAGCCTCATTGCGCGAAACGGTGAAATTTTGCGCTTTGAGCTTGCGAACACGAAACCCGCGTAATCTGGCATCGTTTCGTTAATGACCGCCGCGTCCTCTTCGGTAACAATTCCGCAGATTTTTATCTTCATACTTCTTTCCATTCGCGTAAGAGCTTAGCCTTGTCGCCCGCCCGCATGAGAGCTTCCCCGATAAGAACAGCATCCGCGCCGAGTTCCTTTGCCGCCTTTATGTCAGCAGCGTTCCGTACCCCGCTTTCGGACACGAAAAGCGCGTCCGACGGAACAAGAGCGCGAAGCCTTGCGGACCGGTTTATGTCAACCTCGAAAGTCTTCAGATTACGATTGTTAACCCCGATTATCTTTGCGCCCGCCTTAAGCGCAGTTTCAATCTCACGCTCGTCATGGCACTCGACAAGACCGTCCATTTTAAGGCTTTTTGCTATTTCTATATAACTACTTATCGTAGATTTATCAAGCAATGATACAATAAGTAAAACCGCCGAAGCACCGAGAGCCTTTGCTTGATAGATTTGATAGTCGGAAACGGTGAAGTCTTTCCGCAGGCAAGGGGTTTTTACGGCGGCTGAAATTTCCGCAAGGTAATCGTCGCTGCCCATAAAATGTATCGGTTCGGTTAACACGGAAATCGCGTCCGCACCCGCCGTTTCGTACTCTTTTGCAATCTCTAAGTAATCGAAGTCTTTCGCAATAACGCCCTTTGACGGCGAAGCTTTTTTAACCTCGCAGATGAATGACAGCCCGGGTTTTTTAAGCGCGGAATAAAATGACGGCGGTTGTGAAATGTTTTCCGCAAGTCTTCTCATATCCGAAAACGGGATTTTTTTCATGTCTTGCTCAACCCGTCCACGCGACAAATCCGCAAGCTCCCTTAAAATATCCTTCATTCTCTTGTTCCTTTAACAAAAAGCTCCATCTGCCTATAAGCCGCCCCCGAGTCTATAATTTCGGCTGCGATTTTTACCCCGTCGGCTATGGAAATTTCAGGGCGGGCAATCTTTATCGCAGCGGCGGAGTTAAGAATAACGGCGTTTCGCTTCGCGCCCTGCTCATTGCCCGATAGAATATTTTTGGTAATTTCGGCGTTGTCGATGGGCGAACCGCCGACGAGTTCCGCCTTATCACAGCGCGGGAAGCCGAATTCTTCGGGCGTTACAACCGAGGTTTTTAAAAAACCGTCCCGCACCTCGCATATTGTCGTCGCCGAGCTTACCGAAAGTTCATCAAGACCGTCGTGACCGTAAACCACAAGCGCGTTTTTCACTCCGAGGTTAGAAAGTACCTTCGCGAGCGGCTCAACAAGCTCCTCCGAATAGACCCCGAGGAGCTCCATATTCGCGCCCGCCGGGTTTACAAGCGGACCTAAGATGTTGAAAATCGTCCGAATACCGAGCTCTTTCCGAACCGGTGCAACATATTTCATTGCGATATGGTAATTTTGTGCAAAAAGGAAGCACATATTCAACGTCCTCAAGAGCTCCAAGCTCTTTTCCGGCGGAATTGTAATGTCCGCGCCGAGAGCTTCGAGGCAGTCTGCCGCTCCGCTTTTGCTTGATGCGGCGCGGTTGCCGTGTTTCGCGACAGGGATTCCCGCCGCAGAGATTACAAAGGCAGAAGTTGTAGAAATATTGAAGGAATTGGATTTGTCGCCGCCCGTCCCGACAATTTCGAGGACGTTCATGAAGTGGAGCAGTCTCACACAGTGTTTGCGCATACCAGAGGCTGACGCGGTAATTTCTTCTATCGTCTCGCCCTTGACACTCATCGCAGTGAGATACGCCGCCATCTGGATTTCGGTCGCCTTCCCGCTCATAATCTCGTCCATGACAGCCTCCGCCATCTCGTAAGAGAGGTTTTGTTTCGCCGCCGCAAGCTTAATTGCCTCTTTGATAATCGGTTCGCTCATTTTGATTTACCTCCAAAAAGTTTTTTAGGATAATATTACCACTTGGCGTTAAAATTGATTCGGGATGAAATTGCACACCGTAAACATGGTTTACAAAATCTTCAACAGCCATAACTTCGGAGTCCTCCGAAACCGCTGTTACAGTCAGACTGTCGGGAATTTTTTCAGCCGCAAGGGAATGATAACGCGCCGCCTTGAAGTTATTGCCAAGCCCTTCAAAGAGCTTAGATTTGCCCGTAACTCTAATGTCAGACTGCTTTCCGTGCATAAGCTTCTTCGCGTAGGTAACGGTTCCGCCGGCGGCTTCGACAATCGCCTGATGCCCGAGACAGACGCCGAGGATAGGAAGTCGCCCGCAAAAATGTTTTATTAAATCCTCGCAAATCCCTGCGTCAGACGGCTTTCCCGGACCGGGAGAAATTATAATGTGTGAAGGTGACAGCGTTTCAATTTCCGCAAGAGTGATTTTATCGTTCCGTGCGGTCTTAATGTCGGGGCACAATTCGCCTAAAAGTTGGAACAAGTTGTAGGTGAACGAGTCGTAGTTATCGATTAGAAGTATCATTTTTTACCACCCCCAAGCGAATTTATAACCGCCGCAAGTTTATTTGCACATTCGGCGTATTCGTTTTCGGGAACGCTGTCCGCGACAATTCCCGCGCCGGAACGTGCATAAACGCTGCCGCCCTTTTTGTAGGCAAGGCGGATCGCGATACAAAGGTCGGCGTCGCCCGAAAAGGCAAGATAACCGAGCGCGCCGCCGTAAATCCCGCGCCTTGACGCTTCAAGCTCATGAATAATCTCGCAAGCGCGAATCTTCGGTGCGCCGGAGAGTGTCCCGGCAGGAATAACCGCGCTTACCGCGTCAATCGCCGTCAAACCCGGCTTAAGCCGCCCTGTAACTTCGCTTCCGATATGCATAACATGGGAGAATCGGAGAACGTCCATATAGCGCGAAACCTTTACAGAACCGATTTCGGAGACTTTCCCGACGTCATTTCTGCCGAGGTCGACGAGCATATTGTGCTCGGCGCGCTCCTTTTCGTCCGCAAGGAGACTGACTTCGAGGGCTTTATCCTCCGCCTCGGTTTTACCGCGCCAACGCGTTCCGGCGAGGGGGAATGTGCTTACAACACCGTCGTGGACTGAAACGAGAGTTTCGGGTGCAGACCCCGCAATCTCAACCTCATCGCTTGAAAAATAGAGCATATAGGGCGACGGGTTAACCTTTTTTTGGTATTCATACGCGTGAAAGAGCGAGCCGGAAGCCTTCGCGGAGAGGCGATTAGATAACACAATCTGGAAGATGTCGCCCTCTTTGATGTGGAATTTTGCCCGTTCAACCATTCTGCAATACGCCTCTTTATCCATATCCGCGGCAAATTCCGATTCAAGGTTAAGCGGCGGCGGCACAATCGGCATTCCGTTTTTAAGGATACCCGCAATGTATTCAAGCTCAAATTCCGCTTTTTTGCGGCTTTGCGGTGAACCGTCTGAGTTAACTATAATATAACAGCAATCAAAGTCGAAGGCGATAACCTTCTTAAACATCATCAGGTCAATGTCGTTAAATTCGCTGTCGTGTGACAGCAGCGGCAACGAAGGCTCTTCGTAGGCGATATATTCATAGGAAAGAAATCCCACAAGCCCGCCGGTAAAGGGCGGCAAGCCGGGAACTTTCGGCGAGCGGTTGTTTTCCAAAATCCGCGCAATCGCCGCCTTAGGGTCGCTTTCGGTAATTTCCATAGAGCCGTTAATCGTCATAACATGATTTTTAACGGTAATTTCCATATCCGGGTCGAAGCCTATAAAGGTATACCGCCCGGTATTTTCGGCTGATTCGAGAATGAAGCAGTGGTTAGAGAGTCCGCGCAGGATTAGGAAAACTTCCGACGGTGATTTGTCGAAATTTTCAAGTTTTCTGTAAATCGGGAAGAGGGAATACCCCTCTTTTGATATATTTTCCATAAAACAAAAACCGCCCCTAAGTTATAATAACTCAAGGACGGAATAGTATTCCGCGGTGCCACCTTGATACGGAAAAAAGTCGCCTAATTTCCGCACTTTGCAGGATACAAGCATATCCCTCGTAAATAACGTTTACGAAACGTCGCAGCCTACTTGCACAAAATGCACGTTCGGTGCGCCCTCAGCGGACCATTTATCCGACTCGTTTACACACACGGCTCTCAGCAATCCGCGCTCTCTGTAATGTTCGTGATCGGTTTTACTCCCGCTTCAACGGTTTATGTTGGTATTATATATTGTCAAGTTTAATTTGTCAAGACTTTTTGTAAAAATTCATAGAAAATTCACAATATATGTTCCGATATACACTTGCAAATCTCCAAGATTTTCGAGCCGCCGGAGAATTCAAATGTAACTTTCCCAAGCCCCGAATAGTAGAGCTGGAGTTCGGAATCGAGGTCTATTACGCCGGAAGTTTCGACGGAAAAAGCTTGAATTCGCCTGTACGGCAGGGTTGTAATGTCGCGCTTCTTGCCGGTAACGCCTTGGACATTTATTGCGATGACGCGCTTGTTGGTAAAAATTACGCCGTCGCGGACAGTCTGGTAGGCTTCGATAATGTATTCGCCGTCGATTAGTACAGGCTTGATTTTCTTAGCCGCACCGGTTTCGTCGTTGTGTCGGGTGAGTTTGAAAAGCTTGGCGTTTTCAAAATCTATCATATTTACCTCTTATTTCGCTGTAAAACCTTCCCAGTCCTTGAGGAAACGTTCGATACCGGAATCGGTTAGGGGGTGTTTAAGCATCTGTTTAATTACGCCCATCGGGATTGTAGCGATGTGACAGCCGAGGCGAGCGGCGGTTGTAACGTGAATCGGGTTGCGGATTGAAGCCGCGATAATTTCGGTCTTAAGCCCTTGAACGCGGAAAATTTCAACGATTTCCATAATAAGGTTCATACCCTCAACGCCCACGTCGTCGAGCCGCCCGAGGAAGGGGGAAACGTAGGTTGCGCCGGCTTTTGCGGCAAGGAGAGCTTGCGCTGCCGAGAAGATGAGGGTAACGTTGGTGTGGATGCCCTTTGCTGTAAGAATCTTACAAGCCTTGAGCCCATCCGCCGTCATGGGGAGCTTAATAACGATGTTTTTGTGGATAGCGGCGAGGGGGAGAGCCTCCTCAACCATCTTGTCAGCCTGTAAGCTTATAACTTCGGCGGAGATAGGTCCGTCAACAATCGAGGTTATCTCGGTAACAACTTCCTTGAAGTCTCTGCCCTCTTTCGCGATAAGCGAAGGGTTTGTGGTTACGCCGCAGATTACGCCGAGGTCGTTCGCTTCGCGAATGTCCGCAACATTAGCGGTATCGATAAAAAGTTTCATGTTCTACCTTTCTTTATAACGCGGCAAGTTCCGCAAAATTGTCTTTGAGTGACGGATAAATCTTGTCGTACAGCCTGTAGTATTTCTCGTAGTCGGGTACATTAGCCGCAACAGGTTCGCAAATCTTGTCAACCGCAACGACAGCCGCCGCCGCTTCGGGAACGGATTTGTACGCCCCGCAGGCAACAAGCGCAAGTATTGCAACGCCGAGCGCAGGACCCTGTTTCGACTTAACCGTCTTAACCGGGCAGTTGTAAAGGTCGGCAAGCATCTGCCGCCAGAGGGGAGAAGAACCGCCGCCGCCGCAAGCCGCCATGTCGTCCGCTGCAATTCCCATTTCCTTGAAAACTTCGGTGCAGTCGCGAAGCGAATACGCAACGCCCTCCATAACGGCGCGGAGCATATGGGTCTTAGTGTGGATAGCCGAAAGCCCGAAGAAGACGCCCCGAGCGTTCGGGTCAAGGTGCGGAGTGCGTTCGCCCATGAGGTATGGGAGGTATAAAAGCCTGTCGGAGCCTATCGGGATACGCTCGGCGGACCGGTCCATAAGGATATATTCGTCCGTCCCCATCTGACCGGCAACGTATTTTTCCGCGCCGCAGAAGTTGTCCCTGAACCATTTGAGCGACAAGCCCGCGCCCTGCGTTACACCCATGAGGTGCCAAGTGCCGGGAACAGCCGCGCAACAGGTGTGAACGCGCCCCTTAGGGTCAATGGCAACGCCGGAAGTGTGCGCGAAGACAACGCCGGAAGTGCCTATAGTAGTAAACGCCTTGCCGTCAACCGCAACGCCTGTACCAATCGCCGCCGCCGCGTTGTCGCCCGCGCCGCCGCAAACAATGGTTGAAGCCTCTAAGCCAAGTTCATCCGCAACAGCCGGCTTAAGTGTCCCGGTAACGTCACAGGATTCGTAAACCTTCCCAAGGAAACTCTTGTCAATTCCAAGAAGCCCCAAGAGTTCATCAGACCACTTACGATTCGGAACATCAAGGAGCTGCATACCCGAGGCGTCCGAAACTTCGGTAGCGAATTCGCCGGTTAGGATATAGCGAAGGTAGTCCTTCGGAAGGAGGATATGTTTGCATTTTGCGTAAATTTCGGGCTCGTTGTTTTTAACCCAAAGGATTTTAGCTGCCGTCCAACCCGTGAGGGCGGGGTTCGCGGTAATAGCAATAAGCTTTTCGCGCCCGACAACCCTGTTCATCTCGTCAACTTCCGCCGCTGTCCGTTGGTCACACCAGATAATGGATTTGCGGAGGACTTCACCCTGCTCATCAAGCATAACAAGCCCGTGCATCTGCCCGGAAATGCCTATGCCCTTAACGTCCGCCTTGCTAACCCCGCTTTTTGCCATAACTGCTTTGACAGTGCCTATCATTGCGTTTTTCCAATCGGCGGGGTCTTGCTCCGCGTAGCCGTTTTGCGGTTGATACATCGGGTATTCAATCGTATCTTGTGCAATAACGCCGCCGCGCTCGTCAAAGAGCACGGTCTTAGTTCCGCTTGTACCGCAGTCTATACCGATAACGTACATAATTTTCTCCATTTACAGGAAATAGGGGATAGTGCATAGCCCTACCTCGGGACAGCCGCCTACCCCCATATTTACCAAAATTACTGAATTTACGCGAACATAATGTTGTTGAGGATTGCTTCGAGGTATTCCTGTCTGCCGGAGGTGAGGGAATCCATAACTTCGCCCTTTGCGAGCGCGTACTTTTCGATGTCTTCAATCTTCGCCTTGCCGGAGATGATGTCTGCACCGATACCGGTGTTCCAAGAAGCGTAACGTTCTTCAACGAACTTGTCGAGTCTGCCGTCCGCAACGATCTTCTCTGCGTTGATAAGACCGAGAGCGAAGGTGTCCATGCCTGCGATATAGCTGTAGAAGATGTCTTCGGGGGTGAAAGAGCCGCGGCGGGGCTTGGAGTCGAAGTTTAAACCGCCGTTTGTGAAGCCGCCCGCTTTGATAACTTCGTACATACAAAGTGTCGCGTCGTAGATGTTGGTCGGGAATTGGTCGGTGTCCCAACCGAGGAGCATATCGCCTTGGTTAGCATCGATCGAGCCGAACACGCCGTTGTCTCTTGCAACGCGGAGCTCGTGCTGGAAGGTGTGCTGCGCAAGGGTCGCGTGGTTTGCTTCGATATTCATCTTGAAATCTTTGTCAAGACCGTATTTGCGAAGGAATGCAATAACGGTAGCTGTATCGAAGTCGTATTGGTGCTTTGTGGGCTCCTTGGGCTTGGGTTCGATATAGAAATCGCCCTTGTAGCCGATTGAACGCGCATAGTCAACAATCATATGCATGAGGCGCGCCATGTTGTCGAGTTCGAGAGCCATGTTGGTGTTAAGGAGTGTTTCGTAGCCTTCTCTGCCGCCCCAGAACACGTAACCGTTACCGCCGAGCTTAACGGTTGATTCAACAGCCTTCTTAATCTGCGCAACAGCGTAGCAGTATACGTCAGCAGAAGGGCTTGTCCCTGCGCCGTGCATATAGCGGGGGTGGTCGAAGCACTTAGCTGTGCCCCAAAGGAGCTTCTTGCCGGTCTTCTTTTGCGCCTCTGCAAGGATATCAACGATCTCGTCAAGCTTTTCGTTGGACTCTGCAAGTGTCGGCATTTCGGGAGCTATGTCGCGGTCGTGCCAAGCGTAGTAGTCGATAGAAAGTTTCTCCATAAGCTCAAAAGCCGCGTTAACCTTAGCCTTCGAGATAGACATAGGGTCGGAGCCGCCCCAAGTTCTGTCGGCAGTACCCACGCCGAACATATCTGCGCCCGCGCCGCCCATTGTGTGCCACCATGAGAGAGCGAATTTAAGCTGCTCACGCATCGGTTTCCCCATAATCATTGCGTCGGGGTTGTAGTATTTGAACGCTAAGGGGTTAGTTGAACCCTTGCCCTCAAATTTAATTTGCCCTATATTACCAAAGAAATCAGCCATAATATTTACACCTCAAATTTTTCCGGAAATTACTCCAATTGTACTGATAAAATTATACCATACTGTAACTCTTTTGTCAAGCTTTTTTAATTGAAATTCTCGTGAATTTTTACCTGTGGTCTCCGAGGAAGAAGAACGCAACCGTCCCCGGTCCCGTATGCGCGCCGATAACAGGTCCGATTGAATAGATAATCGAAGTCTTTATGTTGAAGCGGCGTTTCGCTTCTTTTGCAATGTATTGCGCGTCGGTAAAGGCGTCGGCATGGCAGATCGTAATGTATGGGTTATCGAACCCCGGAATCCGCTCGCCCATGATGTCAAGGAGCTTGTTCATCGCCCGCTCCTTGCCGCGCTCCTTGCCTATCGGGATAAGTTTCCCCTCCATGTCCATGTGGATTAAGGGCTTAACCCCAAGGAGCGACCCCGCAACCGCCGCCGCCGCCGAAATTCTTCCGCCGCGTTTAAGATGGAACAAATCGTCCGCGAAGACAATGTGGACAAGGTTCGGCATGAGTGCCAAGGCGTAATCCGCAACGCCCTGAAGTGACAGCCCCTTAGCCTTCTGCTCACAGCACTTAAGGACAAGAAGCCCCTGCCCGAGAGAGGCGCAAAGCGTGTCTATTACAAGGACCGTCCGCCCGGGATATTCTTCCATGAGAGTCTGTGCAATTAGCTTTCCGCCGTCGGCAGTCGCCGAAAGCCCGCTCGAGAACGCAAGGTAGAGTATGTCAACCCCGGATTTAAGATACGGCTCAAACCCTTCTCTGAACGAACTTTCCGTAACCTGCGAAGTCGTCGCCATTGCCCCCTTGCGAAGGCGGTTGTAGAATTCCTCCATCGAGTAGTCCGGCTTCCCGAGGTAATCCTTCCCGTCAATATTAACGTGGAGCGATACAACCCCTATGTCATGCTTCTTATAAAGCTCCGGCGGTAAGTCAGCACACGAGTCGGTGAAAATTTTGTACTCTGCCATGGCAATTCTCCTAAATTAAGCTTTAGTGATTTTATGGTAAATTTTCTTGCCTTTTTTAATAATAATCGGGCTGTCGAGGCTTAAAGTCATATTCGCGTCGGTAACCTTAACGTCGTCAATCGAAATGCCGCCGCCTTGTATAAGCCTTCGCGCTTCGGATTTTGAGGGTGCAAGCCCTGCCGCTACCATTGCGTCAAGAAGCCCCGAACCGTCCGCAACTGCCGTTGTCGGCATATCGTCGGAATTGCCGCCGCCGGAGAATACCGCCTTCGCCGCCGCTTCCGCCCTTTCGGCTTCCGCTTCGCCGTGAACCATCTTTGTAACCTCATACGCAAGGCGGGCTTTTTGAACATTAAGCTCCGCGCCGGACAAGGTTTTTTCAAGCTCTTCTATCTCTTCAATGGGGATAAAAGTGAGCATCTTCATCATTCTTAAAACGTCGGCATCGTCAACATTGCGCCAATATTGGTAAAAATCGTAAGGAGAGGTTCTTTCTGCGTTGAGCCAAACCGCGCCGCCGACAGTCTTCCCCATCTTCACGCCCTCGGAATTGAGAAGAAGTTTTTGCGTCATCGCGTAGGCATTCTTGCCGAGCTTGCGGCGGATAAGCTCCGTCCCGGCAAGCATATTGCTCCATTGGTCGTCGCCGCCGAGCTGCATATTACAGCCGTATTTTTTATAGAGGGTGTAAAAATCGTAGCTCTGCATAATCATGTAGTTTAGTTCAAAGAAGGTTAAACCGCGTTCCATACGCTGTTTGTAGCACTCCGCGGATAACATTCTATTGACCGAAAAGCAAGCCCCGATTTCATTCAGAAGCTCAATATAATTAAGCGGCAAAAGCCAGTCGCGGTTATTGACAACCATTGCCTTATCGTCGCCGAACTCAATGAATTTCCCGATCTGCTCAACAAAACAATCGCAGTTATGCTTAATCGTGTCGGCGTCCATCATCTTCCGCATATCGGTTTTCCCCGTCGGGTCGCCGATCGCGCCGGTTGCGCCGCCGATAAGGACAATCGGCTTGTTCCCTGCAAGCTGGAGGCGTTTCATAAGCACAAGTGCCATAAAATGCCCGACATGAAGCGAATCCGCCGTCGGATCAAAACCAATGTAGAATGTCGCCTTGCCGTCGTTAATGAGTTCCGAAATTTCAGGCTCGTCGGTAACCTGCGCGACAAGCCCCCTGCGCTGTAATTCTTCGTATATCTTCATAAAAAATCTCCTAAGCTTGTTCTGCCCTGATTTCACGTCTTCTTAAAAGTGTCATGTCCGGGCGTACTGTAATATTATATCCTAATCGGGCGAAATTAACTATATTTTTCCTCTTCTGCCCGATAGCTTTACTTAAATTTTTCGGGTGAACGTAAACTGTGTAGTCCCCCGGGGTGTCGAGTTTTTGCTTTATCGCACGATAGAAAAGCTCGTTTTCGGCAAGTTCGCCGAATGAGGGGTGGTAATAGCCGCCTGTCATAGTTGCTTCGAGGGTTTCGGAAGCGTGAAGCCCCACGCGGATAATGCGTATGTTTTCATCTTCAAAAAGGCTAATCATATCGGCAACTTCGCTTACCATCTCGTCAAGTCCCACGCCGCCGCGCCAACCTCCGTCAAACCCCGCGCCGTCAGCCCAAACCTTTTCAAGCTCCGTCCCCTTTATAACAACGGTGGGGTAAATCCGCACGGTATCGGGCGATAACGCCGCAACGCTCCGCGCCGTCTCCATGTCTTTGTCAAAGGTGCTGCCGTACATTCCCGTCATAATCTGCAAGCCCAGTTCGCCGGCGAAGTTTTCGCGGATAAGTTTCACTGCGGTGACAACATCAGCCGCCGTATGCCCGCGCCTGTTCGCCTTTAGTACGCTGTCGTTCATGCTCTGCGCGCCCAGTTCAATTGCCGTAACCCCATACGCGGAAAGCGTGTCTAAAATGCCCGGTGTTATAGCATCGGGGCGGGTTGAAAGCCGTATTCCCTTAAGCCCGAAGCGTTTTACAAAGTCTGCGGCAACCTCAAGCAACCCTGTCATATATTCCTCGGGCAGGCAGGTAAACGAGCCGCCGAAGAAGGCTATTTCGGTGTTTGCGGGAGATTTAAGCTTTGTAACCGCCGCCGCAAGCTCCGCTCTGACGTCCTCGGCTGTCGGGGTTTTCACCATGCCGCTGATAATCCGCTGGTTGCAGTAGATGCAGTCATAGGGGCAGCCGGCGTGTGGGATAAAGATGCTTATGTTCGCGTGTGACATTGGCTTACACGGTGTAGTTTATCGGCAGATACGCTGTAATCGTGTTTTCGGGGGAGGGTGCTGCGCGATAGGAGTATGAACGGTCGCCCACGCTTATCAGGCGGAAGAAATCGCCCTGTTTTTCTATGGTTTGCGGCTCTACAGGGAGGTCAATGGGGGAATAGAGAATGGGGCTGTCCTTTGACTCGTCGGCGCGGATATTTCCGCCCGCGATGACTGTCCGCCCCTTTGCGATCCCGACAGGTATCTTCATTGGGGAGAGAATGTGCGAGTCGATAAGCCCGTTTTCGATATAAAGTTCGCCCGAGCCGAACGGGTCGCCGATTCCGGCAATGAAATTGCCCTCGGCATAGCAGTTTATAACGCCGTCTTTTATGCTTATGTTTGTCCGCCCGCGTACAGAACCGATAAGGGACATTTCAATGCCGTTCGCGGTGAGGTTATATTCGCCGCGCATTATAATGGTATCGTTTTCGGAAGTGGCAAGCGAGCCGATTACGGCAACCTCTTCGCCGGAACAGTGCAGCTTAACATTCGCGCCGCAGATTATATTTGAATAGCCGGAAATTGTGCCGATTCCGACAGCCTGTTTTCCGTTGACTTCACCGGTTATAACGGAGCGGTCGAGGGTTATCTTCGAGTTCCCGAGGAAAGTCCCGATCCCGACGCAGTGCTGCCCTTGGACATTGAGTTTAAGTTCGGTGTCCTTTATCATTATTATCGAAGCGTTCGTTGAACCGCCGCCGCCGATAGCTACGGTGTTTTCGCCGGTGCAGTCGAGGGTTAAGACGCCCGTTGCCGTTATTTCAATGTTCCCGACGTCCTGCGAAACGCTTCCGCCGAGGGCTACGCCGTTATTCATTGTTTCGCGGATTTCGAGGTTGCCATCGCCGACAATCTTAAGCGAAGCGGTTTCGGGTACGCGTATGCCTTCGGTATCGAGGAGGTTGTCGCCGACAAGGTTAAGGGTCAATTCGCAGTTTTGCCCGAGGCTTATACAGGGGAGGTTAAAGGCAGTATAACGCGCATTTTCGAGGGTTAACTCGCATTTGCTGTCGGCAGGGATATTAACCGCGAATTTCGGGCAGGAATTAACATCGCCGACGATTTTCAGTTTCTTGACGGTAATATCAAGCTGTGAAAATCCGAGCAGTGCGGATTCTTCGAGGTTAACGGTGTAAAGATCATTCTCCGCATCGTAAGAATATGATGCATCTTCCGGCACTTCCGCAAGAAGCTCAAGCGGCTTGCCTGTTTCGTCGCAGTGGTTAAGCTGATAATCAATAATCTTGCGGCGAATGTCCGCCGGAATTTCCTTAATGAAAACCGGGGACGGGCGGGAGGTATAGAACCCCTGAATAAAGTCAACGCCGAGGGAGATCATTGTGTTGAGTTCTTCTTCGCGTTCAATCCCCTCCGCAATCGTCATAATGGACTGGGAGCGGGCGTATTCGATGGTGTTTGCGACGAGCTGTTGCTTTTTGTGGTCCTTGTCAATATTCGCAACGAGCTTGCGGTCGATTTTAACGTATTGGGGGTGGAGCGAAAGGAGCGTTTCGCCGTTCGCGTAGCCGGAACCGTAGTCGTCAAGGGCAATCTGTGTGCGGAGGTTGCGGTAACGTGTCGATAAAAGCTCGATATTTTCAGGCGAGGTATAGGCGTTTTCGGTTACTTCAAGCACCGCATTTCCGAAAAGCCCGGAATAATCTGTTAAAAGTTTTTCGTAATCGTGTTTTTGAAGCATTGCGGAGGTTATAACGTTGATGAAAAGCTTTTTGTCGTTAAAGAAATCGGCGTTGTCGGAGAGGATTTTAAAGGTGTTAAAGACGGTTAATTTCTCGATGTCGTAGGAGCGTTCTTGTTTCGCCGCAATCTTAAGCATCTCTGTGGGCGAGAAGCGGAACCCCCCGACTTTGCGCGGACGCATAAGTGCTTCGTAGCCCAAAATCTTCCCGGAAGACGCCGCGACAATCGGCTGGAAATGATAATCGACCGCGTTGGTGTTAACGACCTCGTCAAAGGCTTGTAGCTTCGCGAATTCGGTTGCGGAATGTGCAAAATCCTCCGCCGAGAATTCCATAGGCTCGAAGGAATTTTGCTGACCGGCGTCAAATGCCGCGAAATCGACCGCCGAGATGATGCTGTTTATGTCCTTCTCCTCAGCAGAAAACGCGTAAAACCCGCAGTAAACGCGGATATATTTGCCGCTGTTTTCCTTCATAACCGAAAGCTTTTCATTTATTCCGTCAAGGATTTTTTGAGCCGATTTCGCGCAGCGTTCGCCGTACGTGTCGGTTAAAATCACGTTGAATTCGTTGTAACTTGTCCGCCCGACGAAGGTATTATGCGGGTTTTCGTAGCTTTTTAGGTATTCGGCGATGTGAACTATAATCTTTGAGGCTTCGTTCGCGCCTGTAAAGCTTATAACCTTGTCAAGCCCTTTTATAACAAACGCAATCACGCCGCAGGTTGAGTCGTTGTTGTTGACAGCCTCGCCTAATTTTTGGTTGAACGCATCCTTCGAGAGGGTATTCGTCTCGAGATCGTAGTATTTAAGAGCCTTAATTACATTGAGGGACTTGACGTAATCGGTCACGTCATAAAGCACGCAAACGTCAAAAGAGGGCGCGGCAACCGTCTTAATCTTCAGCCAGACATTCCTCACAGGGGACATATAGATGTTCGGGTCGTCGGTTAAGGGCGATGAGCGAAGATCCTTAACGATCGACAGGTAGTCGTTCGGGGTAAGTTCGTCGATATTCTGCGTTACCCCCGCCATTGCCGCGATATTTTTTGAGGCGACAACCTTCCCGTTAATATAATTGACCGTTATGTAGCCTGTATCGGGAATCATATTAATCGCCGCAACGAACCTCTCCGACCGGCTTTTCACCGTCTTAAGCGTACGGATAAAAACATTGGCGAATATTACCGTTAAGATAATAACTCCGACAATAAAATACAGCGCGTATTCCGGAAATAAAACCGACATTGCAGCAAGAATCACTATTGCAATTGTGCCGGAAAGAATAGGCAGATTATTTTTCATAAAACTCCCAACCCAAAACGTATTTATATAGATTAATTATACCACTATAAAATATTAAATGCAAGACTTTTGCTTAAAATTTGTTAGCACTTAAAATGAAATGTTTATGGCTATTTAGTTAATATTGTATAAACATTGTTTTTATGATAAAAAATGTCATCTATCCGTAATTTTTTTTCTTTTTTCTATTGCAATTTCCACTTTTATATGTTATAATACACTCGTATACATCTACACATATGCCCTTTTAGCGAAAACAGGAATTAAAAGTAAAAATATGGCAAATATTCGGATGTGAATTATGTTTTCACCGTGGGCGGTCTACGAATCCGCTTGGGATATAACCCCGGAGTTTCTAAAAAAGAACGGCATAAAGGCGATTTTTCTGGATATTGACAACACGCTTTCGGCACATTGCGCTGATAAACCCTTCCCGGAAGTTTCCGCGTGGCTTGAACGGATAAAATCGGCGGGGATAAAGGTTATCCTCGTTTCAAACAATCATTATCCGAGGATAAAGCCCTTCGCCGAAAGGCTCGGTCTCCCGTTCGTAACCGACGCAAAAAAGCCGCTCCCTGTCGGGTACAAAAAGGCACTTTCACAGCTTAAGATTAAAAAAGGCGAAGCGGCGGCGATTGGTGACCAGATTTTTACCGACATCTTAGGAGCGAACTTAGCCGGCATAAAGAGCATCTTCGTTTTCCCGAAAATCCCCGAGACGTCTCTGCCGTTTCGGTTTAAGCGGGCGATTGAAAAGCCGCTCCTGCCGTCAAGGCGGAAGATTAACAAATCTTAACACTTGCAATATCCTGTCAAAAATGATATAATATAGTTTAATGAAAAACCGGGAGGATAAAAATATGTCACTATTTTCGGGCGATATATCAAAGATTGTTGAAAATGCGGTTGACGCGGCATATTATAAACAACAGGTAATAACAAACAACATAGCGAATATCCAGACCCCGGGCTATAAGGCGAAGACGGTTGAATTCGGGATAATCCTCGACAATCAGATGAAGGTTGACAAAAACGGCAACCCGACCGACAGCGGCTCCGAAGGCGCATACCGCAAAGCCCGCCTCGGCGTCTATACATATGAACAGCCATATACAAGGATGGAACTCGACGGAAACAACGTCGATATCGACAAGGAACGTATTGCCTTAACCGATGTGCAATACCAATACTCCGCCCTAATCGACTACATGAATTCCGGCTACCGCAATATCAGAACCGCCCTAACCAAATAATTAACCCCCGCCGCCAACAACGAAAGGAATAAGATATGGCTTTCCTAAACAGCCTTAATATTGTTGAATCGGCGTTGTCCGTTCAGCGTCTGCGAATGGATATAATTGCCGAAAACATCGCTCATCAAGGCACAACCAATGCCGCCGCCGGCGAAGATCCATACCGCCGTCAGCTTGTTGTCGTTGCCGATAAAAAGAGCTTTTCCGACGTTTTGGGCGAGTTCCAGAACGGAAAAAGTTATCACGTCCGCGGAACATATTACCTTTCGAGAGGTCCTGTCTCCGAAACACGCGGCACAGGCGTTGCCGCAACTGCAATAACGGGCGACGGAACGCCCTTCACCCCGATTTACGACCCGACCCACCCCGCCGCCGACGAGGACGGCTACATATATCAGACGAATGTCGATAACACCAAAGAGCAGATCGACCTTATCGCCGCCCAGCAAGCCTACGAGGCAAACAACGCCGCCCTCGAAGCCGTAAAAGGTATGTATAATAAGGCAATGAGTCTGACAGGCAGATAAACCACGGCTTCCCCCAAACCACGGCGACCCTCTCCACCCCCGGCGTCCCCCACTCTGTACTTAGGAGAATTAAATCATGCCGATATCAAGTTTCAGCCCGATAACCACCGGGATAGTTAATCTTCCGTCAATCTTCGCGGAGCAGAATGAAAACCCGACCGAAAACGCCGTTTCTGCCTTTTCGGACATCTTCGCAAATATCTACGGTGAGACCGTCGAGACAAATTTAACGCTTCAAACCGATGCGATAAAACTCATAAACGGCGAAATCGACGATCTTCACACAATCTATAATGACATGACAAAAGCCTCAATCGCGGTTGAAACATTTGTCGCTGTTAAGAACGCGGCGGTTTCATCCTTCCAATCAATTATAGCAATGCAGGTGTAGTTATTTTCTGCGAAAATTATTTAAAAATTAACGTTAAAAAAAGTGGCGGTGCGAGTTTTTACAATGAATGAAAGATTAAATAAAACGGTTACCGTCGTCAAGGAGAAATGGACGGGGCTTCCGCGAACACGAAGGATTGTGTTAATTGTTCTCCTTGCCGCGATAATAGTCGTTGTTATTGCCGCAGTTATACTCCTAAACCGCCCGAATTATGTCAAGCTTTACGATTCAATGGAGCAAAGCACTGCCGCAGACATTGTGACGGCAGTCCAAGAACTGGGCTTTGGTGCAGAGATGCGGACGGACGGCTCGGTTTATGTTCAGAAGGGGTCTGAAAACACAATCGCAATGCAGCTTGCAGTTCAGGGTTTCCCGCAGGATAATATTTCATACGATGCCTACATAAATAATATTGATATGTTCTCGACCGAGTCCGAGAAGCAACAGTATCTGCGGATTGCGACCGAAGAGCGTATGGGGGCAATTATCGGAACCCTCGACGGTATCGAAAAAGCGACAGTTCAGCTTGCGCTGCCGACCCAGCAAAACACCGTTATAACCACCTTCCGCCAAGAACCTCGGGCAGCCGTTACCGTATATCTCCGTTCCCCCGACAGCCAGCTTTCAAGCCGCCAGATTCAGGGTATAAAAAATATCGTTAAAGCCGCGAACACAGGGCTTACGGACGAAAATATCGAGATTGTTGACAGCGCGGGTATTCCGCAGATTTCCACCGAAGACACCGGCGGAACGGACGTTGATAAACTTATCGAGCGGCTTTTATATAAAACCCGCCTTGAGAAAGATTTGCAGGAAAAGATAGACGCGCTTCTCCGCCCGATTTACGGCGAGGGAGGTTTTACGGCGCGTGTTAATCTCATACTAAATTTCGACACCCGCGCAGACGAGACGGTTAACTATTCCGCAGAAGACCCGGACGACAACACCGGCGTAGTTTCAAGGGAAGATTCCGCGAACGCCTCCGGCACAAACACAGCCGACGGCGCAGTTGCCGGCGAAGAACCGAACACCGAACAATACCCCGAAGGTCTCGAAGCAGGTCAAGCCGGAGCTTGGACCGACAACAGTAATTCGGTTAACTATCTTGTTGACGTTTACCGCTCGCAGGTTGTTAAGGATGGTTATGACGTTGACGGTTTATACGTTGCCGTCGCAATATACACCGACTTTTTAACCCCCGCGCAGATTGACACCCTGCGGAGTATGATCGGCAATGCCGCCGGGGTTGACCCGACTATTGTCGAGCAGGTTGTGTCTGTTGCGAACTTCCAGCCCTTCGTTGCCGAAGACCTCGAGGAAGAAGAACAGCCCGACATATTCTTCGGCTTAACGTTAAATCACCTTATAGTCGCAGGTGCTATTCTCGTAATCCTCCTCATAGTAATGACTATGTTTATGGTGCTTCGCAACGTCACCCACAAGAAGCGTCAGAAAGCCTTCGAGAAGAAGATTATCGACTCCGGGCATTTCGACATGAGCGATGTTACACCGAACGAAATCGAAAAGACCCTCTTCATGCTTAACAAAGACAAACCCGAAGCCGAAATTCCCTCGCTTCTCGACGACGGCGTGGAGACGAAAGAAGTTATTATCCGCAAGGAGATTGCAAACTTCGCCCGTCATTCGCCTGAAATTGTCGCCGCTCTCCTCCGAAACTGGATGACAATGTCCTCCGACGAGATGGCAAGGCAGGACAACAAAGACCGCCCGAAAGAGAAGTAAGCGGCACCCCGCCCCGACAACCCCCGACAGCACAGCGGTACATCTATGCGGCAACACATCAGTACATCAGCATGATAGCATGGTAAAGTCCCGTCAGCAGAGTTTTACCGAAGGAAATATTTATAATGGTAGTTGAAGTCAAAGATTTAACCCCCGTACAGCGTGCGGCGATAGTCGTAACCGCTATCGGCGCAGAAGGCGCATCGGAAGTGTATAAACGTCTCGGCGACGATGAGGTTGAAAACCTTACCGTCGAGATTGCGTCGCTTCCGTACGTCGATGTCGGCACGGTTAACGATATACTTTCCGAGTTTTACGAACTCTGCCTGACCCAAAAGGTTATCACCGAGGGCGGTCTCGATTACGCGAAAAACGTTCTCGAACGCGCTTACGGTCCCGAGCTTGCCCAGCGTCTCATGGAAAAGGTTTCAAAAACCATGCAGACGAAGGCGTTCGAGTTCGTCCGCAAGTCCGATTACAAAAACGTTCTTGCCGTTATCCAGAACGAGCATCCCCAGACAATCGCCCTTGTGCTTTCATATATCAGTTCCGAACAGGCGTCGAAAATCCTCTCCGAGCTTCCGAAAGAGAAGCGGGTTGAGGTTGTCGAGCGTATCGCGAAGATGGAACCGGCAAGCCCCGAGACGGTAAAATCTGTCGAAGCAACCTTAGAGCGGAAATTCGCTTCGATGGTTTCGATGGATCTTACAGAAGTCGGCGGTATAAACTACGTTGCCGATGTCCTCAATAAGGTTGACCGAGGCACGGAGAAATTCATCTTCGACGAACTCTCCGCGAAGAACCCCGTGCTTGTTGAAGAAATCAAGAAAAAGATGTTCGTGTTCGAGGACATTATGTCTCTCGACTCGATGTCAATCCAGCGTTTTATCCGCGACGTCGAGATGAAGGACCTTGCGATTGCGATAAAGGGTGCGAACGCAGACGTCGCCGCAACCCTCTATGCGAATATGCCCCAACGTATGCAGGAGTCTATTCAGCAAGAAATCGAATACCTCCACAACGTTCGTATGCGTGACGTTGACGAGGCTCAACAGCGTATCGTCGGCATTATAAGACACCTCGAAGAAGAAGGCGAACTTGTTATCGGCAAGGGCGGCGACGACGAAATTATCGCGTAAAGGGACGTATAATGGAAACAGTGTTGCTCATTATCGGCTTAATTATAATAGTATTGCTTGCAGTTGTAATTATCCTGCTTTTGCGGCGGGATAAAAATAATATTAACATTACGAAAGAACTTTCCGACGGCAGAAAAGAACAGCTTGAACAGCTCTCACTAATGCAGACGAATATCCAGTCAACGTTATTTCAGAATTTCGACCACATTAACGACACCGTTGATAAAAGGCTTACGAGTATTCAAGGCGTTGTTGACGAAAAGCTTCAAAAAACCCTCAACGACAGGCTTTCACAGTCCTTTGAACTTGTTTCAAAACAGCTTGAAAGCGTAGGTCGGGGGCTTGGCGAGATGAAGACGCTTGCCGCCGACGCAAAAAGCCTGAAAAATGCGCTGACGAATGTTAAGGATCGCGGAACGTATGGCGAGGTTAGGCTTGAAAAGCTCCTTGAAGACACGCTTGCGGCAGGGCAGTTTGTGAAAAATGCACAGATTGACGACCGCAAAATTGTTGAATTTGCAGTAAAGCTCCCCGGGAACGGCGACAAACCGCTCCTTTTGCCGATTGACTCGAAGTTCCCGATTGAAGACTACAACAGGCTTCTTGACGCGGAAGACAAAGCGGCGATTGAAGCGGCAAGGAAGTCTCTCACCGCGAAGATAAAGACGTTTGCGAAGGACATTCACGACAAATACATTCTCCCGCCCAAAACTACCGACTTCGCGCTGATGTTTCTGCCGACGGAAGGCTTATACGCCGAGGTAATCCGCGACGCCGCTCTCTTTGAGGAACTTCGCGTAAAATATAAAGTAACCCCCGTCGGGCAGGCGACACTCTCGGCATTTTTATCATCACTCCAAATCGGGTTTAAAACCCTTGCTATAGAAAAACGCTCGCTCGAAATTGCTGCTACACTCGGGCGGGTGAAGAGCGAATTTGAAAAGTTTGAAACCTACCTGAAAAAAGCCCGCGACCAGCTTCAAACTGCGGATAAAACGCTTGAAACCCTCGTTTCAACCCGTACGGGAGCGATTAACCGCGCTTTACGGACGGTTGAAGTAATTGAGGAATCAGTGGAAACAGTTTATGAATAAATTCGTTTACAGAACGCCCTTTGTTATGCCGATAACCGAAACCGTTGCAATCGGGAACAAAGTCTATATCCCGAGCCACGAGAGCGACAATAATGATGAAGCGACAGGGCACCAAGACAGCGAAAAAGCAATGCAGGAAGCCATTGACAAAGGGATAGACGAGGGGATAGAAAAGGCTTTAGCCGGGCTTAAAACGCGTGCCGAGGAAGAATCGGAAAAGCTAATTCATATTGCGAAAGAATCCGCAAAACAGATTGAAGACGACGCAAGGGCGGCAGTTACGGCAATTATGGAAAAGGCGCAAAAAGACGCCGACGAGATGAAGGCGAAGGCTCTCGAAGACGGTTACAAAGAAGGCTTTGACGCCGCAAAAGCGGAAGCCATAGAAAAATACGACAAATATATCGACGCAGCGGCAAAACTCCTCGCCGATATAAACGCAAGGAAAGAATCATACTTCCTATCGAACGAAGCGGAACTCCGCGCAACCGTTTATGTTATCGCCGAAAAGGTTATCCACTCCGAGCTTCAAATCCATCCCGAAGCGGTTGAAAACATCATAGCGGACGCCGCGAAAAAATACCGGAACTCAAAATACCTCAAAATTTCAATGGCTGACAACCCCGAATCAAGAAAACTTAAGGTTGACGGTTCATTTGTAAAGCAACTTATTCCATTTGTGAAAGATATTGACATACAAATCCTTGACGACGTTCCCGAAAACACAATTATCCTTGACGACACAAACGAAGTTACCGACGCCTCAATCCCGACCCAGCTTGATCTCCTAAAAGAAATTCTCAGGAACACAAGAGGGCGGTCATGATAGATTTTGATAGTATAAAGCGACAGGTTAAACAGCGCGACCTATACATTTATAAAGGCAAAATCGAGCGGATTGTCGGCATGACGATCGCCGCAACAGGTCCCGAGGGGAACATCGGCGACATCTGCAAGATATACAAAAACCGGGGCAACAGCGGTGGGGGAACAGGGGGAGCAAGCGGCATCGGGGGAGCAGGGGGGGCAGGGAGCAGAAACAGCATAGGCGGCACAGGAGGGATAAGCAGCACAGGCGGGAGTAATTCCGCGGTTGACAGCATCTACGCCGAAGTCGTCGGAATATCGGGCGGAAAGATTATGCTTATGCCCTATACCGACATTGAGGGCATAGGACCGGGTTCTATAGTCGAAAACACTGGCGATAAACTCAAAGTCGGCGTCGGGAAAGAGCTTGTCGGGCGGATTATTAACGCAATCGGTCAGCCTCTTGACGACAAAGACCCTCCGAAAACCACCCACAGCTACCCCATAGTGGGCGTTCCGGTTAACCCCTTGACACGCCCGAGGATTGACGAAATTATACCGTTCGGTGTTAAGGCGATTGACGGACTCTTAACAATCGGAAAAGGACAGCGTATCGGCATCTTCGCGGGCTCCGGCGTCGGAAAATCGACCCTCATGGGGATGATTGCGAAGGAAGTCAAGGCAGACGTAAACGTTATCGCCCTTGTCGGCGAGCGTGGACGTGAGGTTGTCGAATTTATCGAGCGGGATCTCGGTGAAAAGGGAATGGCGCGTTCGGTGCTTGTTGTCGCGACGTCAGACCAGCCGGCGATGATGCGGAACAAATGCCCGCTTACGGCGACTGCAATTGCCGAATATTTCAAGGATCAGGGCTTAAACGTCCTTCTCATGATGGACAGCTTAACGCGTTTTGCGATGGCGCAGCGCGAAATCGGGCTTGCAACCGGCGAAGCCCCCATAGCGAGGGGTTACACGCCGTCAATATATACAGCCATGCCCAAGCTTTTAGAGCGGGCAGGGAACTTCGACAGAGGTTCAATCACAGGGGTTTACACCGTCCTTGTCGAGGGCGACGACACGAACGAGCCAATCTCCGACACGGTCCGCGGTATCATTGACGGACACATTATCCTCTCTCGAAAGGTTGCGGCAAGAAATCATTATCCCGCAATCGACATCTTAGAGTCGGTGTCACGTCTCATGGTTGAAATTACCGACAAAGACCAACAGCAGACGGCGGCGAAGATGCGAAACCTCCTCTCGGTTTATTACGCAAACCTTGACCTTGTTTCGATCGGAGCATATAAGCGCGGCTCTAATCCGAAGCTTGACGAGGCTCTCCGTAAAATTGACAAGATTAACGCTTTTTTACAGCAATCCATAAACGAATCCTTTGAATATGACGAAACAGTGAAGATGCTTGCCGAGGTTATCGAATGAAAAAATTTCAGTTTTCGTTAGGCAGGATAAAGGGTTACAGAGAGCAGATTTTAGACCGCGAAAAAAACAGCCTTGCCTTCATTCACGCCCAGCGCGTAAGCCTTGAAGATGAAAAAGAATCCGCGAGAGCGGAGCTGCGGCGCAGTTCGGCGGAATTTTCCGAACGTGCGAAGGTCGGTGTTTCGATAATGCAGATGAATGTTTTCAAGAGTTATCAACATTCCCTCGGAATCCGAATTAAGGACATTGACGAAGCTATAATAGAGCTTTCAGACCGCATTGAAAGGCAGTTAGAGCGGGTTGTCGCGGCGACAAAAGACGTGAACAGCCTCGAAAAGCTTGAAGAAAGACAGCTTGAAGACTATCGGGCGGAACTCATAAAGGATGACGAACGCTTCATCGCCGAATATGTCAACAACATTGCGGTGCGAAAAAATTACAAGGCTATTTAACGTACGCGTGAGTGTACATTAATATAGACAGCAACCCATATTATTAAGCAAGGAGGTGAAAAGAAAATGGATTACAGCAGTATGCTGACCCTCGGCATGGTAGGAACAAGCGGAGGTGCGGCAGGTGCAGCGGGGGGAACGGCAACCGGCGACAGTTCGATACAGTCGGGCGGCGTTAACTTTTCCGACGTGTTAAAACAGCTTGCGTTCGCTAAAAATGCAGTCCCGGTGAGCGTTTCCGCAGTTAACAATGCCAGAACATCGTTTTCCGAAAATGTACCGGTAAACGTATCGGCGAGCGACCCGATTATCGCGGCGGTTAAGGAGCTTCAAAGCGCGGATAAAGAGACACTTAATGCGCTTGACGAGCTTGCGAGAGCTTCGGGCGGCAGTATCGACCTTGAAAGCCTTACCGAAGAAGAGCTTCAGTTGCTAATCGCGCCGCAGAATCTGTCCGACATTATCGCAGAGAAACTGCAAAAGCTCCTTGACCTGTTCAGGACTGCCGGCGCGGGAGAGATTGCCCCCGAAACGGTCTTCATCGACCCGACGCTTGTCACTGAAACGATCGCAGGGGCGAAGAAATCGCTTGCAGAAATCGCGGCAAAACTCTTCCCGAATCTTTATGAGACGGCGGCGGCGGCAGAGGGAGACGCACAAAATTTCCCGGTTGACGTAAGACTTATCCCGCTTATTGTCGTCACAGAAAAGGGAGTAAGCATCGAAATCCCCGAGCTTCCCGGTTTGATTGACGGTGATAAAAAGTCACTCACGACCGACGAGATTTTCGAGACGGATAAGATACTCGACGGGCTTGACAGTGAAACCCTTTCGCGTATCCAAAATCTCTTAGAGCAGAGCAATATCAGCATCCTCGAAGCGGTAAGAGCCTTAGCGGCAGTCCCGGCGTCGGCAACACTCGAAACCCCGGGCGGAATCCTCGGCATAACCGTAACCGAAGCCGACTTCATGACGGCGGATATGGTCTTAACCCGAATCGCCGCGAACAACCCCACCCCGCAGACAGCGGACGAAATTGCCCTGACCGACGAGAACAAGCGTATCCTCGCAGAGCTTCAACACATCGTCAAGGAAGTTATCGTCAAAGAGAAACCCGCACCCGTCTACACGGTAAGCGTGGATCCCCTCTTTGAAAGCCGCTTCCGCGAGCGAATCAACAAGCTTTACGAAGGTGCAGAGGCAGCAGATGGGGCAGAGGGGGCAGATGGGGCAGACATAGCAAAGGCGGCAGAGGCAGCAGACGGAACGCAGACAGGCGGAGAAAACGAACAGCAAGACCCCGGAGCCGATTTTGAAGCGGCACGCGAAGCCTTTGCGGCAAGACTCAGAATGGGCGGCAATCAATCCGGCGAATCTCTCGCGGCAGTTTCAAACGCCGGCGGCAGACAGCCCGTTCCGATTAGCGAAATAGCGGCGCAACCCTCACCCTTCATAAGCACAGGCGGTGAAGTCCCCCCGGAAATGCAGATCGGGAACCGCATAATCGACATGAAAGCAGACAACGCGGGCGACGGAATACAGGAGATGACGGTTGTTCTAAAACCGGCTGAACTCGGCGAAGTTGCGGTAAAAATCGTAACCGAAAACGGCGCAGTAACCGTAACATTAACGGCGGCAAACCCCGAAACCGCAAAGCTTCTCGACCGCGGCGCAGCCCTCCTTCAAAGCCAGCTTTCGCAGGGCGGCGTTAACGTAAAAGAAGTCCTCACAATCGCTCCCGCAGACGCTTCCGAAAACATGGGCTTAAACTTCGCAGACGGCGGCTTCACGGCAGGGCGGCAAGCAGGGCAAGGCGGACAAGGGCAGAACCCGACAGGCATACACCACGCAATCGGCGAAGAGCCGTTACCCGGGGAGATCGACGGACAGTTTACCCCCGATGATTTTATGCAAAGGAGGATGAGATTATGGCAGTCGGCATAGAAAAGGTACAGACCGATCCCGCTTACAGCTCTAAGAGTAAGTATTCGGGGACTGTTACCGACAACAACGCCGAAGTTACCTCATACCTTGATTTTGACAGTTATCTTAAGCTCCTTGTTGCCCAGATGTCCAATCAGGATTTTAATAATCCTATGTCGGACTCGGAGTTTATCTCCCAGATGGCGAGCTATTCCACCCTTGAGGCGATAAAGAACATGACCAATCAAAGCAATGTTCAATATGCCGCAAGCCTTACAGGAAAAGCAGTTACCGTTTCGGACGGAACAAACTACGAAATGGGCATCGTTGACAGCGTTATCGTTAAAGACGGAAAACCGCAGTTTTTAATCAACGGCAACGCCTACGAAACAAAAAATCTCACCGATGTTGTTTCCGACACGCTCTACCTGATAATGGAGAGCCTTAAGGGAACGGAAGTACAGTTCGACACAACCACAAAGTCCGGCAAAGGCATTGTTACAGGCGGGCTTGTTGCGGACGGCGACCAGTTCCTTATCCTTGACGGCGACAATCTTGTTCCCCTCTCCGGCATAACCCTCCCGTCCGGCGAAAACGCAGGCGACGCGATAAGCGAAGCAGAGCAGAACGGCGAAACCAACTTGGGCGGCACAGAGGGCACAGGCGGCACAGAGGGTACAGCGGCTACTGATGGCACAGAGGCTCAAGGCGCGGCGTCGGCAGAGGCAGAAACTCCGATAACCTCCCCCGATGATGCAGAAAACGGCGTTTCAACCCCCGAGGTTGACCTCTTGGCGGCAAAGGCACCGGCGGCAGATAACCTTCCCTTAGGCGTAATCGGCGGGCATCACCTCTATTCCGATGTCGTCGAGTCAACACGCACCTACACCGTTGATAATCTTTCCGCTCCGGCTTACAGCGACAACGGCACGGTAGCTCCGCTCTCCGAGCAGGGTTTACAGGCTTTCCTTGCCGAACTTGCGACAACCCGCGAATCTCTTGAAGATCCCGGCACAGGCGCAATAAGCCTTGACGATTACCTTGTAGGTTCGGGTCAGGCACAGGCAACACAGGCAACGAACGATGACGACGATATTATTACCGACGACGGTGATGATGAGTGGTTTAATGCTAACGGCACAAACCAGACATCAACCGCAAACACCAATACCGTTTCGGATGCCGACAGGTTCAGGTCGCCTTATCCTAACACAATCTACCAGAACGAAAACCCCGGCGTTGTACCGTACAATGCTCCGAAATACCGGAAGTTCGCTTATGAATACCCGAACGAAGCAAGGCTCGCGGAGGAATACGGAACAAGAATGTTCGACATACGTTTTATCACAAACACAGCAATCTGTACCCGCATTGATACATCAAATATAATCGGCTATTCTGCTTCCGGCAAGGCACTTACCGAGATAGGCTATTCCGGGCAGGGGGGCCTCGGTGAAGTTAACACCTATGCCGACGGAACCCAACGTGTTGAAGTTATATTTGAAGATGGAACGTGCGGCTGGTACTACACTTCCGGGCGTTATACCCTCAATCAGATAATTGACCGCAAAAACTGGATTAAGGACCTTACCCCGGCTGAAAATGACCTTCGCCACTACGCAACCGTCTATACCCCGGCTGAACAGGCAGAACTTGACAGATTTGAAGAATACGTTGTAAGTATGTTCTCCTCGCAAAGATGACAGGATGGAAAGGGGATGATGGATTATGACGATCCAAAATGATTACCTGAAAGCAAGAAGCGTGACGGTCACAACCGGTCAGGTAAACGGTTTCCCGAACGCAGCCACAAGGCTCGAAGACCCGTCGGACTCCCCGTTCGCAAGAGAACTTCGCGCAATGCTTGCCGAAAACGGAACAAAAACGGCGATTGCCGAAGGCATCGGAATCCACGGCGACAGCACAGTTACAAGCACGGTTGAATTTTCAAAGCACGCCATTTCAAGGATGGAAGCACGCGGCATAGACATGGACGCCGAGACACTCTCGAGACTAACCCGCTCGCTTAACCTTGCAAAGGCGAAAAATTGCAGCGAATCGCTTGTGCTTATCGACGGAGACGCCTACCTCGTCAACGTAAACACCAATAAGGTTATTACGGCAATGACGGAGGAAGACATTCGCGACAGTATTTTTACAAACATTGACAGCACAATCATAGGCTAAATCTAAATCAAAATCCGCGTAAAAAATAATCGGTCCTATTTTACAGGGGATTATCTGTCCCGACCGCTTGACGGACAGAACGCGGACAAAATACGGAGGATAAAAATGGTTCGTTCTTTATATTCCGGGGTTGCCGGACTTATAAATCACCAAACCCGCATGGACGTTATCGGTAATAACATCGCGAACGTTAACACATACGGCTTTAAGTCTTATCGCGTAACTTTCCGCGACGTGCTGGGGCAAAATACCAGAACAGCAACGGGCGGCGGCGCAAGCACAGCCGGCAACAACCCGTCCGAAGTGGGATACGGCGTGTCTGTCGGTTCAATCGACCGCGACATGACAAAATCGTCTTTCCAGTCCACAAACAACACCCTCGACCTTGCAATCGACGGCGACGGCTTCTTCGTATGTTCGACCTTCGGCGCAGGTCCGGGCGGCGGCGCACCGAGCATTACACAGTCTGCCGCAAGCGTAACGGTTACGAGGATGGGTGCTTTCAACATCGACAGCTTAGGCAGACTCGTTACGACCGACTCGCGCTTTGTAATGGGTATGAGTAACTCAATGCAGGGGCTTCGCTCAACCGGTCCGAACAGTTCCGGCGAGCTTGAAGATCAACAGCTCACCGACACAAACGGCGATATGCAGGTAACTGCTTCCGACTATACATGGAACAATGTTATAAACGTCAACAAGCTTATCCAAGATGCTTATAACATCCATACCGACGACAACGGTTATCTCTATACATATAAAATCGCGACAGGAACAGACCCGGTAGTTTATTCCGACCCGACAGCAGACCAATTTGAACAGATGTTTAAGGTTGACGCCGACAACGACGGTTTTTACGATATTGACGCAGACCGCGACGGAATAATTACTCCGGCGGAAGAACAGGCACGCGTAACAACACTCGGTTATACCGGCTTCCAGCGCGTAGCTTGTAACCTCACCGGCGAGATGATAACGATTGACGGCACAACTGGGATTAACGTAACTATGCCGGGTGCGACAACACCGACAGCGATTGGTTCCTATAACGCCTTCTATAATAATGTTTCGTATTTAACGAAACTTATGGAGGGTATCCCATCCGCAACATTGACTGCTACTGTAGCCGACGGCGGGTATGGGTTAACACTTCCCGCAGGCGTCACCGATGCTACAACCATTCAACAAGCCGAAGATATTCTCCGCGCATACACCACGGCGGCGAATGACAGAGGCTTAAAGCTCGGCGAATTAACCTACAAAGACTTAAACTCCTTCACAGTAGGCAAGGGCGGCGAAATTGCCGCAACCTATAACAACGAACTCAAATCTATAGCGCGTATCGACCTCGGCGTGGTTGATAACCCCGGCGGTCTCGACCAAGCGGGCAACACCTCCTTCACCGAATCCGGCGCGTCGGGTCCGATTAATATCAAAGCCCCGAACACGGACGGCGCAGGCGCTCTCCAGACCCAACGCCTTGAGATGAGTAACGTAAACCTTGCGACAGAATTCTCCGACATGATCGTTACACAAAGAGGTTATCAGGCAAACGCCCGTATTATAACCACTTCCGACTCCATGCTTGAGGAACTCGTAAACCTCAAACGTTAGTTAAAATAAACGCCTCGGCGGACGGATTTTTATAATCCGCCCGCTGATATGGCGTGTTAATGGGGATACATATGATATTTTTAACAAGGTTTAACGGCAACCCGATACTGATAAACGAAGACCAGATCGAAACCTGCGAAGAAACCCCCGATACCGTTATAAGCCTTTCTAACGGTCATAAATATTTCGTTAAGGAAAAATTAGGCGATATTTTAAGCCTTTCGATAGATTATAAGCGCGGTTGCTACGGCGTACCGCCGCTTTCCGATTCCGAAAAGGAAAATCTGCTTGTAAAGGACTGTGAAAAATGTTAAACATATCGGGTATTATCTCGCTTGTAGCCGCACTCGGGCTTATCGTTTACGGTATCATGGGCGATCAGGGGCTTTCGAGGCTCATGAACTTCTACGACTTCGCGTCGGTAATGATCGTTGTCGGCGGCTCGTTCGCGGCGACTATATTCTCGTTCCCTTGGTCGGTTGTGTCGAAGGTGCCGAAGATGCTTTCAATCGCCTTCAAGCCGCCGAAATTTAAGCCGGAAAAATACGTTGAAGACATGGTCGAATATTGTAAAACGGCGCGTATGAAGGGTATCCTTGCCCTTGAAGAAGCCGCAAACCAATGTACAGACCCGTTTATGAAATCTTCGCTAATGTTAATCGTCGACGCGAACGACTCCGAAAAGGTACGCTCAATGCTCGACGACGCAATTAACAATATGTGCGAACGGCATGATGCGAACGCCGCAATCTGGTCGAGAGCTTCGGCGGTTGCCCCCGCGATGGGTATGATCGGAACGCTCGTAGGTCTCGTTAATATGCTTAAGGAGATGGACCCGACAGACCCCGACTCAGCCGCACTCCTCGGCATGAATATGTCCACAGCCCTTATAACGACTTTCTACGGCTGTATCCTCGCCCACTGTTTCTTCACTCCGATCGGTATGCTTGTCCAAGCAAGCCACGCTGATGAAGTCCTTTGTATGTCGATTGTCGAAGAGGGAACGCTCGCGATTATCTCCGGCGCGAACCCGCGTTATGTCGAAGAAAAACTTAAGATGATGCTCCCGACAAACGGCGCGAAGAAGAAGGGCAAAAAAGGCAAAGAAGAAGCCGCATAATTCCCTGATTTAGGCTGTTTCCTTTCAATTATAAGTTTTTTTGGATTATTATATTAATTTTTGTGTATTTTGTACAAAAAACAAATATAACTTTGTGAAAAAAATTAATCATTTACATATAGAAAATTCAATGAATTTATGCTATAATGATAAGACTAATAGTAGAGACTTTTATAAATGACAAATATAAACATTTATATACATAATATGTCAATAATCTTTCGCGTCTGGGAGGTGGAATAGGAGTGGCGAAACGTCCGAAAAAAGCAGCGGCTGAGGGCGCAAACTGGATGGATACATACGGCGATATGGTAACGCTGATACTAACCTTCTTCGTGCTTCTCTATTCCATGTCAACCATCGACCAGCAAAAGATGCAATATATCGCTGAGGCGTTTTCATCAGGAAAAGCCGCCGACACCTTAACCGAGGTTGCCGGACCGCAAGACCCGATGTCAAGCCCTACACTTGTTTATGACGATACCCTCCCCGACCTGCAACAGACCGACGGCGGGCTTACAACATATGTCGAATCCTTTGAAATGTACCTTGAAAGTCTGCAAGACGGCGGCGAAGCCCAAGAAGGGCCTTCCGAAGGGCAGCAGTCCTCAGCCGGCGGGCAGTCTACCGACGGCGTAACCTCCGGCAGAGAAACCAACGCAGGCGGACAGTCCACCGAGGGCAGAACCGAGGGCGATAATGTCGCCGGCGGCGGTGCGGCAGAACTGGGCAACTCCGAGGGCGAAAATCAAGCTTCCGGCGGTGAAACAAACGCAGGCTCATCTTCCGGCGCAGGCGACGGCTCAGGCGGCGCGGCGGCGTCCGGCACAGCAGGCTTAGGCGGGCAGTCAGAGGGCGAATCCTCCGGCGGAAAGTCAACCTTCGAGGGATTTTACCAATATATTGAGGCTCAAAAGAGGGCGCAAAACCTCTCCGACACTATGTTCGTCTCGATGAATAACTCCGCAATAAATATCCGCTTCACCGACAACATGATGTTCGAGCCAAATTCCGACACACTTACCCCCGACGGGATATATATACTGACGATGATTTCAGACGGTATGAGAATGATTTCCGAACAGATCGGCTCTGTTGACGTTTCCGGGCATACTGCCGACTCCGGCGGCTCTTCCGACGTGAACGAATGGAGGCTCTCGAGCGGACGTGCCGACTCGGTGCTAATCCTCTTTGACGACCTCGACACGGTTGACCCGAACTTAATGAGTGCGACAGGCTACGGCAAATACCGCCCGATCGCAGACAACTCCACACCCGAGGGGCGTGCCGAAAACCGTCGCGTTGAAATAGTTTTCACGAAAGCTAACCTTGACTACACCGACCCCGCAGTAAGCGAAGATATACTCTCCCTCATGTACGGCGACAACTTCACAGCATACTCAAGCCCGCAAGGCTCCCCGACAATAACCGAGCGTGAACAGTCCGCAGAACGTGCAAAAGAACGCGCCGACCAGATCGCCGCCCAGACAACCCCCCGCGACCCGAACAAAAACTACGCCGACAAAGAAGAATACATCAGTGCCATAACCGCCCCCCCGACAACAGCCCCCCCGGCACCGTCATTCGACCCCACCGCTCTGGTAACCGCGGCACCCACGGCAGAGTAAGCACACCCCCCGACCGCCCCACGACAAAGCCCCAATTTTGATTCTGAAAGGTGATGATGTTTTTGGCTGACGCTATGTCACAAAGTCAAATAGACGAGCTGCTCAAAAACCTCTCGTCCGGCGAAGAATCAATCGAGCAGATTGAAAGCGAAACTAATCCAAAGAAGGTAAAAAGCTATAACTTCAAGATGCCGAAGAAGTTCACGAAAGAACAACTTTCGCTTGTCGGCACGATATTTGAAGGTTATGCGCGAGTCCTTTCGAGCTATCTCACTTCACTGTTACGGATTTATTGCAAAGTCGAGATGGCTCAAATTGAAGAAAACAGATACTTTGAGTTTAATAACGCTCTCCCGGATTACACAATGATTTCGGTTGTGAGCCTCGGAATAGATGACGACAGCCTCGAAGACGGCGGAACACTTATTCAGATTAACAACGCGATAACAATGTCGATGATCGACAGATTAGAAGGCGGTACAGGAGAGACGACAATTCTTGACCGTGACTTCACCGAAATTGAAGTCGGTCTGATGTCAAGGGTTCTTGAACGAATGGCACAGCTCTTAAAAGAGCCTTTTGCCAATTATATAGACATAAACCCGAATGTCACAAATATTGAGACGAATTCACGCGCCATGCAGGTTTTAAGCCCCGACGATATAGTAATTCTAATAACCTTCGACATCGTAATTAACAACACCGAAAATACCATCAATGTCGTAATCCCCGGGCTTGTTCTCGAAGCACTGATGGCGAAATTTTCGGACAAATACGCTCGCGGCGTAAAGAAACTTGACCCGAAAAAAGAGAATGAACGTCAAGTTTCGCTCCTCCAAAACATAAAAGATACCGAACTGAAAGTCAGAGCGGTTTTCCGCGACACAGAGCTTGACCTTTACGACATATTAACATTAACCCCCGGCGATATTATCCCGCTTCAGCTGCCCATCGACTCAAACATTGAAGTGAAGATCGGCGGAAACATCTGGTTTGATGGGAAACTCGGTTTACTCGGCAATAATAAAGCCGTTAAGATAGACAATGTTTATAACGATGAATTCCTCCGAAACCTTATGGGCGTTGTCTCCTAAAGCACCGTGCATAATAATCGGAGAAAAAGAGGTGAGCGGGGCAGCGAGTGTGCGGTGTGTGAGCGTGCGGCGCGAAAGCGTGCGGTATGTGAGAGTGCGGCGCATTATTTGCAAAGTTCCCGTGCAAAACAACATGAAGCATAAATTATCTGCCTTTAAGATTTACAGGCGGGCGGAATGGAGAAAAGGTGTATGAGTAAGCTGACCGCGGCAAGCTTCGGCGACTTAGAGCGTGATGCTATCGGCGAAATTATGAATATCACCATGGGTTCTGCCGCCACCGCAGTGTCTACCATGCTGTCGGCGAAAGTTTGGATTACAACTCCGACCGTATCTGTTATTCAGCGTAAGGACCTTGGTTTCCCGGAGCTTGAACCGAGCGTAGTCGTTAAGATTACCTATATTCAGGGGATTTCCGGGCAGAATTGTTTAGTCCTAAAGCAATCGGACGTGCAACTGATCTTAGCCCAGCTTATGGGACTGCCCCTCGAAGTTACCGACGACTTCCAATTCGACGAGATGAATATCTCCGCCGTTTGTGAAGTGATGAATCAGATGATGGGTGCGTCTGCAACCGCCCTGTCCGAGATAATCGAAACGGCGGTTGACATCTCGACGCCTCAAGCTCTTGTCCAAGAGGGCGACGCTTCCGCAGAGGATCTGTACGGCTTCGGCGACGAAGAGGAAGTCTGCGTCATAAAATTTAACCTCACAATCGACAATGTAATTAACTCCGAATTTATCTCCGTTTTAACCCTTGACCTTGCGAAAGACATGGCAGACAAAATGATGGGTAACTTCGGCGTAACCGAGCCCGAACCGGCTCCCGAACCCGAACCCGCAAGCGGTGGCGGCGGCGGTGCGTTAAGCCAAGATGCAATAAACGCATTGCTCGGCGGCGGCGGTGGAGGAGCAGGCGGCGGCATGGACTCTTCGGCAGCACAGCCTCCGCCGGGTGCAGTCCCCCCGAATATAGGTACAGCCCCCCCGAACATGGGAGCAGTTCCGCCCGGTATGGGTGCGTTGCCTCCCGGTATGGGTTATCCCGACCCGTCGGCAATGGGCTATCCCCCGTATCCGCAGGGTGCGATGCCCGGCGGCGCAAATTTCCCGCCGTACGGTTATCCGGCGATGGCACAGCCTATGCCGAACGTTCAGCTTGCCCAGCTTCAGGCTTTTGAGAATTATCAAAACCCGTCACTCGGCAAACAGCAGAACGATAACCTTAAACTCCTCATGGATGTCCCCCTGAACGTTACCGTTGAAATAGGTCAGACTTCCAAAAAGGTTAAGGAAATACTCGACTTCACACAGGGAACAATTATTGAGCTCGAACGTCAGGCAGGTGCTCCCGTTGACATTATCGTTAACGGCAATCTCGTCGCAAAAGGCGATGTTGTCGTAATAGATGATAATTTTGCGGTGAGAATTACCGAAATTATAAAATCCAAATTCTTGGAATCAATAGGAGGAGATCGTTAACATGGCGAAGAAGATTATGCTCGTCGATGATGCCGCTTTCATGCGAATGATGATAAAGGATACCCTTACAAAAAATGGGTACACTGAAATTGTCGAGGCACAAGACGGCGAAATAGCTTGCAGTAAATTTGAAGAGGAAAAGCCCGATCTCGTTATCATGGACATAACCATGCCCAATAAAACCGGCATCGAAGCCCTCCGCGACATTAAAAAAGCACACGCCGACGCGAAAATCGTTATGTGTTCTGCAATGGGTCAGGAAGCAATGGTTGTCGAAGCTATAAAACTCGGCGCTCTCGACTTTATCGTTAAACCCTTCAAAGGCGACCGCATTTTACAGACCGTTCAAAAAGTTCTCGGCTAAATCAGGGACAGAGGTTTTCTTATGCCCGACTCACTTACCGTCACATTCGCGCTTCTCGGCGTTATTGCCCTCATAGCCCTGATGTTCTGGGCAGCACGCTTTTTCCAGAAAAAATACGGCTATGGGCTGGGTATCGGCGGTAAGAGTATTCATGTCGAAGAATCCGTCACCCTCTCGCCCGACTCGCGGCTTATTATCGCGAAGGTTGACGGCGTGAGATATCTTATCGGCACAGGCAACGTTAGGCTTCTTTCCGAACTTGATGACCTTCCCGAAGAAGAACCGACAACCGACCGAAAAACAATGCCCATTACAGAAGCTTTCAAAACAGTTTTATCCCAAAAACTGAACATTCCAAAAGTTGAGGAAAAGGAAGATGCCGGAGAGAACAGCAGAGGCGAATAACGCTGACATAATTAAAAAAGCCAAGCGTTCTATCCGCAAAAACCTGCTTATAATCTTAATAGCACTCCTCTTCTTTATCCCCTCAACAGCCTTCGCATCAAAAACCGTCTCGGCAAATATGCCCTCCCCGACAGTTACCGAAGCACCGGCTGAAAACCCCGCCGCAACAGAAGCCCCCGTCACAGACGACCTTTCCGCCCAGACCCAAGCACAGCCCCAAACCGATACGCCGCCCGAACAAACCCAAGCGGTAGGCGACCCCGGACAGGGTACAGAGGGAGCAGGGGGAGCAGGGGGAACAGGCACAGGGGGAACAGGCAACGGCGGCTTAGGCGAAACGCTCGGCGACAATCCCGAACTAAACGAACTCTTCGATGCACTCAATATAACCTCCGACACAACAACAATCGACCTGATTATCCTTATAACAATTTTAACAATAGCACCGTCATTGCTCATCATGTTAACCGGCTTCACGCGAATAATCATTGCCTTCTCACTCCTTCGTAACGCCATGGGTATCGCAATGACTCCGCCGAATCAGGTAATGATCGGGCTTGCACTGTTTATGACCTTCTTTATAATGACGCCGGTTTTCAGTCAGATGAACGAAGTCGCATACGTCCCCTATAAAGCGGGCGAAATTTCTTCAACCGAGGCTCTCTCTCGAGCGAGCGACCCGCTCAAAGCATGGATGCTCCGTAACACTTCAAACGAGTCGATGGACTTCTTCATTGCAATGTCGAACGAACCGGAACTCACGAATCTGAACGAAGAGGAATTCTTATCACAGGTGCGGTTTTCAACCGTTGTCCCCGCATTTATCCTCTCCGAGATAAAAATCGGCTTTCAGATTGGATTTTTGCTCTACGTTCCTTTCCTCATAATAGACATAGTTGTCGCGACAATCCTCATGTCAATGGGTATGATGATGCTTCCGCCGACAACCGTCTCAATTCCGTTTAAGATCCTGCTTTTCGTTCTCGTTGACGGTTGGACACTTCTCATTGAGTCACTTGTCACAGGCTTTAACTCCGGATGACAGAGGCGAGAGGACAGAGGACAGAGATTTGATGTATATCGGGGGTGCTTTTAATTGACACAGGATCTTATTCAACAGCTTTTCAGGGAAGCACTTCTCCTTATAATCCGCATCGCCGGACCGCTTCTGCTTGTTTCAATGATAGTCGGGCTTATGGTCGCGGTGTTCCAAGCGGCAACGCAGATACACGAACAGACGCTGACATTCGTTCCGAAAGCCTTTGTAATAGCAATCCTCCTTTTCCTGCTTGCGCCGGCTATAATAACGTCGCTCCTCGATTTCTTTAACCAAATTTTCGATATGATGAAACAGGTCGGAGTCCAAACAGTTCTATAAAGTTAAAAATAAAGGCATAAAATGGAAGGTCTCGCCGGCAATGCTCAGATAATTCTGCTGATATTCATGCGTGTAACAGGAATAACCTCCTTCGCCCCGGTTATATCCCGGGCAAATATCCCTGTAATGGTCAGGGCAGGGTTATCGCTCCTTATAACTTTGATTATATCATCGGTCATGCCTCTCGGTGTGCTTGATGTTAATATAGATTATCCCGTTGGCGTTTATCTTTTCATGCTTGTCCGCGAGGCGTTAATCGGCATAATCCTCGGGCTTATAACAAACTTTTTCTTCATGATGGTGCTTTTTTCGGGCGAAATTATAGATATGCAGTCCGGGCTCGGCATGGCGAGGATATTCGACCCTGCGAGCAATATGCAGATGTCCCTATACGGCACACTCTACACAATAATGCTCTACTTTATATACGTCGCAACCGACTCACACCTTACTTACATTCAAATCATTGTCGAATCGCTTAATATGATACCTCTCGGGGATGCGGGGTTCCCCCCGGACATAGCCTCCCACGCATTCAATGTTTTTTCATACGTTTTCCTCTTAGCAGTTAAGCTGACATTACCGCTTCTGATTGCGGAAGTCGCGGTGCAATTCGCCGTCGGAATTCTAATGAAATCCGTTCCGCAAATCCAGATTATGGTACTTAACATAGAAATAAAGGTAGCACTGTCACTATTCATGATGTTCCTTATAATAGGACCGACCTCAATCTTCATGAACCGCTATCTGACAGAATGGATACAAACGCTGCAAAGTACAGTGCAAACTCTTGTGTAATTTGAAAGGCTTATGTTTTGGCAAAGGATGGACCGGGCGGTGAGAGAACCGAAAAAGCGACAGGTCATAAGAGGGCGGAGGAACGCAAAAAGGGTCATGTAATGAAAAGCACGGACGTTGTTACGGCGGCGTTCATAGTTATAACATTCATGGTGCTTCGGTTTACGGTGCGGCTTATACTTATCGAGTCGCAAACGCTTCTTTCGGAATGGCTTACAAAAGCCGGGCATGGGTTTAATGCCGACGGAACGATTGACGGATTACAGCCGTTTTCGATATTCATCATTGAACTTTTAGAAACTGTGATTATAACGGCGGGGATTACGCTTACGACAACCATGTTAATCACCGTTTTAGCGACAGGCATACAGACAAAATTCTTATTCACGACCTCGCAGATGAAGCCGAAACTCAGTAAATTTAACCCCATTAAGGGAATGCAGAAATTTTTTAACCCGAACGCTTTTTTTGAACAGTTTAAGTCACTCATAAAGATGACAATACTTGTTATAATCGCGTTTACGGAGATTAGAAGCAGAATTCCGGAGTTCATCTCTCTTTACGATTCCGATATACGCACCGCGCTCCTCGTTTTAGGCGACACAATATTTACAATTGCCATGCAGATTGCGGTTGCTTTTGTGGTTATCGCCGTGATTGACTTCTATTGGCAGCGTTATCGCTTTGAAGAAGACATGAAGATGACAAAGCAGGAAGTTAAGGAAGAGTATAAGAATATGGAAGGCGACCCCCAAATTAAGGGCAAGAGAAAGAGTATTCAGCAAAAAATGTCCCTACAGCGCATGATGAAGGCGATCCCCGAAGCGGATGTTATCATAAGAAACCCTACGCATTACGCGATCGCCGTTAAATATGACGAAAAGAAAACTTCGGCACCGATAGTTGTGGCAAAAGGCAAAGACAGAGTTGCGCTTCGTATTATTGATATAGCGCGTGACGCGGGGGTAATGCTCATTGAAAACAAGCCGCTTGCCCGCGTACTTTATGAAAAGGTAGATATTGACAGAGAAATCCCATCCGAACTTTATCAGGCGGTCGCCGAAGTTCTTGCGTTCGTCTTTAAGCTTAAAAAAGGAGAACCCGCGGTCTATGCGCCCAAAGCGGTTGTGGAGATGTAGTCGGTGCCGTCCGAAGGATTGTACATAGAAACGACGCCCAATTCCTATTTTTCGCGTTTTTGCGAAGCAAAAACACGGAAAATCATAGTCCCGCCGGGTCACCGGCATGTCGAAGAAAATCATTGATAACAGTGTAACAGTATTTGTTGTGCTTGCGGTGTTTATGATTATAATACCGCTGCCGAGCTTTTTGCTTGACTTCTTTTTCGTATTTAACATTGCAATTTCGCTCATAATACTGCTTATAACGATGTATGCGAAGGAAGCGCTTGATTTCGCTGTCTTCCCGTCGCTGCTGCTTATTACCACAATTTTCCGCCTTGCGCTTAATATATCTTCGACAAAATTAATCCTCATCAATAACGGGAACGCCGGGCAGGTTATTGAGGCGTTCGGCGAGTTCGTAATGGGCGGGAACGCCGTTGTCGGGTTTGTTGTTTTTATCCTCATCATGGTTGTACAGCTTGTTGTAATCACAAAGGGTGCGGAGCGTATCGCGGAGGTTACTGCAAGATTTACCCTCGACGCTTTGCCCGGTAAACAGATGGCGATTGACGCCGACCTAAACCAAGGCGTTATAACCGACGATGAGGCGAAAGCAGCCCGCGACAAGATCAGGCGCGAGGCAGACTACTTCGGCGCGATGGACGGTGCCTCGAAATTCGTTAAGGGCGACGCAACCTTCTCCGTAATCGCAGCCCTCGTTAACCTTCTCGGCGGCATAGTAATGGGTCTTATCTTCTCCGACATGGATATTATGACGGTTATACAGACCTATTCAATCGCAACGGTCGGCGACGGCTTGTGTTCACAGATTCCTTCACTGCTTATCTCGACGGCAATGGGTATGATTGTAACCCGCTCCGCCTCCGATAACAGTATGAATATCGACCTCAAGAACAGCTTCACTTCGCAGCCTATCGCCCTCATGATTGCGGGCGGCGCAATGCTTATCATGGTCTTAATCCCGGGCTTCCCGAAGGTACAGCTTATCGTCCTCGGCGCAGGGCTTATGACCCTCGGGGTAATCCTCAACCGCAACCGCCGCGACGCCGCGCTTGCTCTTGCCGGAGTTCCCGGGGAGCGTTCAGACGAGCGTGCGGAGGGCGTTTCGGAAATCGACTATTACAAAGATATTGACAATGTTTATAAGCTTCTGCCCGTTGAACCGATTGAGATTGAGTTCGGCTACAGTCTTATTCCGCTTGCAGATGAAAGTGCGGGCGGCGTGCTTATCGAGCGGGTTGTAATCTTCCGAAAACAGTTCGCCGAAGAGATGGGCATAGTCTTCCCCTCCGTGCGTATGCGCAACAACGACCACATTAACCCGAACCAGTACATAATTAAAATCAAAGGCGAAATTGTCGCCGAAGCTGAAATTTTAGTAGACCACTATCTTGCAATGGATTCCGGCGGCGTAACCGAAGAGATTGACGGTATCGACACAATCGAGCCCGCATTCGGTATCCCCGCGAAGTGGATTTCCGAGAAGAACCGCATCCGTGCGGAAATTGCCGGCTATACGTTAATCGACCCGACATCCGTTATAATCACGCATCTGTCGGAAGTTATAAGAACGCACTCCTTCGAGCTTATCTCCCGCCAAGATATTAAAACGCTTATCGACAAGTTACAGGAAACAAATCCCGTGCTTGTTAACGATATTGTCCCCGCGGTTGTCTCGCCGGCATATCTACAGAAAGTCGTCGGGCTTCTCCTAAAAGAAAGCGTCCCCGTCCGCGACCTTGAAACAATCCTTGAGACCCTCGCCGACAACCCGCACACCATGAAAGACGTTGACATAACAACCGAATACGTCCGTCAAGCCTTAAAGCGCACCATAACCCGCAAATTCTCCGACGGCGGACAGCTTCGCGTTATAACCCTCGATTCCGAGACCGAAAACAAGATTATCGGTGCAATAAAGAAGACAGATCAAGGCTCATACTTAGCCCTCGACCCGCAGACTATCCAAGACATAATGACAAACCTCTCGATTCAAATCGAAAAGGTAAGGGCAATTGTCCCCATGACAATAGTCCTGACCTCCCCGATAGTCCGTATCTACTTCAAAAAGCTTGTTGACCAATTTATCCCGGGCGTAACAGTCCTGAGCTTCTCCGAAATCGACAACTCCGTGCAGATTCAGGCGGTTGGGAACATTGCAGTATAGAAGCGAGAGGCGAGAGTACAGAGTACAGAGCAGGGGACAGCGGACAGAGCAGGGGACAGAGGTGAGAGGACAGAGCAGATGTGAAAATTTTTTGCGGGGGGATTATTGCATAAAGGGGGCGGGCAGATGGCGAAAAATGATACCGACAGAGCAGAGCTAATCATTAAATATAAACAAACCGGCATAGTATCATACCGCAACGAAGCCGTTCTCCGCTATATGGACGTCGTAAAATATTACGTCTTCTCACTTCGCAATATGTACGACGGTTTTATCGACCCCGAAGAAATCACAAACGAAGCCGTTATCGGGCTCATTAACGCAATTGATAATTTTGAGACAAAACGCGGTGTAAAATTTGAAACCTACGCTTCCGTCGTCGTTCGCGGCGCAATCATAGATTACATCCGCAAGTCAGGCACAATTCCGCACAGGCTCGGCGCATTTTATAAACAGATGCAGAAAGTGTATCAAGAGCTCTACACAAAGCTCGACCGTGATCCGACAAACGCCGAAATAGCCGCCGCGCTCGGTATGCCCGAAGAGACAATCCGCAAAAACCTTTCCCGCATAACAAGCTACCGCACAACCTCCCTCGACGAATACCTCGGCGAAAAACGCGA
>JAISGY010000030.1 GCA_031262835.1 Ruminococcus sp.
ACAAAAGCGAAGATTGCCTGAACCGCGAACGCCGGTTTGAGTATCGGCGTTATAATCCGATTGAATATCATAAATTCGTTGCAGCCGTCTATTCTTGCGGCTTCGACTATTTCAAGCGGGAGTGAAGCTTCCATATACTGCTTCATGAAAAACATTATTGCCGGGGCGGCAATTGCCGGAATGATAAGGGGCCAGAAGGTGGACATAAGTCCCCAGTTATAAATCATATCCACGAAACCGAGGGCGGAAACTTGGGTGGGGACCATCATTATTAACAGAATGAAAGTATAGGCGGTCTTTTTTCCGTGGAAGTCATAGACATGGATGCCGTAGGCGGTGAACCCCGCGAAATAGACGGAGAGCAAAGTTGCGAAGACGGCAATCACCAGCGAATTGAGCATACCGCGTAAAATATTACGGGTCGGGTCGGTTATTACCGACATGAAATTTTTGAAAAAATAATTTGACGGTATAAGAGTAAAACTTTGTTGAATTGCGGAGTGAGAACGCGTTGTATAAACCGCCAAATATATAAACGGAAAGAGGCATACACAGGCAAGGACAATGAGCACAACATAGCTTACAATGCGGTGGAGGGTGAGGGCGGCTTTGTTTTGTCTGCCGACATAATCATGAATTGCGGTATTGTTCATATTATACTAACCCTCCTTGTTTTTGTGTGCGGCGGTAATCCCGTCTTAATGCTTTCCGCTTTTTTTCTTCTTTCGCCGCTTCTTTATCCCGCATACCGTAAAATACAATGAGGGATAAAATTCCGCCGACGATAAAGAGGATTATTGACAATGCACCCGCCATGCCGTAATCACGCGTGCCGGAAAGGAAGTTGTTGAGGTACATTACCAGCGTCATGGAAGTTCTGTCTGTGCCGCCCGCACCGCGTGTCATGATGTTCGGAATATCGAACATTTGTAAGCCGCCGATAAGGGAAGTTACTATTACATAAAGGAGAATCGGGCGAATTAACGGCATGGTAATCTTCCAAAAAGTTTGCCTTGAATTTGCACCGTCAATAGACGCGGCTTCATAAAGCGATGTGTCGATACCGTTTATCGCCGCCATGAGCATAATTGAGGTGTTACCGAACCACATAAGGAAGTTGATGCCCGAAATAATAAGGCGGGTTGCCGGAACCGATACCATGAACTGGAATATGTTGCCGGTGCGTTCCGCTATCATTTGGTTTATCGGTCCTGTGTCGCCGAAAAGTGCCCAAAAAAGGAAGGACATTGCCGCCGCCATGATAACATTCGGGAGGTAAATTACGACTTTGAAAAAGCCCGTGCCTTTAAGCTTTAGCCGCAAATCCGTGAACCACGAGGCTAAAAGCAGTGAAAGAAAAATTTGCGGGACAAAGCCTGTTATCCATATTATAAAGGTATTGAGGGCGAATTTTCCGACGTCGGGCGTCGAAAAAAGCTGTCGGAAATTATCAAACCCTATAAATTCGTTATGCATATCCTGACCGAGGACCTGATAACGCTCAAAAAAGCCATAGGTAAAGGTGGTGAGAAGCGGATAGAGCGATGCTACGGCATAGACAATGAAAAACGGTGCGATAAAGAAATATCCCCATTTTTCATAGCTTATCGAGCGGTGACGCTTCGGGCGCGTTCTTGTATTAGAAGAGACAAGACCTGTCGCCTGTCGGTTAACAGCAGTTGCCATATATAACTCCATATTAAACGTAGATTTGTATAAGTAGTATAACTCACCGCGTTTTTTTTATGCAATATAACAAAAAGAAAAATGCCGCCTTGAAGTTAACTTCAAGGCGGCGGGTTTTACCAGATTTCAACTCTGTCTTCGGGTGCGATATACATTCCGTCGCCAGGCTTAACACCGTAAGTTTCATAAAACTGCTCAAAGAGGGGTACAACTCTGTCAACGCGAAGCCAATATGAGCTGTGCGGGTCGCTTGCGGAATGTATTACCGCACGCTCACGAGTTCTGACTGCCGCCCAAGATTTCGCCAAGCTTTCAAAAAACAGGGCATAATCGGGCTCTTCTTTTTGCTCCTTGAGATATTCAAGGATAACCGAAACGCCGGCTATGTCGGCGATATTCTCCCCGACCGTTAATGATGAATCGGACATGAGCCCCGGCGCGAATTCATAGCCGTCATAATGAGCTACAATGCTTTCAACCCTGTTGCCGAATTCTTTGTAGTCCTCATCAGTCCACCAGTTGCGGAGTACGCCTTTCGAGTCGTAGCCGGCACCGCTGTTGTCGAACGCATGACTTATTTCATGCCCGACAATCACGCCGAATGAGCCGAGGTTTTGTTCAATCGGTGCGGAGGGGTCGAAGTTCGGAGCGACAAGAAATCCCGCCGGGAAATATATGGTAGAAAAGGTAGGGTAATATCCGGCGTTCGCTTCGTATACCTTCATGTCGCCCATAATCACCATGTCAAAGTTAGGCTCCCCGCCGTAAACCATTCTCGTGTCTGCTGCCGCTTCCTTGAGATACGCCGTCTTAATCATAAACGCGTCCTTTGATTTTACCTCTGTACTGTCCCAAGGGGAAGACATATCGTCGGGGGAAACGGCTAAAACCCTTAGCGTCGCGAGCTTCTCTTTCGCCTGTTCGCGGGTGCTCTCGGAAAGCCAAGTGTAGGTATCCATCCGCCTTATAAATGTATCAATCGCGCCGTTCGCAATCTTCTCCGCTTCCGTTTTCGTCCGCGGGTCAACATAATACTTAACGTAAAGCCTTTGAAGGAGCAGCGTCATCTCGTTCGTCGCCTGTTTTACATAATAATCCTCTTTAGAAAGCGGCTTCTCCCCGAAAAGTTCCTCCCTTAAAGTCACATACGCCTTGCGGAAATTATCGCCGAGGTAGTCTTTATATGAATAGACTACATCCATCTTTAAAGCGGTTTTTAAAAGCTCCGGATTTTCGAGCAGCTTCGCGGTTGCTTCAAGATCTTTGTCATTAGTAATCATAACAAGGTCGTCCGGATTGCCATCAAAGTTATAGCATTTTGCAATTGACGTCAAGTCCCAATCCGGCGTTAGTTCTTGGACCTCTTTGACGGTTTTAATTTGATACGTTAATGCGTCTTTATCGTTTTTGGCGTTATAGACCGCCTTTTGGAATTCCGTTAAGGCGGCGGCGTTGCCTTCAGGGTCGCTGTCGCCGATAAGGGTTAGGAGTTCGCGATGGTATTTTTCAATGCTTTTAAACCCGCTCGCGTTGTTATAAGCACTCGATTCAAATTCTTCTACCGCAAATGCCGGGGTGGCAAGAAAGTAGATATTCATTTGGTCGTCTGTAAAATTGTTTGTTATGCCGACGTTTAAAAACCTGCTGTAACCCATCTGCTTTATCATTAGGGTAAAAAGATGGCTGAGTGCCTTTGTGTCCTTCGCTTCGTCAATCATTTTGAAAAGCTTTTCAACATAATAGAGGTTAACATCGCGCTTTCCGAGTTTCATGAACGCCCTGTAAAAGTCCGCCGCCTTCTGTTCGTCGGTGCCTTCCTCGTATTCGCCCTCCGCAAGCTTATTAAGAAGCTCCGCAAGCCTCGCTTCGGCAAGAAGGGTTGTCTCTTGTACTACACCCGCCGAAGTTGATGCTCCGGGAAGGAGCTCTACGTCCTTAAAATAGTCATGGTTAACCGCCGCAAAGAAGCTATCTAAGGGATTCGTCCCAAAAGCCTGATACAGCCGTAAAATCAAGGTTTCAAGCTCCGCTTCCGTAAAAGCCGCTGTCGCGTTAAGCAGCCCGTCATTATCTTCGTCAAGAATTACCCTCGCGTTGCCGAGGTTTTCGATTGCCGCAGTCAGGTTTTCGGGAACGTCGGTAAATTCGGGCTTCGGGGCAGCCGGCATCAGCCAGCCGTTGCCCGGCGTAGGGATTACCCCGAAGGCGCGGTCGGTCATGAGGTAGGCATTGCCTATAGTCAACGCGGTTTTTTCGTCAAGCTCACCTAAAATGCTGTCAGCGGTTGCGTCGGGGTTATAAAAATCCGCCGCATTAAGGAGGATTGCCGCCGCTTCGGCGTTTGTGAAGGAATCCGCCGAGACATTTACGGAAAGAGAAAGTATTAATGTTAACGCAAGGAGCAGGGACAAAAACTTTTTCATACTTACCGCCTAATAATTTCTTTCATAATATTCCGCCAAAGCTTTTCGCTTCGCCTTAACAATGTCGTAAACAAGGAGCCCGGCACCGAGTAGGACAGCACCCCCGCCGATTACAAAAAGCATCACGGATTCGGAATCGTCCGTTCTTAAAACCGTTATCTTTCTCGGTATAAAAACTTCGTTGAATTCTTCTCTGTCCTCAACATAGCCGTATTCAAGCATTGTGTCGTAGGCGTAGTCAAGAAGTTCCGATTCGATTCCCATTACCTTTCCGGTGAAACTAAAGTATTCCGACTGAATGTCCGCTTCGTTTTCGGACCAGCTAAGCTCCAAAATCCTGTTGAACTCTGTCAGATATGGGGCGTAGCTAACCTCCGCGCTGATGAAATAGAGGGTATCGTCGGCTGTGAAACAGGGGATTATGTAGTGCTGCTCGGTTATCTCCTCGCTTGTCTTGATGAAGAAAACTTCTTCCGTCCTTATTGTTTCCGCGTAGTTTTCAACGACGTAATCAACCGTACATTCTATATATTCGCCCGGCTCAAATTTAGTGTCGGAGAGGGCGTAAATGTGCTCGCGGGGGGCATTTTGCAGACGGAGTTCCTTAACGCCGCCGACTATAGCTATAACACCGATAACTACGCAAAGAAACGTAAAAACAAAGTGAGGTGTCCTGTCGAAAAACGCTCGCAAATTCTTCACCCCTTATTTGAAGTAATTAACTCCACTAATGAATATTTTGCTGTCGAAGTTGCCGGGGACGTTTTTGAATGTGTTCCCGGAGACGCGCTCGGAGTGACCCATCTTGCCCAATACTCGCCCGGAGGGGGAACAGAGTGCTTCGACTGCCGACATTGAAGTGTTCGGGTTAAAGGGGACTCTGCCCGTTGCGTTGCCCGAAACGTCAACGTATTGCGCGCAGACCTGCCCGTTTTCCGCGAACTTTGCGACAAGGGCGGAGGGCGCAACGAACCTGCCCTCGCCGTGTGAAATAGGAACGCTTATTATGTCGCCGACTTGTACCCCATAGAGCCAAGGCGAACGGTCGGAGGAAATACGCGTATCGACAACCATCGACTGGTGCCGCCCGATTGTGTTAAATGTAAGGGTCGGGGAGTCGGAGGTTTGCGGCATGATCTTTCCGTGTTCTATAAGTCCGAGTTTAATAAGGGCTTGGAAACCGTTGCAGATACCGAGCATCAAGCCGTCGCGGCGTTCTAAGAGGTCTGTAACTGCGTCTTTTATCGCGGGGTTTTTAAAAATTGCCGTGATAAACTTCGCCGCGCCGTCCGGCTCGTCGCCGCCCGAAAAGCCGCCCGGAAGCATTATGATATTCGCGGCTCTTATTGCTTTTTCAAACGCTTTTACCGACTCGTTAAGCGCGTCCTTCGTGATGTTTTTTATTACGAATATCGAGCTTTCAGCACCCGCGCTGTCAAAAGCGTTCGCCGCGTCGTATTCGCCGTTTGTCCCCGGGAAGACGGGGATTAAAACCCTCGGTTTCGCCGTCTTGTTGGCAGCCCCGGCGGTATAGCGAAGGTCTGTTCTTACGCTGATGTTGTTAACAGGGGCAGGCTCAGAGCGGGTTCTTGTCGGGAATACGGGCTCAAGTTTCGACGCCCAAAGTTTTTCAACCTTCTCCATGTCAACGTCTGAATTCGGGGTAACGATTCTGTATTCGGGTATTGTTTCGCCGATAACGTAGGATTCAAGCCCGGCGGGAACAGCGTTAACTTCAATTATCATCGCCCCGTAGTGGGAATGGAAAAGCTCTTTGCGGTAGAAATTGCTGTCATTTTCATTAACCGTAAACTTAAAGCCGATATGATTCCCGAAAGACATCTTCATTACAGCCTCGGCAACACCGCCGAAACCGCTTGTGTAACAGGCGTTTACAACTCCGCTCGCAATGAGTTCTTCCGTCTTCGCGAAGACCGATTTTACGCTCTCGAAATCGGGATTCTTGTCCGCGTTAACTTTAGGCGCAAGGTACAAAACCTTGCTTCCGGCAGTCTTGAACGCGCCGGAAACGCTCCTGTTGACGTTAACAGGCGCAACCGCGAAGGACACCAAAGTCGGCGGTACATCTAAGTTTTCAAAAGACCCCGACATCGAGTCTTTGCCGCCTATTGCCGCGATATTAAGGGCGATTTGTGCCTTGTATGCGCCGAGCAGTGCCGCAAGGGGCTTGCCCCAACGTTTCGGGTCGTTCTTGGTGCGCTCGAAGTATTCTTGGAAAGTTAAATATGTGTCTGCAAGTCTTCCGCCGGCGGCGATAACCTTTGCGGCGGATTCGATTACAGCCGAAATCGCGCCGAGGTAGGGGGACTTTTCGGAAAGATAGGGGTTGTAACCGAACGCCATTATCGACGCGGTCGAGGTCTCTCCGCCCGGTACGGGGATTTTCGCCGTCATCGCCTGCTCGGGGGTGAGCTGGTATCGCCCGCCGTAGGGCATTGTAACGGTTGCCGCTCCGACGGTTGAGTCGAAACGCTCCACTAACCCTTTTTGCGAACATACGTTTAGATTTGAAATAATCTGGTAAAAGCTCTCCGGCTCGTCTTCGTATTCGGTATGCCCGAGGATTAGAGGCACTTCAACCGACACCGACGTGTGCTTCGGCGCGCCGTTTGAATTAAGGAAATCTCTCGAAACGTCAACAATCGTCTTGCCGTTCCAAACCATGCGAAGGCGCGGCTCCGCCGTTACCGCCGCAACAACGGTTGCTTCGAGATTTTCATTAAGCGCGGCGTCAATAAACCGCCCCGCATCAGCCGCCGCAACCGCAACCGCCATTCTCTCTTGGCTCTCGGAGATTGCAAGCTCGGTTCCGTCTAAGCCGTCGTACTTCTTGGGCACTTTCGAGAGGTCGATAACAAGCCCGTCCGCAAGCTCGCCGATTGCGACGGAGACGCCGCCCGCACCGAAGTCGTTGCAGCGTTTTATCATTGCGGTTACTTCCGGATTCCGGAAAAGCCGCTGTAATTTGCGTTCCTCGGGCGCATTACCCTTTTGCACCTCCGCGCCGCAGGTTTCGAGGGACTCAAGGGAGTGCGCCTTGCTTGAGCCTGTCGCGCCGCCGCAGCCGTCCCGCCCGGTTTTTCCGCCGAGCAGAATTATAATATCCCCCGCCTCGGGGCGTTCGCGTCGCACATTCTTTTCGGGTGCCGCACCGATTACCGCGCCGATTTCCATTCTTTTTGCAGCATAGCCTGCATGGTAAATCTCGGTAACTTGACCCGTCGCAAGCCCGATTTGGTTCCCGTAGGAGCTGTAACCGTTCGCCGCGCCGACTGTAATCTTGCGCTGGGGGAGTTTTCCGCGCATTGTGTCCGAAACGGGGACAAGCGGATTCGCCGCGCCCGTTACGCGCATTGCCTGATAGACATAGGAACGCCCGGATAGCGGGTCGCGGATTGCGCCGCCGAGGCAGGTTGCCGCGCCGCCGAAAGGTTCAATCTCGGTGGGGTGGTTGTGGGTCTCGTTCTTGAACATTAAGAGGTAGTCCTCTTGCACCCCGTTTACGTCAACCTTGATTTTAATCGAACAGGCGTTGATTTCCTCCGACTCGTCAAGGTTTTTTAAAACGCCCTTTGCTTTCAGTTCCTTCGCGCCTATTGTCGCAAGGTCCATGAGGGTTAAGGGCTTGTCGGAACGCCCGAGGGTTTCGCGGGCTTTGATGTATTCGTCGTAGGTTGCCCTTATATAGGCGGAGGGGATCGAAACGTTATGGAGGTTCGTAAGGAAGGTTGTGTGGCGGCAGTGGTCTGACCAGTATGTGTCAATCATCCGAAGCTCGGTGAGGGTCGGGTCGCGGTGTTCAGCGGCGAAATAATCCCGACAGAAGCGAAGGTCTGCTTCGTCCATTGCGAGGGAATATTTTGCGATAAATTCTCCTAAACTGCTGTCGGGCATGGTTATAAAGCCGGTCAAAATTTCAACTTCGGTCGGGATATCGTACTTTGTTTCAAGCGTTTCAAATTCTTCAAGGGAAGCTTCACGCGATTCAACGGGGTTGATGAGGTAATTTTTAATCTCGCGGTATTCCGCCGCCGAAAGCGAGCCGTCAAGCATATAGATTTTCGCAAAGCGAACCCTCGGTCGCTCGCCGCCCGTCATAATCTGTATGCACTGGGCGCAGGAGTCGGCGCGCTGGTCGAACTGCCCGGGGAGGTATTCGACAGCGAAGATGTGCCAAAACTCCGCTTCCTCGGGGAGCTTCGCATAAACGTTGTCAACAGCCGGCTCGGAAAAAACGCTGTCTGCGGCGGCGTTAAAGTCTTCAAAATCAATCAGGTCCGCGTCGTAGCGGTTAATAATCCTAAGCTTTTTTATCTTCGAGTCGAGCGCGGCGCGCAGGTCCTCAAGAAGCCCCGCAGCCTCCGCCGCGAACTCCTTCTTCTTTTCAACGTATATTCTGTATACCATCATTTATCCTTTTTGAGTCTTTTCTTTTATTTTAACATTTTTGCAGGGGAAAGTCAAGGGGAAAAGAAAAACCCGCCGAAAAATATCGGCGGGAAGATATTAAGCGTTTGCGGGTTTGGGGTTTTTAAGAGCAATTTTTTTAAGACGCATCTCTTCTTCATATGCCTTAAGATCCGCTTTAAGCTGTTCACGAGGCATATTCCTGATAAAATCGGGTCTTGTAAGTCTATCGTCTTCATATTCAATTATCATTTGAATACCTCCTTAAAAGTAATGTTAGAATTTCGAGAGATTTTTTCTATTGCTTTTTCCTGTGCCTTTAATTCGTCAAAATAAATCCCGGCATAATGTTCCCAATACTTAAGATAAATATTTTCGTTAATCATCTCGTTTGATGAATACTTAAATAGTCTTCCGTTATGCGCGGCGACAAATCCGGTTCTATATCCGTACAGATATGCCGCGTTAAAGTCACCCGCGCTTGGGGCTGTGCTGTTTGGATGGTTATGGAGAACTATAACGTTATTATGCCCTGCAAGCTTATGTAATACGCTGTCGTTATATGAAACTTTAAGTTCGTTCTTTTCGCCCGATAACTCCGGCGATTTACCCATCTGATCAAACTTCGCAATAATCTCGCCTGTGTCACCGTCAATCCAACGCATACTTTCAAAGCGTGTACCGGAACGGTCATATAAAATCTCTTTTGCGCAGTCATACAAGGTTTTATTAGCCTTCGGGTTATCGGTTGCGTTATCGAACTTGCGTCTGTATTCGTTACTGTCAATCATTGCCTTGTTAATCTGTGCCGCTTTATCGATACCTTTATGAGAAAATTCGTCTTCAAACAAGTTTTCACCGCCCGTTAACATTATATCATAACAGGACGATTTTGTCAATACCCTACAATGTCTCCGCAACCGCCGCATCAATCTGCGTCCGGTCAACAACGCCCCAGAAGGCAGGTTTCGCTATCAGGTCGCGGTCGAAGAGGAGGGGGTGGTTGACTCTGCCGCCGACGGGGTAACCGTTGAGCCAGCTCATGCCGTCGTTGTAGCCCCACATTATAACTGCCTCAAGGTTGCCTTTTGCGGCTTCTTCCCTGAACATATCGAAGAGGTCTGCGTAGCGGACTGCAAGCTTTTTCTCGTTCTCGGGGGTCATTTCGATTGTCAGGCTCTGGTCGTTCCATGCGAACATCGAAACGTCGAGCTCGGTAATTTGGATTATGAGGTCGGGGTTGATTTCCTTGAGTGTCGCAAGCTTTTCGATTGCCATCTTGAAGTTGAGGACAGACGGCCATTCAAGCTGAATGTGCGCTTGGATACCTACGCCGTCTATCGGAACGCCCTGTTCGAGCATTGATTTTACCGCGTCATAGAAGGCGTTGAGTTTCTTGGGGTCCTGCTCCAAGCTGTAGTCGTTTATAATCAGCTTCGCGTCGGGGTCTGCCTCGCGGGCAATGTAGAACGCCTGCTCCATGAAGTCGTATTTGTCGCCGTCGCCGTCAAGGTCGCCGACAATATCAGGCCAGAAGGACCCCTCATTCATTGCGCGAAGACCGTTGCCGGAATCGGAGAACGCCTCGTTAACAACGTCCCAATACTTAATCTTCCCTTTATAACGCCCGACTGTGGTGTTTATGTACTCGGTCATGCGGGCAACAAGCTCCTCGGAGGTTGCAAGACCGCCGTCGCCGGAACCTTGGAACCACCACTGGGGAGCTTGGGAATGCCAAACAAGGGTGTGTCCGCGAAGAGCAACATCGGGGTTAGCCTCGCCGAACTCGATAAACTTATCGGGGGCTGTGAAGTCGAAGACACCCTCCTCGGGGTTAACGTATGCGGGTTTCATCTCGTTTTCGGTTGTGAAGATGTTATAGTGCTTTAAAGCGATGTCAAGGGAGGTTGTCCCTTCGCGGAGCTGGTCGGTGTTAATTGCGGTTCCTATAAGGAAGTTTTCCGCTAAAACGTCCTTGAGATTCGGGAGCGTCTCCGCATAGGCGGGGAGGCGGTATGTTTTCCCGGCAAACTTATCGGAAAGTGTTGTTACGGCTGGTTGTGTTTCGGCGGGGGCAGCGGTTGTTGTAACATTTGCCGCCGTCGTTGTTGTTGTCTCGGTTGCCTGTACGGTGTTGCAGGCGGTTAATAACATTGCAATCGCGAGCGCAGCGGTTGCGGGTTTTATAAATCTCATTCATATCCTCCATGACGTTTATAAACTTTATAATAACACAAAATTACAGCTTTTGCAAGGGTTATTTTGTGATATTTTTGTGTCTAAACTGTTCTGCAATCTCCTTAAAAATCGGCGCGGCGGTTAAAGTCCCCGAAATCCCGTCTTCGACGATAACGGTAACAGCGTATTCGGGGTTATCAAACGGGAAAAACCCTGTGAACCAGACGTGGACAATCTCCTTCCCGTCCGCCTTAAAATGCCCGGTTTGGGCTGTGGAGGTCTTTCCGGCGGCAGTAACATTTTCGGGGACTGCCGTTATGACGGAGGTGTTAATTGTGTCAAACATTGCGGTGCGGAGAAACTTTGCCGTCTCTTCACTCATCACACGCACCGGCTCAATAGGGTTAACTTGCGGCAAGTTAACCTTGTCAATATCTTCCGCAACCCCCATTACAAGGCGCGGCGCGGGCAGCAACCCTCCGTTTGCAATAGACACCGTAAAGCGGCAGATTTGAAGCGGGGAGGCGGTCAGAAGCCCCTGCCCGAAGGAGAGGTTTGCGCGCTCCGCCGGAACACTAAGCTCGGCAATTGTCGGGAGGTTGCCGGAATCGGTTAACATTCCCGGAGCAAGCATCTGACTTTTGCCGAAGCCGTACGCATTAAGGCTTTTTAGATACTTTGTGAGGCTTATGTCATTGCCCAAGGCTATAAAAAAGGGGTTGCAGGAAGTAACTAACGCGTCGTGAATGTCTACAACGCCGTGTCCTGCCCAGCTGTGGCAGTTAAACCTTACGCCCTTTACGTCGATATAGCCCTTGCAATTGTAGCTATAGTCGGGCGAAATGTTTTCCTCAAGTGCCTCTGCGGCGGCGGTAAGCTTAAAGACAGAGCCGACCGCAAAAGGCGCGAAAGCCCTGTTATAGAGCGGCGAATCCTCCGCGTCAACGAACGCCCCAACGTCATTCGGGTCGAAATCGGGGAAACTCTCGGACGCGATAATGTCACCGTTCATGTCCATAATTACAACCGCGCCTTTTGTCAAACCTTCTTTTTTTGCCGCCTCGCGGACGATTTCGCCTGCCCTTTTATCGAGCGTTAAAACTACCCCGCCCGACACGGGGGTTAGAGGGGTTACACTGTAATCCAAGCCGTCAAGAACCTTTCCTTTTGCGTCCGCCGGGAAGGTTATCTTACCTTCGCTATGAAAACTTTCGAGGAAACTTTTATACGCCCTTTCAATCCCTGTTGAAGCTTCGCCGGTGTTATAGCCCAAGATATGCACGGCGTTGCTTTGCGAATAGCGTTTTGGCGTTTCAAAGAGGTAGTCTTCATTCGCGGTAACTTCGGTTAAGGCGGGCTTACCGTTTTCGGTTTTTACGGCGAGGTTTAAGCTTTCGTTGTTTGTAAAGCTTAATAAATTGCGGTCGTAAATATTGCCGTAACCGCCGTCAACTGTTAAGCTGACATTTCCGCCGCCTGTAAAGACTTCTTCCGATTGGAGGTTAACGATGCGGAAAGTTAAAAATCCCGAAATTAAAACGGATAAAACGCCGATTATATGCAGTCTTTTCATGCAAATAATATTGACATTTTATCCAAAATTTATACTAAATAATGCGCTTTAACCTGCCCATACTATTAAAAACAAATGGGGGTTAAAAACATATGAAAATAACGGCGGAATTCGACAGCGTAGACACCGCAGATATTGTCGCGGCGTCTCTTCGTCATCAAATCGCTGGAATGGCGGATATAAAGGTTTTGGGTCCGGAACTCACCGAGCATGGCACAGAGCGCGTTTTCCAAGGCTTCGCGCCGGCGTACTCCAACACCGTCGGGGGGGCTTCGTTCGGAATGTCGGTGGGGAATAGCTCTGACAGCCGTTTCGGGACTGCCCCGGACAGCTTTTCAAAAGCGGTAAGAGTACAGCTGATCTGCCGCAAGGACGATGCCCAGCTTGCCAAGCGGATTATGATTGGGTACGGCGGACGGGATTTGAGAGGTTCTTAACAGACGGGGGGTGTGTAACCACCCCCGTCTTTTATTGATGGTTCGGCTGCCTTGAAACTTGATTTATTGCCTTTATTACGATAATGTCGAGGTTTGTCATATGGCTTTGATTCATGGTGTCGGTCCTGCCTAAAAGCTCGCCCTTGCCGGAGGTTACGTACTTCGTCGGGAGGGCGTTTAGGGCTAAGGCAAGCATATCGTCCTTGCAGATTTCGCATTTGCAGCAGTCGAAGTTGTCAAGCAGGTGGTCAAGGCGTTCTTTCACAATACCAACCATAATGTTTACCATAAAAAAGTCCTCTTTTCTGTATTAACTGAAGTTATTCATAACAAGCCCGGTTATGAGCTTGGGGTAAAAATAGGTTGACTTTTGCGGCATCTTTTCATTCGCCGCCGCAACGTCGCTTATTTCCTTAACCTTCGTCGGGTTTAGTATAAACGCGCAGTTTGCGCCATTCTCAACCGCTTCAAGAGCCTCAATTGCATCTCTTGTGTAGGTCAAATTCTTTTGGTTCGCCATGTTTTCCTTGTCAATCCCCAAAATCCCCTCTAAAACGAGTGTGTGGAGGACGGAAACGTCAAGCCCGCAATATGCGTCCGACATTTCGGGGAGAACATTCTTCACGGCGTTTTTGTCCTTGAGGCGGAAGACTTTGCACTGCCCGCTGCCGGTATACATAGCGAACGACTTTTCACCCCGCTCGTAGTCCATATGAAGTGCGGCGGTCATTGCGTCTTGATTCGGTGCGTCCTTTATCTCGAAAAGCCCTTCTGCCTTTTTAACAACCTCATCGGCGTTAAACCCTTCAAGCCCTTTCACAATCCTGTGGGTAGGGAAGATTACAAGCCCGTCGTTTTCGATATTAACGAGGAACATTTCGATATAGCCCGAGTTTTCGGTTGCCTTGCCGTCACGCAAGAGCTTCTTTTGGAAGTTTAAGGCGGTTTCGTAGCGGTGGTGTCCGTCCGCTATGTAGAGTTTTTTCTCCGCGAAGAGGGCGGTTAATTTATCGTTAACGGCGGTGTCTGTTACTGCTGTGAGGCGGTGGATAGTGCCGTCGGCGTCGGTTATTACGGCGTCGGGGTTGCTTCCGAGTGTATTTATTATTGCGCCGATTCCTCCGTCTTCGTCGAAATAGAGGGAATAAATCTGCGAGAAGTTGCACATTGTTTCGGTCATGAGGTTGAAGCGGTCGGTCTTCGCCTTCGAGAGGGTTTCCTCGTGCGGGAGGACTACGCCGTCCGCGAATTCGCGAAGCTCAACAAGGCTTATGAACCCTTTGAGGGAATTCCTCTTGCCGTTCGCCGTAAATTCCATCTCGTAGACGTAATACGCCGCTTTGTCGTCTAAAGCCAAAATCTGCTTGTCGAGCCAATCGCGGAGGGTTTGTCCTGCCGCTTTATAGCGGTTATCGCCGTCGTCGATATCGGGCAGTTCTAAGCGGATAATGTTATAGGGGTTCTTTTTTATGTAGTCTTCCCTCTGTGTTTTTGAAATAATGTCGTAGGGCGGGCAGACAAGCGTGTTAATGTCGCCGGCGTTCTTTGTTACAAACCGCATACCGCGGAAGGGTTTTATTTTTGCCATGGTTTTTTATTCACTTTCTATTAATCTTAAAAATTCTTCGGGTGGAATTGCCTTGATTTCGGATTCGGTGTAGTCTTTTAGGTTGCGGGTTACTACGAATTCGGCGTTCTCTTTAATCGCGCAAAGCATCTGTAAGCGATCCTCGAAGTCTGTGTACTGTCGTTCATCTAAAGCTTTGATCGTCATTCCGCCTTCAATTTCGCTGACGCGGAACAGATAACAGAGCCCCAAAAGAGAATTCCTGATATCTTCGGGATAATTTATCTTCTTTTTGTCTTTATTTAGGAGATAAAACATATTCGCAACACATTGCGTAGTAATAATGCCGATGAATCTATGCCGGTATTTATACTCAATTATCTTCGCGGCGTTCTCATAAAAAGGCGCGCGCTTTTGTGCATAGTCCATCAAGACGTCGGTATCAATCAATACGACCATATTTTCCCTCTAAATATTCCTGTTTAGCTTTATCGGGGTCAACGTCAGAAACATCAATGTTTTTTATAGCCTTTGTCAGCATTTTATAACCAAGTTCAACGCGCTCTTGTTCCTCTTTGGAATACAGGGGTTTATCACGGGGTATTGACATAACACCCTCCTTACCTCTCCCCCAAAGCCCTATACTCCATTCTCGGCTGTACGGCTTTGTATGCGGGGCGGATGATTTTTCCTTGGTTCGCGAGTTCTTCCATGCGGTGGGCTGACCAGCCTGCTATCCTTGATATTGCAAAGAGCGGGGTGTAGAGTTCTTGCGGCAGTCCTAACATACTGTATGCAAAACCGCTGTAAAAATCGACGTTGGCAGAAACGCCCTTGTAAATCTTCCGATGTTCGGAAATTGCAATCGGCGCAAGCCTCTCGATAAGTTGGTAGAGCGCGTATTCATCCCCGAGGTCTTTTTCCTTTGCAAGAACCGCAACTGCCTTCTTTAAGAGGTTCGCTCTCGGATCGGACAGGCTGTAGACAGCGTGTCCCATGCCGTATATAAGCCCCGAACGGTCGAAGCCGTCCTTGTTAAGAAGCCTTAAAAGGTAATTCTTAACAGCGTCCTCGTCCTTCCAATCGGACAGGCTTGCCTTCATATCCTCGAACATTTGTGTTACTTTTATGTTCGCGCCGCCGTGTTTCGGACCTTTTAAACTCGCGAGGGCGGCGGAGATAGAAGCGTAGGTGTCGGTCCCGGAGGAGGTTACAACGTGGGTTGTGAAGGTTGAGTTGTTGCCGCCGCCGTGTTCGGCATGAAGCACGAGCGCAAGGTCTAAAACCGCCGCTTCCGCCTCGGTAAAACAACAATCCGGGCGCAGCATATGCAGGATATTCTGCGCAATCGAATACTCCGGCAGGGGGTTATGTATAAAGAAACTTCCGCCGTCGATATAATAGTTCTTCGCCTGATAGGAATACACCGAAATAAGCGGCATCAGGGCAATCAGTTCGAGAGATTGGCGCAAGACGTTGGGCAGCGACGTATCGTTCGGGAAGTCGTCGTAGGAAAACAGCGTCAGCACCCCTCTTGCAAGCGCGTTCATGAGGTCGTCGGACGGCGACTTCATTATAACATCGCGCACAAAGGTCGGCGGAAGCGTTCTAAACGAACTTAAAAGCCCCGAAAACTCGTCAAGCTCCGCGTCGGTGGGAAGTTGCCCGAAAAGCAGCAGGTAGCAGGTTTCTTCAAACCCAAATCTCTTATCCGCCAAAAACCCGGCGGTAATATCGTTAACGTCGATTCCGCGGTAAAAAAGCCGCCCTTCGGAGGGTATCATCTTTCCGTTTTCTTCAATATAAGACTCAATTTCGGAGATTTCCGTAAGTCCGGCTAAAACGCCTTTGCCGTTAAGGTCGCGAAGTCCGCGCTTTACATCATAGGTAGTATAAAGCTCCGGGTCAATATTGGAATTTCCTACACAAAGCTCCGTATACTTTTGGATAAGCGGCGACACATCCGAGAAGCTGAAGTTGAACATTACGTTTGCCTCCTTTTTTATAGTTATGGTTATGGCGCTATGGGTATGGCTATGCATATCTATTATACACCTATTTTCTCCTTATGTCAAGTCCTAAGTTGGAATTTTCGGTAAATAAACGGAAAATCCCCCGGATGGGGGATTAATCGGTATGCGATTTTTTCAATGCATCAAGAGTTATATAGTCACCGTGTTCCATCTC
>JAISGY010000037.1 GCA_031262835.1 Ruminococcus sp.
AATTTTAACAAGGTTTTTAGTTTTCATGGATTTTCACTTTCTTTTTTGGTAATATAAACCGCAATACGAACGTACTGCGGCAGAGCGTATGAGTAAAAAGAGGGCGGCGAGCCGCGCCGTGGGGGGAACGCAGGGGAAAGGTTTGCGCTGTGGTGAGCGGGGGTTATTTGCGTTTCGGAAGCGGAGGAAGGCTTGTAAATCCGGCGCCGGCGGCGCGTAATTGAATATCCTCGGCAACCTCAATGAGGGCATTATAACCTTCTTTGTTATCGGGATATTTAATACCGAAGTTCTCAATCTTAGAAAGTATTGCTTGATACTCCAAGATATAAATACCTAAATATTCATTAGCAGTAGCCATAATAAAAATCCTTACATATACTAAGCGGCAGCGAAAAGACCAAGAGGAACAATCAAGATTAACCTTTAAAGTCCGGGAGAGGGGGGTTTGGGGGGAGAGGGGCGGGTCACCGCTCCTCTCCCCCCAACGTACCCCGCCTCACTTCCCGTCGATAGGCTTAGGGGTAATATCTGTGGGCGGGGGGGCGTCGTCTTTTTGAGCGTACGCGAAGGCAGACTTGCCGTGCTTTTTGATGTTGTACATCGCGGCGTCGGCGGCAGCGATTACTTCTTCGGTGGTTTTGCCGGATTCGTGAAGGAAGCTTATGCCGACGGAGCAGTGAATGGAAAGTTTCTGACCTGTTGAGTCGGAGATGAAGCCGCGCCCGAGGATGTCGATAACCTCTTGAGCGACACTTCCGGCATCGGAATAGAGGGTTAACTTTGTTAAGCAGGAAACGAACTCGTCGCCGCCGAAACGTCCGGCGAAGCCGCGCTCGAAGGTAATTTCCTTGAGGGTGTCTGCGGTAAATTTTAGGACTTCGTCGCCGCAGGCGTGACTGTAGTCGTCGTTGAAGTGCTTGAAGTCGTCGAGGTCTATAAACAACACAGCGGCGAGGTCTTTTCTGTGACGGGTGTTTTCGATTGTTTCGGAGAGGTTCTTTAGGAAGGTTTCGCGGTTGTAGATTTGAGTGAGGGCATCGTAATTTGCGCGCTGGAGAAGCGACATCTTCGACTTCTTGTCTTTGTCTATATCGACGATTACGCCGATAATCTTCGAGGGGTTTTCATTCCGGTCGAAGAATTTCGTAGCCTTAATCATAACCCAAGCGAAATCGCCGTAAAGGTTCTTGATACGGTATTCGCCGTCGATGAAGTTAGCCTCTTTGAGGATTGCGTCCATGTCGCCGAGATATTTTTCCTTGTCGTCTTTGTGGACGCGGATTTTATAGATAAAGCTCTCTTCGACGGTGTTGTCTTTGGGGCGGAAAGAGAATTTCTTGTTGAAATTCTTCGACATTTCAACGGTAGAGGTTTTGAGGTCGATTGAGAAGACGATGTTGTTTGTCATCTCAACCATGGTCTCGTATTTAAGCTCACTCTCGGCGATACGGTCGAAGAGGTCGTTGAGGTTATCGCGGAGGGTGTCGAATTCGTCCTTGTGGTCAGTGAAGGCTATGCGGCTTGCAACGTCGCCGCCGGAAGTCTTCCGCTCGAGGATTGTCATTATTATTCCGAGGGGGCTTAAGAAATATACGCCGATAAAGATTATGCCCGCTGCACCGAAGATGAGCAGCAGAATCTGTAACGGGAGATTTGAAACGCTTATGTTAATTGCATTCGTGAAGGCTTTATGGTCGGTGCTTGAAAGGAAGACCCAGCCTGCTTTCGGCACTTCGGAGACTGCGAAAATCCGGCTCTTTCCGTTGCCTTCGGCGACGAACGGTTCAACAACTTCGCCGGGGTTGTCGGTAGAGAAGAGGAATTCCATTTTTTGAGAAACCGAGGCAACATAGGGAGCGAATTCAACATTCTTGTCAGTCATGTTAACCACAGCCTTAAAGTCATAGACGATAAGGTCGTTGTCTGAGTCGGCAATTGCGAGGGTTGTTGAAACGTCGGCATCGGTGTTCGAGATGATTTCTTCGAGCGAGCCTGTGTAAAAAATCTCGTAAAGCACGCCGATAATGCTGTTATTCTCCGAATAAATATTCGTCACAACCGAGAAGGACGGGCGAACGACTCCGTTTGCGTTTTCAAACGGCTCAAAATTCGAGATACCCGGGTTTTCGGAGAGCTCGGTGTAATTTTCTTTAACTGTGCCTACATTATAAGGCAGAGTCGAGGCTAAAACCTTTCCGTTAACGCCGATAATCATGACTTCGACGAGGTCGGGGTTATAAACGGCGAGGCTTGAAAGCTTTTGGTCTGTATAGAGCGCAAGGTCGGCGGCAGCACCCGCACCCGAGGCGGCGGAAGTGAAATTCTTAATCTTCGTATCGGAAACTATGTCTGAGGCGAAACTTTGAATCTCGTCTATGTAGGTATTAACGGCGAGGGCGTGAAAAGCGGCGGAAGAATTAAGATAATCAACGCCTTCCGCAAACGCCGCATCCTTCGCCTTGTTATATGAAGTTATACTTATAATAATTCCGGGTAACAGGAGGCATAAAAGTGCAAGCAAAATAACTTTAATCTGCAGGGTCAAAGCGCGCCACCTCCGAAATATAACGTTTATAATTTTAATCCTATTTATGGCATAAAGACGTCAATTAATATTTTAATATTTTATTTTTGATTTGTAAATAGGTTTTTGACTGTTTTGTTTAATTAGTACAAAAATATTAATATTCCCTGTCAATATTGCACATAACTTTTTGTACAAATTATTGTTTATTTATGAACGTATAATGGTGAAAATGAGATAAGCGAACACGCCGATTACCCCGAAGATTAGAACAATTGCTATAACGCGCAAAACGAGGGGGAAATCCTCCGCCTGCTCATTAATAATCTCGGGGGCGGAAACGGTTGAAGCGGCTTCGGCTTCTTCTGATGAAATTGAGGTTAATGGCGGAACAGTCGTAGTCTCGTCCTCGGTTATCGTAACGCCGTAGGGGTCGGTTACGGCGGGGGTCGTCGTTATTATGGTTTCGTCTTCGTGGATTGTGGCGGTTGTCACCGCGCCGGGGTGAGGTATGCCCGTGAACTCAAACATATAAACCGAGCGGGGGGGTACTTCATATTCAAAAATATTGCTTGAAACAACCGCGTTTTCGTCGTATCGGTCGGTTATTTCAAAACTTTCGGAATCGAACCCGAAGACGCGGACCGTGTCGTAATCGCTGTTTGCGAAAAGGAGGAAGTGGGCGGTTTCGGGGGTCTCGGACTTGTTTATATAACACACCGTCAATTTCGAGTCGTTGACAGCCCCTGCCGAGGCGTAAACCGCCGCAGTGCCGCTGTTTTCGGCGTGGACAGAGACGGGGGAATAAGAGCTGCCCGCGCCGTCATAGTCGGTGAAGATTTCGAGCCCGGCGGACTCATAGTCATATTTATCCTGATGTTTTGAAAGCCCGGCTAAGTATACGCCGTTTTCGGAGAATATTCCGAGGGTGTCGGCGACGGCTATTCCGCCGCTTGAGTTGTTCCCGCCGCCGAAGCCGTATTCAGAGAAACTGAGCTTCGTCCCGGGGTAATACATACGGATAGATGCCTGAAGCGTGGGCAGGAGCGGCGTGTACGCCTTGTAGGTTACGGCGGAGCGGCTCGATTCGGAATATGTGCTGTCCCAAAAAAGGCGGGGAGCTTCAATCCGCGCGGCGTTCGCGGAGGCACTCTCGCTGTCGATTACCGCGCTCCCGGAGTCGGTAACTGCTTCGGTGAAAAAATGAAGGTCGAGCACGTCAAGGAAGCGTTCCCCCGAGAGGTCGGAAGCCTTCTTCATTGAATCAAGGAAAAAGTCAATATACCAGCTGTATTCGTCCGAATGGGTCTCCCAATCGGCACTGTTTGAAAGGTTAATGAAGCTCTCGAGCCCGCTCACACCCGGGCTGAATATATCTGCCTTCGGGTCGATATGGCGGACCGTTCTCGCCGCCGTTATCATTTTTTGCGC
>JAISGY010000046.1 GCA_031262835.1 Ruminococcus sp.
ACTTTAATTTTACCTCCGCTAATTTAAGACTTTTTTTAGTCGTATACAATTATTATACCACATAATTTTGCTAATTTCTATAGCTAAGTTATAGAAATTTTTTTAACAATTAATGTACACCTAACTTCCTGTGCTGCCGAAGCCGCCCGTTCTTTTTCCTTCTGCCTCATCATCTATTGTAATTCCAAATGGTAAAAATATACCCTGCGCGAAACGTTCACCCTTTTTTAACACAAAATTTTCATTCGCTTCACATTTGATGATAATATGCCCCTCGTTTTCCGCGAAGTAGTAGTCGGAATCGATAACGCCGACGGTATTTGCAAGCTTTACGCCGAATTTGAAGCCAAGACCGCTCCTCGGGAATATACAGAGGACGTAACCCGGGTTAATTTTAACGCGTACCCCTGTTTTAATAGTACAGGGCAGTGTTACCTCTTCCGGCGCGAAAAAATCGTAACCTGCGCTGCCTTTTGTGGCACGTTTTGGTAAAATTACGTCGTTATAACCCGTTACCCGTTCAAATTTTGCGATTTGTTCCATAAAACTCCTTGACACGTTCATATTTATACATTATAATAAATTTATACGACTGAATTTAGGGGTAAATATATGCAAATTGTTAACATAATGGAACTTTACGGTAAAGACCATATACGTCAGCAGATTCGCTATAAAGCTGCGATACGAGCTTTTGACAGCTTTGCCCCCGGGGAAGATTTCGATTATTTTTACTCCGCACCCGGCAGAACAGAACTTTGCGGCAACCACACCCACCACAACAACGGGAAGGTGCTTGCCGCCGCAATTAATCTTGACACCATTGCCTTGGTTAAAAAGACCGAAACAAAGGAAGTTATTATCTATTCTAAGGGTTATGGCGAAGTCAGAATTGACCTTACCGACCTTAGGGTTAATGAAAACCAATTCGGCGTTCCGCAAGAGCTTATACGCGGTGTCGCAAGCGAGTTTGCAGAGAACGGCTATAATATCGGCGGATTTACCGCGTATATGGAATCTAATATTATAGCCGAAAGTGGTTTAGCCTTTGCCGTATCGTTTGAAATACTGCTCGGAACTATTTTTTCCGATCTTTACAATGACGGAAAAATCTCCGATATGAGACTTGCGAAAATCGGGCGTGATGCCGAGTTTAAATATTACGGGCGGCCTTCCGGGCTGCTTGACCAGACGGCGATTGTTACCGGCGGCGTAACTAAGATGGATTTTTTCGACACCGAAAACCCGATTGTAATAAAAACGGATTTTTCTATGCAGGCGACGGGGTACCAAATTTGTATTACCGACACTCGCGGCGAATATGCTAACCTTGCCGCTACATATGCGGCGATTCCGCATGAGATGAAAAGTATTGCCGAATCGTTTCACGGAAAGACTTTGCGAGATATTACAAAAGATGAGGTTCTCTCTCGTGCGTCCTACGTCAGAAGGATTTTCGGCGACAGGGCTTTCCTTCGCGCTATGCATTATTTTGACGAGAACGTAAGGGTTGAAAAGGCGGTCGAAGCCCTTAACAACAACGATTTTGAGGCTTTCCTTGCGATAATTAAGGCAAGCGGCGACTCTTCATACAAGCTTATTCAAAACATCTACCCGTCCGGGAATCCCGCTGCGCAAGGCATCGCTATCGGTCTTTATATGAGCGAGCAGATTCTTGACGGACGCGGTGTCAGCAGGGTTCACGGCGGCGGTTTCGCCGGGACGATTCAGTGTTATCTCCCGAGCGAGATGACCGAGGAATACATAATGAAGATGGAAGCAATCTTCGGTTTGGGTTGCTGTCATCTCATTAATTTCAGAAATTACGGCGGTGTCAGGGTTGATTACAAGCACGGTAATTAATCGATAAACTTCGGCGGGAGATTCGGGTAGCCCATGTGTTCGGTGGCGTGAACCATTGTTTGTCTTCCGTGTAAGACCATTAGTTTTGATGTGCCGTACGCTAAAATTCTGCCGCTTTCGTCCGCTGCTGTTCCTTCGGTTACGATTAAAGTTTTTCCGACTCTGATACAACGCCCGGTTACAATAATTTTACCGCTCTTAACCATCGAAAGGTTGTCAACATTAAGGTCAATTGAAGTAAAACCGACGTTTTCGTCAACTTCGCAATACGCCGACCAATACGCCGCCGTATCAATAATTGAGGCATATATCCCGCCGTGTATCGCGCCGAACGGGTTCATATGCCTTTTTTGGAGTTCAACTTCAACCTTTGCCGACCCCATATCCATATCGACGAGTTTTATCCCCAAGAGGTCGAAATATGATGCCTTATTAACCATTTCTATGAGTGCGGTTTTATGCTCGGGATTAAGTTTTCTCATAATCTTCTTACACCATCTCTTCCGTAATTTCGATAGTAGGGCGTTTTGCAAAAATAAGCGATTCGATAACCGTTTTATAGAATTCGTTCGGGTCTTCGCGGATTTGAAATTTGAGATACTCTGCTTGGTCTTCGTCCGGCGCGTAGAGAGAAAGGCGCATAAGCTCGAGGTTCTTGTCGCCGAAAACGGCTTCAACACTGTAACCCGACTCCCTTTTTGTTGCAAAAACGGTAACATCGCTGTCAACCGATTTTTCGGAATTAAACCTGAAAGCGGATTCCAAAAGATGTTTACGAAACCTAAACTGAACATCCTTCTTAAGCGTTTTTGCGGCTTCCCTCCCCTTATCGCGAAGCTCTATATACGGGATTTCGTTATCATAAACCCGCGCAATCGAATCGTTTATAATAAGCTCTTCAATCGCCGAAGCGTAAAGAAAATAGTTAATGAATTCGTTATTAAAAACAATTTCATTAAGCTCATTTTCACGAAGGCGATATTCTATTTTTTCTAAAAGATAACATATCGCAACCTTAACTTCGTAGACGTTTTTAAGCTCATAACCCAAATCCATATTATTTTACCTCAGTCGTCGAAAAGATGAGTAGTATCGGCTTCTTTTACATCCCGCCTGCCTCGTTCGTAGTCAAATTCGGTTTCGGGGACGGAGACTTCCGGCATAATTCCGAGCTCGAATTCTTCCGGCTTTATCTGTTCTTTAGCAATTGCCTTTTGCATCAGCACGCCTTCGTGCGTATCCTTTTCATGCTTTTCTTCAAGCTTTTTTTTATAGTCAACGTACTTTGCGATGGTATTTTTGACCGTATGTGTTCTGTCGAAATAGTCCAAGAAGTGCGGAAATCCCGGCTCTTTAGAAAGTTCGTCAAGGAGCGGAAGTTGTCTTAAAATTAAATCTTCAACGCAAAATCCGACTATGCCGTAACAGAAACAGAGTATTCCCAATACAGGTCCGTTGTCGTTAAAAAGTATTCCGATGATTGAAAAGAGCGATATAATCGGATAGAAAACCCGCAAGAATTTATGCGTTTTTCTCAGATCATAAACCTTCGATAAAAGCGATAATATTCCGATTAACCATATTGCGGCAAGGTATAAAATCGGCAGTCCGTTTATGAATCCTCTTACGCCTTCGCGTACTGCTTCGTCGCCGTAAGCCCCGCGCATTATCGCATACCCGAGCATCTGTCCTGCACCGCTCAGTACAGTATAGAAGGTTAAAAGCACAGCCGGGATTAACGACGTCGCCATCGAAAAGACAAAACAGGTATTAAGTATTGCGAAAATTCTCTTTGATTCTTCTCGATTTTTCGCGTAATATTCGCGTACTTCCTCGATATTATCCCAATCTATCGGACTCTTTTTTGTTACCTTCATAGTCTTTTCTCCAAAAGTGTTACACAAAATTCGGATAGTTCATCATATGCGAAAGCACCGCAATATTTGCCGCTGATTCGACGACGGGGACAGCTCGCGGAACGATACAAGGGTCGTGTCTGCCATGGATTTCGAGTTCTTCATTCGTCATGTTTTTTATATCAATCGTCTTTTGCGGCTTTGAAATTGACGGTGTAGGCTTAACCGCAACGCGGAAGACTATCGGCATTCCCGAAGAAATTCCGCCTAAAATTCCGCCGTGATTATTCGTTTTTGTTATAACATATCCGCGCTCGTCAACGTAAAATTCGTCGTTATTTTGGCTCCCGAGCATCTTTGCAACGCCGAAACCCGCGCCGAATTCAATTCCCTTTATTGCGGGAATTCCGAATACAAGCTGCGAAATACTGTTTTCAAGCCCTTCAAAAACAGGCGAACCGATACCCGCCGGAACGTTTGTCACAATGCACTCGATAACTCCGCCAAGGCTGTCTCCGGCTTCCCTTGCCTTGTTAACATCCTCAATCATCACCTCTGTTTTTTTGTCGTTTAACACGGGAAATTTCTTGTGACGAAGCTTGATTATTTCTTCTCTTGACACTCCCATCGGATCGAAACGTTTGTCTTTTATATTATGAATCTGTTCAATATGCGCGCCCGTGTAAATTCCGCGGCGCTCTAAAATCTGCCCGGTAATTGAGCCTGCAAAAACAAGCGGAGCAGTCAGCCGCCCTGAAAAATGCCCGCCGCCGCGAACGTCGTTAAAGCCGTTATAGCGCACAGCTCCCGTATAATCCGCGTGCCCGGGGCGAACGAGTTTACTTATATTCGAGTAGTCGGAGGAATGTGTGTCGGTGTTCGCGATAAAGGCGGTGAGGGGTGTTCCGGTCGTGTAGCCGTTATGCACGCCGCTCACGATACTCGGCATATCCGCTTCTTTTCGCGGGGTCGAGGTACTCCCCTGCCCCGGTGCGCGCCTGCTCATAAAAAAGCGGATTTCATCGGTATCAATCCGCTCTCCCGGCGGCAGGTTGTCGATTACAATGCCTATACCCGCGCCGTGCGACTCTCCGAAAACGGAAAGCGTTATATTTGATTTCCAGAATGAACTCATTTTATTTTTCCAATCAGTTAAAGTTTACTTTCCCGCCGAGTCTTTTGTATTCGTCCCAAAAGTTTGGGTAGCTTTTATTAACGGCTTCCGCATTGTTGATTACAACTTCGTTTTCAGCGTATGTTGCTGCAATTGCCGCCGACATGACTATACGGTGGTCGTCATAGCGTTTAACCGTCCCGCCGCGGAGTTTCCCTGTCCCTCGAACTGTTAAACTGTCGCTGTTGTAATCAGCGTCCCCGCCGAGAGCATTTATCATCTCTGCCGTGGATTTAAGCCTGTTCGATTCTTTTATTGCAAGGCGTTTTGCATTACAAAAGGTAACTTCATTATTGCCAACCGCCGCCTTAACGGCTAAAATGGGGACTAAATCGGGAATCTGTGAAACATCGATGCGTTCATACATTCCGCTACGTAAAAAATCTGTGCCGATTCTGTCGGACTGCAAAGACTGCTCGTTCATACCCTCTACAGTCAGATTTTGCGCCGCGTACCAAAACGCCGCTTGTGACCAGTCGTTTTCAACGGTGTATTCTGTAGGGGTAAATTCTGTCGGTGAAACTATATATTTATCCGAATTCGGGTTGATATTTACACCGAATTTTTCGAGTACATCAAGCGTTATATCGACATATCCGCGTGACTGTAATTCTGACGTTATGGAAATTGTCGAATTGCCGTCAAGAAGCGGCAGGGCAAACAAAAGCCCTGTTATATATTGCGAGGAAATATCGCCTTCGATAAAATATTCACCCGATGTAAGTTTTCCCGAAATTTCAAGCGGTAAACTTAAATCGGTTTCAAACGAAAAAGTTATGCCGTGTTTCGCAAGTTCACGCTTATATGTATCTATAGGGCGTGAAGGCAGCTTCGCACTACCGATAAATCTTGCGTTGATTCCGAGTGAAGCACAAATCGGTATCATAAAACGCAGCGTTGAACCGCTTTCATTAGAGTCAAGAAGCGCGTTTTGCGGTATATTTTTAATGCCGTTTACTGTTGCGCTGTCAGTGTTTACAACGATTTCCGCGCCGATTGCAGTTAGGCAGTTTATCGTTGCTTTTATGTCGTCGGACATAGCGATATTGTTGATTTTTGATGTGCCTTTTGACAACGCAGCGGCGATTAATGCGCGGTGTGCGTAGCTTTTTGAGGGGGGAGGTTTTATGCTCCCCCGAAGTGCGTTAGGAGTAATTATTGCATTCATATTTTATGCGTTATAAAACGCTTTGAATCCTTTGTAAGTTTCGTAAACATCGGTTTTTGCAACAAGTTCAAACGGCGAATGCATCGAGATTACAGGCACGCCGATATCAAGCACATCCATTCCCAAATTCGCAAGGTACGCAGCAACGGTTCCGCCGCCGCCGAAGTCAACCTTTCCGAGTTCTCCTGTTTGGTACAGAATGTTGTTGTCCTCAAAAAGTTTTCTTACAACGCCGATAAATTCAGCGGAACAATCCGAAGTGCCGGCTTTTCCGCGGCTTCCCGTATACTTTGTCATAACAAGCCCATAGTTAATGTAGGAGGCGTTCCCCTTCTCAACAACGTCCGGGAAAGTCGGGTCGAATGCGGCGTTTACGTCGGCTGAAAGGCATCTTGTCCGCTCTAAAACGGTGCGGTATTTTACGCCGAAGCTGTCTGCAATATCGGCGATAAAATAGCGAAGATACGCGGCTTTAAGCCCGGTATTTCCGTCCGAACCGGTTTCTTCTTTATCGGTCAGGATACAGATTGCAGTGCGTTCGGGATTTTCGGTTTCCAAAATTCCCTCAAAAGCCGTGTAGGCGCAAACCCTGTCGTCATGCCCGTAACCGCCGACCATACTGCGGTCGAAACCGACGTCACGTGCCTTGAATGCGGGTACAATTTCAAGCTCCGCCGACACAAAATCTTGCTCTACTATTCCGTATTTTTCAAACAAAATATTCGCAATATTAAGCTTAACTTTATTGCTTATTTCATCGTCAACAAAAGGCATTGAACCGATTATGAGATTGAGTTCCTCGCCCTTTATTCCTTCATTCAGAGTCCTCTTGTTCTGCTCACCCGAAAGGTGCGGTAGGAGGTCGGAAATAACAAAACAAGGTTCGTCGTCGCGCTCGCCGATATTAACTTCTATTGTTTCGCCGTCTTTTTTGATGATAACCCCATGGAGAGACAGCGGGATTGCCGTCCACTGGTATTTTTTTATCCCGCCGTAATAATGTGTTTTAAAGTAAGCAATTTCGCGCTCTTCGTAAAGCGGATGTTGTTTTAAGTCAATTCTCGGGCAGTCGATATGCGCGGCGATTAGGTTAACCCCGCGTGAAATATCCTCTTTCCCGATTACCGCAAAGAGTGCGGATTTGCCGCGGTTTGTGCGGTAAATTTTCATTCCCGTTTGTAGTTTTAAGCCGTCGGTAAACTCCACGAAACCGTGCTTTTTTGCTTCTTCGACAGTAAACTTTACCGATTCGCGTTCCGTCTTTGCGGCATTCAAAAAGCACTTGTATCTTTCCGAAAAAGCGTGGGAATTATCGAGCTCGTTTGATGTTAACAAAAGCCCTGCGTGTTTAGGCTTCGGTATTAATTTTTCTTCCAAAAGTTTTGCGGGTGATTTATCTTTCGACATACATTTACCTCGTATTTTAGTTTAGGTTAAGTAGAGTTTTTCCGGGCGAATAGTAAGCTTTTATCTTCTCTGCGACTTCCTTCGTTTTTTCAATAAATTCATCTTCGGATTTATTGTTAATGATAATAAAATCGGAATGTTTTCTGAAAAAACTTTCGGAGTATTGGGAACGAAAACGCATACTGATGTCTTCTTCCGATAAACTGTCACGTTCAAAAATGCGTTTTTTTCTAAGCTCTTCTTTTGCGGTTACGCTTATAATAAGGTCGCAAAGGTCGTCGGTATTACTCTCGAAAAGGGTTGGTGCGTCAAGGATTATAAAGTCTTTCCCGAGTGTTTTATATTCGTTGATTTTTTTACAGATTATTGACGTGATATAGGGATGAATTATTGCGTTGAGTTTTTTAAGCTCGGATTTTTCGGAAAAAACTATTGAAGCAAGCGCGGGTCTGTTAAGTGTTCCATCGGGATTAATTATTTTTCTGCCGAAATATTCAGAAATTTCTTTTAAGCAATCTGTCCTCGGTAATACCGCTTCGCGCGAACATTCATCAGCGTCAATAACAGCGAATCCGCAAGACTTAAATACCGCGCCGGCAGTGGTTTTTCCCGCGCCGCTCTGCCCGGTCAGTCCTATTACGTGTATCATAATACCCCCGCTTAAAAGGAATGAAGCTTAAATGCCGCCGCACGGATCAGTCTGTTATAAACCGCAAGCCCCTCATCGGTTTTTTTCGGGCAGCGTGCGAATACTTTTTTTATGCTTCGCTCATCAAGTTCACGAAGTGTTTTAAACAGATTCGCCGCTTGATCTTTTGAAGTTTTACCGAAATTAATCCTGTTTTTTATTGCACATTCGTCATCATCAAACATCAGCGCGAAGGTATCTTCATCGGCGTTTTTGTTAAAATAATAGATGAAGAAAGGAAGTTCGCCTTCGATTAAAGTTATGTCAGCTTTCGGCGCGTAGTGTTTGTATTTCATACCGGGCGATGCAGGAATTCCGCTTAGTTCACCGGTAACGCCTTCATCAACAATTACCTTACCGAATTCGGAGAGATTTTCTTTTGTTATATTGCCCGGGCGAAGGATTTTTATATCTTCGTTTTGAAGGGAAATGACGGTGCTTTCAAGCCCGATTTTACATTCATCGCCGTCTAAAATAAGCGGAATTTTCCCCTGTAAATCGTTAAAAACGTGCCTTGCGGAGGTTGGACTCGGCAGTCCCGAAAGGTTCGCTGAAGGCGCGGCAATCGGAACGCCGCAGATTTTTATAAGCTCACGGATATCGGCAATATCGGGGATACGAACACCGACAGTGCCGAGACCTCCGCTTGTTATCTGCGGGATTTTCGGATTCTTCTTAAGAACGATCGTCAGCGGACCGGGTGAAAAGTTTTCAAAGAGTTTTTTCGCCGTTTCCGGTATTTCTTCTGCAATTTCGCTCACGCCGTCGATTCCGTAGGTATGGACTATCAGCGGGTTATCGGCAGGACGCCCCTTAACTTCAAAAATCTTTCGCACGGCGTTTTCGTCAAAAGCATTCGCTGCAAGCCCGTAAACGGTTTCGGTTGGTATCGCTACAAGTTCTCCCGAAAGGATAAGTTTCGCCGCTTCATTAATCGCGCCGGGTGTGCGCAGCGGCATTATTTTTGTATCGTAACGCAAGAATTAAACCTCTGCCGATGAAAGTTTTTCCGCCTGTACAGCGGTTATCAGTGCGTCGATAATTTCATCTAAGTCACCGTTTAATATTGCCTCGAGTTTATAAAGCGTAAGTCCGATTCGATGGTCTGAAACCCTGCTTTCCGGGAAATTGTAGGTACGAATTCGTTCGGAGCGATCGCCTGTTCCGACTTGAGAGCGGCGTGTTGAAGCAATCTTGTCGTTACGTTCATTAAGCGCGGCTTCATAAAGTTTTGAGCGGAGAACCTTCATTGCCTTGTCCTTGTTTTTATGTTGGGAACGCTCGTCTTGACATTCGACAATAATTCCGCTCGGAATATGCGTAATTCTCACAGCCGATTCGGTTTTATTGATGTGCTGACCGCCCGCGCCCGACGCACGGAAAACATCGGTTTTCAGGTCTTTTTCGTCAATCTCAATCTCAACATCGTCCGCTTCGGGAAGCACCGCAACGGTAACGGTTGAGGTATGCACCCTCCCCTGCGATTCGGTCTCGGGGACACGCTGAACCCTGTGGACGCCGCTTTCGTACTTGAGTCTTGAATACGCGCCTTCGCCCTCGATAAGGAACGAAACTTCCTTAAAACCGCCGAGGTCGGTCTGGTTAGCGTTGACAATTTCGACTTTCCAACGTCTTGCTTCCGCATAGAGATTGTACATACGAAAGAGAGAATTCGCGAAAAGGTTTGCCTCTTCACCGCCTGCGCCGCCGCGAATTTCAACGATAACGCTGCGGTCGTCGTCAGGGTCTTTCGGAATTAACAAAACTTTCAGTTCTTCCGTAAGTTTCCCGGCACTTTCCTTTCCCGCAAGGTAGTCAATTTCGGCAAGCTCGCGGATTTCGGAATCAGCGTCCTTCATCATCTCTTCCGATTCGGAAATCGATGTTAAGGCACGTTTATACTCGCGGAATTTCTCAACAAGCGGCGTGAGTGATTTATATTCTTTCATCAGCGCGGCGTATTGCTTCGTATCCGATATAATATCAGGATTTGTAAGTTTTTCGGAAATATCCTCGTATTTTTGTTCAGTTGCTTCAAGTTTTTCAAACATTTGTTATAATTTCTCCATAATACTGATTGAACTATTATACCACAATTATAATAACAAATCATGTAATTTTTATTAACGTTTTTTGCAAGTTGACTTAATAATTATACTTTAGCCATTTAAATATTTCATTGAATTGGTTAATTTTGATATTTTATTTATCAATTGTAACGAATTTTGTTAAAACACATAATATAAAATACGGACCGAAATCTACAGAAATAAGGAGGAAACAATGAATTATTATTCAAGAAATAACAATAATAAACAGAATTCTAATTCTGCGGCGCAAAAACAAAGGCAAGCCGCACCCGCCACAGCGGTTTCGCCCGCTACAGCGAACTTCCCGAGCCAACAGGCGGCGAACTTCCCCAGTCAACAAGCTCCGGCGGCGAACTTCCCGAGCCAGCAAGCTCCGGCGGCGAACTTCCCGAGCCAACAAGCTCCGGCTGCGAATTTCCCGAGCCAACAACCTGCTCCGAAACCTGCACAGCCTAAACCACCGGCTGCAACTCCGCAAGTCCCGACAACACGTCCCACAACCGGTCAGAGACCTGTCGGGCAAAGACCTTTTACTCCCCCTGCCGGACAGATTCAAGTTGAGCATAGTAAAGGCACATTACAGACGGTACAAACAACGCCTTCCGCTGTTAACGGAGTTCTTACCGAAGCGGATTCATGCACAGAATGCAGTCCCGAAAACGTCGGTGCCGCGATTACATCGGTTATTTCCGGATTGACATCAGGTGCTTCCGATATTGTTGAGCGGATTGCCGAAGTTATAACTGTTCCGGCTGCGGTTTCGGGCGGAACTACCGATGCAGTTACACTCCCGGCGGCAGTTTGGCAGATTCCCTCGAACGGCACGTCAAACATAACAACTCTTCCCGCAAATGTTGCCGACTTACCGACAACTGGTGCGGTAACGTTACCCGCTCCGAAACCCGATTATAAGGTGTGTTTAGGTAATTTCCCGCTTGCAATGTGTTATGTTCCGATACAAAAATGGGAAACGCCGTATACCGAAAATATCGGTTTTCAAGCCGGTACAATCTTCCCTTCGCTTAACTTAAAATTCGATGCTGAAAAGGGGTGTGCAGTAAAATGAGTATGAAAAATCTGATGCTCGCAATACAGATGTACGATTTTTATCTTAACGACATAAAGCTGTTCTTGGACACACATCCCGAAGACACTACTGCCCTTGCGTACTACAAGCATTACAAACAGCTTCGCGATAATGCGGTTCACGAATACGTGGAAAAATGGGGTCCGATTACCGCGAACAATTCCGTTAACACCTCGAAATTCAGCTGGATCAATGATCCGTGGCCTTGGGAAAGGAGCGCGAACTGATTATGTGGGCTTATGAAAAAAAGTTACAGTACCCTATAAATATAAAAAATCCGAGCGCCGCCAACGCAAAAATCATCATAACACAACTCGGCGGTCCCGATGGTGAACTCGGCGCGTCAATTCGATACTTAACTCAACGTTACAGTGCACCCTACGGACGCATAAAGGGTCTCCTTACCGACATCGGCACAGAAGAACTCGGTCACGTCGAAATGATTTCAACCCTCGTTTACCAATTAACCCGCGATTTATCAGTCGATCAGATTAAGAAACAGGGGTTTGCTGACTACTTTGTTGACCA
>JAISGY010000038.1 GCA_031262835.1 Ruminococcus sp.
GTTCAACATATCTTAGAAAATTATGCCGTGAACGACTTAAGAGCCGATACCGACAATATCAGCACAAGATTTTCCGATATTTTAACGGTTGCCGAGAATGTCGCAAAAGAAATGTCGCAGAGTGATACCGTAATAAACTACATATCAACCGGAGAGGGGAACAACCCTCTTTCCGGCTTTGTTTCGTCGCTCCCGCAGATTGAAGAAATTCGGATATATTACGAAAACGGGCTTGCATTTACCGACAGCTCATATATTTCGGTTACAGATGACATAAAAAACCTCTCGTGGTATAAACGGGCGAAAACCGACGGAGTTCCTTTTTGGAATATTATCAGTGTTCCGAGTGAGGAAGCCGAGGAAGAAGAAAAATATTACCTTGCGCTTATCGAACCGCTGACGGCGAAAACGGGCGAGACTGCCGTTGCGGCTGTAATTGTTTCGCCGACGGCGTATCAGACAGCGGTTTCCCCGATTAATTATCCCGTCACATTTACAATGTCAAACGGTGTCGTAATATATTCAAGCAGTGATTTCAGAGGTATCCTCGATTCAATGTATGTCCCGCTCTATGAAAACGACGAAGCGTCCGTGCTTCAAGACAACTTCTTTTATGGCAGCGATTATACCGTGACGGTTCCGTTTTCTACAGGGTTTACCAACACCGAATTCAGAATATATCTTACTGTGCCGTATACAGACTTAACCGAAGAGAGCAGAAATGTTACACTTATCTATATCTGGTATGTCGGACTATGTTTAATATTGTCTATACTTATTTCAATTCTGCTGACGGGATTTTTCACAAGGCGGATTAATTTCTTAAAGCGTCAGATGAATAAAGTTACGGGCGGCGACCTTGAACTGAGCGACGAGATTAAGGGCGAAGATGAGATTTATGAACTCTACGGGCTTTTAAAACAGATGGTGAACAGCATCATGTTCTCAAACACCGAAACGACCGAGGCGAAATTACAGGCGGAGACGTTCCGTCTAAATCAGGTTGAAGCGGAATTTAAGGCGCTTGCGAGCCAGATTAACCCGCATTTTCTCTATAACACCCTCGAAACAATACGAATGAAGGCATATTCTAATGACGACAGGGAAACTGCGGAGCTGCTTAAAGTTTTAGGCAAATTCATGCGGAGGAGCTTGTCGGTTAAGGACGGGCTTGTTAACCTTGAAACGGAGATTGAGTTTACTCACAACTACCTGAAATTACAGGCGGCGCGTTTCGGCGACAGGGTAACCTACAATATATACTGCGAACCAAGCGGCGAGTATATGATTTTGCCGCTCATAATTCAACCGCTTGTTGAAAACGCATATGCACATGGTGTTGAAAAGGTTAAGCAGGGCGGGTATATCCTCATTGCTGTAAAATACGCCGGGAAAGACGTTATAATCGAGGTAACCGACAACGGCGGCGGCATGGATAAACAAACGCTTACAAGCCTTCGTGAAAAGATTGAGAACGGCGACACGTCCTCGGGTAAATCAATCGGATTAACGAACGTTCATATGCGAATTAAAAAATATTTCGGCAATGAATACGGCATGAAGATTTTTTCAGAGCTCGGAAAAGGCACAACAATTCGCTTAACATTACCCCGCGAAACGGGAACGGAAACGGAGGAATAAAAAATGCTCGGAGTAATGCTCGTTGACGACGAAAAAACGGTAAGACGCGGTCTGCGAATGATGATTCCGTGGGAGGAATTAGGGCTTAAGGTAATCGGTGAGAGCGGCGACGGCGACGATGGGCTCGAAAAGCTCATAACGCTTTCCCCCGATATAGTTATCGCGGATATACGTATGCCCGGACGAAGCGGGCTTGATATGCTCGAAGAGGCGAAGAAGCGCGGCTTTTCCGGGAAAGCGGTTATACTTTCGGGCTATTCCGATTTTTCATATGCCCAATCGGCAATTGCCCTCGGGGTTAAGAAATTTATACTCAAGCCGGTTGATGAAGACGAACTTATCGCCGAGCTGAACAGGCTTTCCGATGAAATTAACGAAGAGCGCAAAACCGAATTTGTTAAGCAAAAGGGCAGCGAATATCTACAGGACGAACTAATAAAATCCCTCTTTTTAGGCACAGCCGAAGCTAATGCAATTACCGCAAGCAACCTCCCGCAGGAGCGGAAATTTACCGTCGCTTTAATCTCGCTTTCAGACAATTCCGACGAAACCGATATGGTTTACGATATGTTAAATGAGGTCTCAAACCCTCTTTATGTTAAGCTCGATATCGAACATACCTTAGGGCTTCTCTTTGTCGGTTCGAGCAAAGTCGACGCGACAAAATTCATGGAGAAGATAACGACTGAATTCGCGGCGGTGGGGAAGACAGTAACCTCCGTCTATGAAATTAAGGAATCGTATCGCACAGCGGCTGAAATTTACCGCATGAAATTCCTCTATATGCACACAGGGGTTATATCGCCGGAGATACTGGCGAAATATTGGTCGGAGAGCGGCGAGCCGGAAGACATAGCGTCAAGGTTCTACGCGCTTGTTACCGTAAACGATATTGAAAAGCTCCTCGACCACCTCGAAAAGCTTCATAACATCTTCATGAGCGGGCGTTTCACCCCAGAATCAATCCGCCTCATCTACATTAATACCGTGAGCGAGATAGTTAAGGCAAGCACAAAGGGTGGCGAAGAGCTTCCCACAGCAGACGATATAGCAAAAATTTCTTCGCTCCCTTCGCTCTTTGAGATTAACAATTACGTTTCGGAAATGCTTTGCGGTATATCCGACAATGTTTTCGGTGATACTACACAGAGTAATATTGAAAAAATCGTGCGGTATGTTGCGGCGAACTATAAATCTGAAATAAGGCTCGAAGGGCTTGCACAGCTTTTCGGCTATAACAGCGCGTACCTCGGAAAAGTTTTCCATAAATACACAGGCGAGAACTTCAACAACTATCTTGACAATATTCGTATAACCGAGGCGAAACGCCTTCTTGAATCGGGACAGTATAAGGTTTACGAAGTTGCGGAGATGGTCGGGTTTTCTAATATTAACTATTTCCACAATAAATTCAAGAAAATTGTCGGAATAAGCCCGATGTCGTATAAAAAAGCAGGGATTGAGTAATTACCATAGGTAATTACTTGTCTAAATTAAGACAATTTTTCTGCTTGACATTTACATATTTTCGTGTTAGAATAAAAACATAAGGAGATTTTTCATTATGCACAGTACAAGAAAAGTAACCGACGATATAGTATGGGTCGGCGCGAACAACAGGCGGCTCGCTATGTTCGAGGGCGTTTATTCTGTTCCGAACGGCGTTTCGTTCAATTCATACCTTTGTACAGACGTTAAGACAACGCTTTTTGATACCGTCGACGCAACGGTTTCCGAGCAGTTTTTTGAAAACGTCGAGTATGCCTTAAAAGGGAGGAAACTCGATTACCTCGTCGTCCACCACATGGAACCCGACCATTCGGCAACCCTTTCCGAGCTCATAAGACGCTACCCCGACATTACCATAATCTGCAACAAGCAAATCCTCACGATGATTAAGAATTTCTTCACCATTCCCGATATTGACGACCACGTGATGGTCGTTAACGAATTCGATACATTCTGCACCGGTATGCATACCTTTAAGTTTGTGTTTGCGCCTATGGTGCACTGGCCGGAGGTTATGGTTACGTTTGACGAGACGAGCGGAGTGCTCTTTTCGGCGGACGCCTTCGGAACATTCGGCGCGATTAACGGCGCGCTCTTTGCGGACGAAGTTAACTTCGACAGGGATTACCTTGACGAGGCGAGACGCTACTACATTAACATTGTCGGCAAGTACGGTGCGCAGGTTCAGACGCTGCTCGGAAAGGCTTCTACCCTTGACATAAAGTATATCTGCCCGCTCCACGGCTTCGTTTGGCGGAGGAACATTGCTTACTACCTCGACAAATACGACAAGTGGAGCTCTTATACTCCCGAAGAAGACGGCGTATGTATCGTCTACGCGACAATCTACGGGCATACCGAGAACGCAGCGGAGATTTTATCGACAAAGCTTCGCGAAAAGGGTATCAAGACGGAGATGTTCGACACTTCGGTTATTCCCGCTTCAAATATCGTAGCCGCCTGCTTTAAGTATTCGCATATCGTCTTCGCTTCCTCAACCTACAACGCCGGGATTTTCGTAACAATGGAAGCGGTTGTAAATGACTTAACCGCCCATAATTTTGGGAACAGACACGTAACGGTTATCGAAAACGGCTCGTGGGCACCCGCAGCGGGCAACCTTATCCGCGCCGCAATGACGAAATGCAAGGACGTAACACTTTCCGAAAAGTTCCTGTCAATACGTTCAAGCGTTAAACCCGCCGACGCCCTGAGGCTGAATGAAATTGCCGACGAAATTGCTTCCGGGATAAAGGTTAAAACCGTTCCCGTCTATAACCCCGGTGAGGTTCAAAATACCGCGCTGTTTAAGCTCTCGTACGGTCTCTATCTGCTTTCCGCGAAGCCTTCGGACAAATACCCCAAGGACAACGCTTGTATTATTAATGCTTCGATGATGATAACCGACACACCCAAGCAGATTGCTTTTACCGTCAATAAAGCGAACCTTACCCACGATATGTTAATGGTTCAGGACGAATTTACAATATCGGTTCTTGAGGAAGATGTACCGTTTAGCTTGGTCAAGCAGTTCGGGTATCAGTCCGGCAAGACGGCTGACAAATTTGACGGCTTTACAAAGCGAGCTTCAAACGGAACGCTCTACGCCGATAAACACGCCAACGCCGTTATAGCAGGAGCGATTACAAACAGAATCGACTGCGGCACTCATACAATGTTTATCGCAAGCATTACCGAGGCTTTCGAGCTGTCAACCATTCCGCCTGTAACATACGACTACTACCAAAACCATATCAAGCCTGTTCCGAAGAAGCCGAAAGACGCGAGTGGTTGCGACCACCCTAAGAAAGGCTGGATTTGCAAAGTATGCGGGTATGTTTACGAGGGTGAAACATTGCCGCCCGACTTTATCTGTCCCATTTGCAAGCACGGAATTGATGTTTTTGAAAAAATATAGAATAATGGAGGATTAAAAATGAAATTTTTCAGATGTAAACACTGCGGGAACATTATCGTTATGATGGAGGATTCGGGCGTTAACGTACAGTGCTGCGGGGAGAAGATGGCGGAAGTCGTTCCCGGAACTGTTGAAGCGGCGGCTGAGAAGCATATCCCGGTTGTTTCGATAACGGGGAGTACCGTTTCCGTAAACGTCGGTTCGGTTGACCACCCCATGCTCCCCGAGCACTTCATCAGATGGATTGTTCTCGAAACAAGCGAGGGTTTCCTTGTTAAAAACCTTAAGCCCGGCGACAAGCCCGCTGCAACCTTTGTAGCGGACGCAGAAGCAATTGCGGTTTACGCTTATTGCAATCTTCACAGCCTTTGGAAAAACGGTTAAAATATAGGAGGAATAATTATGAAATACGTTTGCACAATCTGCGGTTACACTTACGACCCCGCTGTGGGCGACGCTGAACGCGGAATTGCCCCCGGAACACCTTGGGAACAGGTTGACGACGACTTCACTTGCCCGATTTGCGGAGCCGACAAGTCAGCGTTTGAAGCCGCATAACCGTAAATTTTCTGCACATAATAGTCTCGGTGATTATTATGGATAAAGATTTTTTGCTCTACGGCAACAACGCAAGAGTCGGGAAGAAATCCAAGCAAGAGAATTCCCGCAACCTGACAAACACCGCCGTCAAAAAGCAGGGTGAACCGTTCGACGAAGAGTTTGCGCGAGATGAAGTTGACAATATTGAACTTTAAGGGGTGGAATATTCTACCCCTACATATCTAAAAATAACCGGAGATAAAATTATGACCCTTCGTGAAAAGCTAAGATTAACAGAAGGTCTTTCCGCGTGGAAAACCGTTCCCGTGCCGGAAGAAGATTTGCCGTCCCTCTTTATGTCCGACGGTCCTCACGGGCTTCGTATGCAGGACTTTACCGAAAACATCTTCCATCAAGGCTCAAAGCCCGCAACCTGTTTCCCTACCGCCGTTTCGACCTCCCAGAGCTTCGATACTAATCTCCTTGCCGAGATTGGTAAGGCGATTGGGGAAGAAGCCAATGAACAGGGCGCGGACGTTGTTCTCGGTCCCGGCGTGAATATTAAGCGAAATCCCCTTTGCGGGCGAAACTTCGAGTATTTTTCCGAAGACCCATACGTTGCCGGGAAGCTTGCCGCCGCCTTTATAAACGCGCTTCAAGGGACGGGAATCGGCGGTTGTATTAAGCACTTCGCCTGTAATAACCAAGAAGAACGCCGCATGAGCTCCAATTCCGCAGTTGACGAACGCACCCTCCGCGAAATTTACCTTACCGCTTTTGAAATTGCGATAAAGGAATCTTCGCCCTCCTCAGTTATGGCGGCGTATAATCGTGTTAACGGAACGTACTGCCCCGAAAACAAGATGCTTTTAACCGACATTTTGCGGGACGAGTGGGGCTTTGACGGGCTTGTAATGTCCGACTGGACGGCTATTGACAACCGCTCCGAGTCGCTTAAGGCGGGCTGCGACCTGCTTATGCCGGGTTGTCACTACTACGCCGAGAAGCAAGTTGCCAAGGACGTTAAAGAGGGCAAACTTAAGAAGGAAGTAATAAGAAGGGCTGCTAACCGTGTTAAAGCGTGGGTTCGTAAGTTCGGACCGGGCGGCGAGATGTCGGGACAGAGAACCGATTCTTGCAATTACGAAAGTCACAATACCCTTGCCGGGAAAGCCGCCGAGCAGTCTGCCGTACTCCTTAAAAACGACGACAATATCCTGCCTATAAAGCCGTCAGAAACCGTCGCAGCTTTCGGCAGAATGTACACGAAACTTCGTTATCAAGGCGCGGGCTCTTCCCTTATTAACCCGACGAAACTAACGCAGATATGCGAAGTCATTAAATCGGACGGAAACCCCTCCGAGTGTGATATTGCGGTAATCTTCACAGGGCTCCCCGACGAATACGAATCCGAAGGTTTTGACCGCACCGACCTTAAACTTCCGCCCGAAGATGTTAAGCTTATCGAAGAAACCGCAGCTGTTAACCCGAATACGATAGTTGTGCTTTTTGCCGGCGGCGTTGTCGAGACACCTTGGATTGACAAGGTAAAAGCAGTGCTTTATATGGGGCTTCCCGGGCAAGCGGGCGCGGAAGCGGTTAAGAACCTGCTTTACGGCTATGCGAACCCTTGCGGACGTCTTGCGGAGTCGTGGTGCATGGAGTACGCCGACGTCCCCTCCGCCGACACGTACGGTGCGAAAAATGCAACCTACAAAGAGGGTATCTACGTCGGCTACCGCTATTATGAAAAGAACGCTTTAACCGTTCGCTTCCCGTTCGGGCATGGGCTTTCGTACACTAAATTTGAATACAGCGACCTCACTGTAAAAGAAGATATTGTAACTGTCCGTGTGAAGAATACCGGAAGCAGATACGGCGGGGAAGCAGTCTTAATGTATGTTGTCGCCCCCGAAGACAGTGTTGTCGACCGCCCCTTACGCGAACTCAAGGGCTTCACAAAAGTTTTCCTTGAACCGAACGCCGAAACTACCGTTAAGTTTAACCTTAACCCCCGCAGTTTCGCAATATGGCAGGGCAAATGGGTAATCCCCGGCGGCGTTTACAAAATACAGATTGGCGGAAAAGCCGAGGAACTTTACAAGCAAGGCGACGTCTTCGCGCCGATAACATACACTATACCCGTATATGAGGACAGCCCGAAGAAGCCCGGCGAATTCACTCTAAACGACACCCCCGACGAACTTGCTGCCGTTTCGCTTTTTGCCAAGACTTTTTGTAAGGTGACGGAAAAAATACTTCTAACTAAGACCGGCGGTGAGCGTAATAACCACTTCGAGATGATGTACGCTTGCTCTGTTCTCGGTCCGCTTCGCGCTACTGTTCAATCCGGCGGAATTTCGGTAGAGCTCGCCGAAGCACTCGTCGATTCCGCGAACGGAAAGATTATAGATTCTGCCGAACATCTTATGGACCTCTTTGTTGCCCGACTTAAGAAGTCGTAAAAACACAATGACTATATTGACAATTCTAAGAAAAGTCAATATAGTCATTGTCATTTTAACGTTTTGCTTCGGGATTAATAACAATAAGCTCGGCTTTTCTGCCCTTTGTCGCCTTAATATCAATGCGAAGATACCCACGCGCCGCAAGAGCGGCTAAGCTTTCGTCAAGGTTAAAATTACATTTTCCGCTCGTCTTGCGAATCAACTCGCGCTTTGTAAAAGACTCGCCATCTTTGAGTTTCCTCCAAAGATACCTTGCATTTGAAGACTCTCTCGATTCAGACTCTGAAAGGTAAACCGCCTTAGCATGAGCAAGGAAGTAGAGCGCAAGCTCACGGGCACAGAGTGCTTCATCACGGGTAATTAAGGGAGTCCACGTTCTCTCGGATATGCAGTGTATAAGCCCTGCAAGGCGTACCATATTGCCGCAAAGCTTCCCCGCCCAGTCTGCCATGAATTCAAGCTCGACCGAATCGGGAGTTAACTGCGGCTCAATTTCATCAAAAAAGGAGGTGTATACCGAAAAACCATCTTCATCAAACTTAAGCTCCTCGCTATTTTTGTCTGCGGCGAGTGCCTTCACAAGGTTGTCCCATCTTTCGAGACACTCGTTTGGGGGAGCACACGCCGTCGCTTTTCTTCCGCCTACAAGCGAATTGCACTTGACGAATAACATTCTTGAAAGAAGCCCTCTGCCCGCCTTTTGGGAGTCGGAAAAGAGGTCGGTTATAACGGAGGGTTGACAGGGCAGGAGAAGGTTAAGTATAGGACGTTCGACAATGATACTATCGGAAGTCTTACGGTCAACGGTTATTCTGTCGCCGCTGTAACCGTTGAGGTAGATTTCAAGCCCGCCCTTGTCGGAATACCTCCCGATATTTTCAAAAACACCGCCGCCCTCTGCTGAAACAAGAGCGAAGACCCCGCCTTGTGACTTAAGCATAGCCGCGAGCTTTTCGGGCGTAACGTCCGCTCCGAATAACCGTAAAGGACTTTTTTTCTCAAAAGCGGCAAGTTCTGTGTTGGCTACCGAAAGTTCTTGTTCGGCAAGTTGTCTCTCGTCACTGCTTTTGCTGTTAATTACCTCCCGTTCAGCCTTCGCAATTCGTCCTAAGGTAAGCCGCATTTCAGACTCGTTCTGTGCAACATCTTTATCGTGTTCTTTATTATAGTCCTTTTCATATTCAATAAGCGGACGAAGGATAGTTTCAATAACGCCGCTTTTTCGCTCGGACGGCAAAGCTATGGGGACGATATAAAGACAGGGGAGCTCTCTATGCCCGTTAGGCAAGCAGACAGGGAACCGCCCCTGTAACGCAATTAAAAGCACACCGAGAACGACGGAACCGACAAGGTCAATCGGGGCTTGTACCATCTCCCCTACGGTAACTATGTATTCCCCAACAGCGGGGGATATATCGGTAAGGGCATGGAGCGGAAAAGCCGGAAGCGTTTTCCCTACTTCAAAAGGCAGAAACGGTTCGAAATGACATTGACTATATTGACTTTTCTCGGAATTGTCACTATAGTCAATGTCATTTTTACTTTCGGTCGTCTGTGTTACACTTCCTAAGTCCTTCAATAGCTCTGTTAAACTCTTCATATTCCTTTATTTCCTCCATATGACTAAAGATAAATTCAAGCTTCTCCGAGGCGGTTTTGCTCTCGAAAAGGTTGCAAAGGTAGTCTGCGAATTCAAGATTATGCAGCGCGAACGCCCAAAGCTCTGTCTCGGGTTTGTGCATGGTTTTTAGGTAGTAAACGGTATCCGAATATTCGCGCAAGATACGGCTTACACATTCGGGCAGGTCGCGCTCTGCGGACTTTCGCCTTATGTCTGAAAGCGTGGGACTCCATGAGTCGCCTAAGCCTCCTTCGACGTCGAGTCCGAGCCGGAAGTCGCTGTTAAGCCGCTTTAGCGCGTCGAGCGGCTTAGCTAAGCCAAATAAGCTCTGAGTAAATTTGATACTGTCGCCCTTCTCTCCGCACACAAAGCAGTTAAACCCGTTGCCCTTAAAACTAAGATTAAAGTCTTCGCCGTTATGAAAAGGGCAGCGAGCACGGTGTCTTTTTATTTCTATGCCGTAATGAATTGCCGCCGCTTCTGCTGATACACTTTCTCGAACTATTTCAAACATTTTCTCCCCCCTTTGTCGCTATTATACCATATTTTAGCCATTTTGTCAAGCGATTTTCGAACATTTGTTCGATACACCAAACTTTTTGTGAAAACATACAAAAAAAGCTCCCATTTTATAGGAGCTTTCTTTGAAAGATTAAGCCTTTTTCGCAAATATTTTCACAACCGCTTTCCTAAGAAGGTCAACCGGTATAATTAAAACCGCGAAGGCAAGAACAACTGCCCATTCGCCCCCGGTAAGCCCCCAGCACTCGAACACGCCGCGCCCGAGGTAGATAAGTGCAACCTGTATAACCACAATCGCCCCGATAACGAGAAGGAAGCCTTTGTTCTTTCCGATATTGTCGAAAAGGTTAAGACGCTCCGTGCGGGCGTTGAAGGCGTTGAAGACGGCGGTAAAGACGAAGAATGCGAAGAAACCGGTGTAGAGGAAGTTTTCGGTAATATTAACACCGTTTTGGGAGAGGTACGAAACGGACGGACGGAACAGGTCGCGAACGAAGGGTGCAAGTAAATAAACAAGCGCAAGGGCAAATGTTACAACACCCGCCGTCCCTATTTCGGACAGCATATCCCGGCTTACTATCGGTTCGTCTCTGCGCTTCGGCTTGTCGTTCATATAGCGATGGAGAGCGGGTTCGCCGCCGAAGGCAATCGCCGCAAGGGTGTCCATTATAAGGTTAATCCAAAGGATTTGTGTAATCGTAAGCGGTTCGCCGAGTCCTATAAGCGGCGCGATAAAGGAAATCAGCACGGCGGAAACGTTGATGGTGAGTTGGAAGATAATGAACTTACGGATACTGTTGAAGATTGTTCTGCCGTATAAAATTGCCTTGTCGATTGAGCTGAAATTGTCGTCCATTATTATGATTTCGGAGGCTTCCTTCGCGACTTCTGTCCCCGTTATACCCATTGCAAAACCAATGTCGGCGGCTTTTAGGGCGGGGGAGTCGTTAACGCCGTCCCCGGTCATTCCGACAACAAGGTTTAAGCTTTGCGAAATCCGCACAAGGCGCGATTTATCGTGCGGCAGGGCGCGGGCAATAACACGAAGGCGGGGGAGAACTTCTTTTACTTCATCGTCCGAAAGCTCGTTAAACTCGTCGGAGGTTAAAAGAATGTCGTCTTCACTCTTAACAAGCCCGGCTTCTTTTGCAATAGCAACGGCGGTTTCTTTCCTGTCCCCGGTTATCATAACAACCTGTATTCCCGCTTTTTGCACTTCGGCAATTGCCGTAATAGACTCGGGGCGAACATCGTCGCGTATGCCGAGTATTCCAACGAGAGTCCAGTCGTCACCGGGGTCGGCACCGGAAATAGCAGGGTTTTCGGGGTCCATTATCATATCCGAAACCGCAAACATCAGCACTCGTATTGCCCTGTCTGCAAGTGCGTCAATCTTCGCTTCAATGAGCCAGTCTCCCTCGGCTTCCATCTTGCTTCCGTCGGGCTTAAGGATATATTTGCAGCGAGGAAGTATACGCTCCGGCGCACCCTTTATAACGGTTCCCTTAAAGTCGCCGTCCCCATCTTTAATTTCAATGGAGGTTGCGGAGTATTTATTCGAGCTGTTAAATGGGAGAACGGCAAGTTTTTTCGCTCCGACAGAACCCCTTCCCCCTGTGTAGGCAAGAACGGCGCGTTCGGTCAGATTACCGCCGATAACCTTGCCGTCGGAAATAACAGCGTCTGTGTTCTCGTTAATGCAGTAACTCATAAAGCGTCGTTGGGCGTCGGGGAGGTCGTCGTATTTTTCGGTTTCAACCCCCAAGCCGTCCGCGTAAAGAATCGCTTCAAGATGACCTTTTGTGATTGTCCCGGTCTTGTCGGAAAAGAGGAGGTTAATACTGCCGGCGGTTTCGATACCGCTAATCTTGCGTACAAGGACGTTGTCGCGAAGCATCTTACCCATGTTAAGGCTCGAAACAAGCGAAATCATCAGCGGCAAGCCCTCGGGCACAGCCATAACGATAATTATTACCGCAAGCATAACAGCGTTGATGAAATCTTGGAAGAAGTTTCCGAGTTTGAAAACACCGCCGGCTAAGAACCCGTCTGCGGCTATTGCGCGTTGAATCATAAACGCAACGGCAATGAGTCCGCCGCCGATATAGCCGAATTTAGATATTGCCTTCGCAAGCCCTGTGAGCTTGAGTTTTAGGGGCGTGTCGCGGTCGGAATCTTCTTGAATTTCCTTTGCAATTGCCCCCAAAAGGGTAGAGTCCCCGACACGTTTCGCAATCATTACGGCGTTCCCGGAGGCAACGACAGAGCCCCTGAAAACCGAAATCTCGTTGTGTGTATCGTCGATAAAGTCGTTCTTTAAGTCCTCTTCGGGAACAGCGTTTTTCGGAACTTCGGCAGGCTCGCCGTTTAACGCAGATTGTTCGACTTTAATTCCGCCGTCGGCAAGAACCCCGTCAGCCGGGATTTTGTCACCCGCTTGAAGCATAACTGCGTCGCCGGTAACGATATCGTCAATCGAAATTTCCTTTACAGCACCGTCGCGGTAGACCTTGCAGTTGATTTTAGAGGCTTCTTCCTGTAGCTTTTTGAAGGCACTCTCGTTTTTGTATTCCGAAAAGGTTGAAACGAATGTTGCGATGAGGACAGCCGCCGCAATCCCGACAGACTCGTACCACTCGGTCTTCCCCATGACCGTAAAGATTATATTAATAATAAGCGCGACACAGAGGATAATAATCATCGGGTCTTTAAGGTTGCCGAAAAACTTCGCCCAAAAACCCTCTCGCGCCTGCTCTGTAAGGGCATTTGAACCAAAATTCTCTCTTGACTCTTTCGCTTCGGCTGTAGTTAAACCGAAATTTTTCATTTAATTTTCCCCTTAAGCAATTTGAAACTATTATACCATACATATCTAATAAAAGTCAATAGATTTTAACAAAAAACTTGACAATTTATATCCGTATGGTTTATAATAAAAAAATGAAAAGACTTTATATTCATGTGCCGTTTTGTGTTAAAAAATGCCTGTACTGCGATTTTTACTCAATTACCGACAACAGTTTAATTGACGATTACATCAAGGCGGTTATCCGCAATATTCCCGATATGAAGTTTGATACGCTGTATTTCGGGGGCGGAACGCCGTCACTGCTTACCGCTTCGCAGATTGCCGCTATAATAGAAGCAGCAAATCCGACAACTACCGCCGAAATAAGCATGGAGTGCAATCCGCAATCTTCCGGGTTAGAATATTTTCGCGAGATTCGTAAGGCGGGCGTAAACCGCCTTTCGATAGGTATCCAGTCTCTTCACGATGAAACGCTTAGAAAGCTCGGGCGGCTTCATGATTCCGACACGGCGGTTAAGACCGTTTATGACGCATATGAAGCGGGTTTTGAAAACATCTCCGCCGATATAATGCTCGGGGTTTCGGACACGCGAGACAGCGCAAAGCTGTGCAAATTGCCGCTTAAACATATTTCGGCGTATATGTTAAAGGTTGAAAAGAACACACCGTTTTATTCCATGGAGAACCTGAATTTGCCCGATGAAGACAGCGTTTGCGACGCTTATCTTGAAGCGGTAGAAACATTCCGCGAAAACGGCTTTATGCAGTACGAAATATCGAATTTCGCGAAGGCAGGGTATGAATGTAAACATAATCTGGGGTATTGGGAATGTGAGGAATATATCGGAATCGGTCCCTCCGCACATTCGTACTCCGGTGGCAAGCGTTTCGCCGTCCCAAGGGAGATTAACGCCTTTATTGAAGCCGATACACAGCCTACCTATATAACGGACGAAAACCCCGGCGGTATTGACGAAAGGTTAATGCTCGGTCTTCGGTTAATGCAAAAAGGTGTCGTCTGCAACAAGAATGTTGACCGCTATGTTAAGGCAGAACTGCTCCGAAAGCAAGGCGATACCATATTTCTAACCCCGAAAGGCGCGCTTGTTTCAAACAGTATTATTACAGATTTGGTATATTGAATAGTTTTTTCGCTATAACTTTAAGTTATAATTGTTGCATGAGACTTATAACCATGATAAAATGTGAATAGGAAAGGCGACTGCAATTATGAAACTTGCTGTATTCGACTTAGACGGAACTCTTGCCGACACAATCGACGACATAACAGCCGCTGTTAACCATGTTATGGAGCATTACGGTTTTCCGAAATCTTCCCCGGAAGATGTTAAATACATGGTAGGAGATGGGATTAAGGAGCTGATGTTAAGGGCGTTCCCGGAGGACAGGCGAGAAGAACCCGAACTGTTAGCGGAGGCACTGACCATCTTCAAGGACTACTACAACGAGCATTTTTGTGACTACACACTGCCCTATGAAGGAATAATCCCGATGCTTGACGCGCTTAAGGCAGGCGGAGTAAGGCTTGCAGTCGTTACAAACAAGAATGAAGAAGCGGTTGAACTTATTGTCGAAAAACTCTTTAAGGGTTACTTTGAAATAGTTATCGGCAACAGCGACAAGGTGAAACAGAAGCCCGACCCCTCATCTGTACTATATATAATGGACAAATTAGGGGCGGAAAAATCGGACACTTTCTACATCGGCGACGCCTACACAGACATCTACACCGCGAAAAACGCGGGCGTAAAGGGAATCGGCGTACTCTGGGGCTTTAGGACGTATAGTGAACTGCATGATGCCGGTGCTGACTTTATTGTAAGCGCACCGAGTGAAATAATCTCTATTATCGGAGGGGAAATTTGATGAAAAATAACATGGCGGAAGTCGGCGAAAGAATTGCGGCAATGCGCGAGATACGCGGGCTTACCGTAGCCGATATGGCGAAGGCACTCGACACCGCGCCTGAGACCCTTGAAGCGGCGGAACGAGGCGAGCTTGACTGTTCCGTAACCTTTGTCTATAAATGCGCGGAGGTTTTGGACGTTGACCTTGTCGAGCTCTTAACGGGGGACAACCCAAAACTTAAACGCTACAGCGTCATAAGAAGCGGCGAAGGCTTACCGGTTAAGCGCAGAGCGGGCTTTGAGTATCAACACCTTGCCTATCTTTTCAAGAACAAGAAGCTTGAACCCTTCCTTGTTACCGCGCCGTATTCGAGTGATGAACAGGATAAGCCCATATCGCTTTCCGTTCACGACGGACAGGAATTCGACTATGTTTTAGAGGGTACGCTTAAGATGTCAATTGACGGAAAATCGAAGGAACTTAAGCCCGGAGACGCGATTATTTACGACTCTTCCGCGCCGCACGGCATGATTGCCGCTTCCGAGCCCGGCTGTAAATTCCTTGCGATACTGCTTAAATAGAGAGGTAAAACCGATGAATGTATTAACACTTAACGAACAGTTCGTAGTCGAAGGTTACGGACCGGACGGAGTTTTGAATAAATTTGAACCTAACTTAAAGGAAAATTTTAACTTTGCTTATGATGTAATAGACAAAATTGCGGAGCTTGAACCGAACCGCAGGGCACTTATATGGTGCAATGACAACGAGGAGCGGACATTTACTTACGGCGACCTTTCGGAAAAGAGCAATCAGGTTGCGAATATGCTTGCCGCGAACGGCGTTAAAAAGGGCGATATGGTGCTTTGCGTGTTAAAAAGACACTATCAGATTTGGTTTACTATCCTTGCCCTTGAGAAATTAGGCGCGGTATTAATCCCCGCGACTAACCAGTTAATGGCGAAAGATTACGTTTACCGTTTCAAGTCCGGCGACGTTAAGTTTGTCGTTGCGACCTCCGAAAATGACGTTCCCGCACATATTGAAGAATCCCTCGCCGAGTACAAGGGACTGAAAAACAAGTTTCTTGCAAAAGGAGCGCGGGACGGTTGGGTTGATTTTGATACCGAGATGGAAAAATACCCGAAGACGCTTACCCGTGTTGACACAAAGTGCGAAGAGAATCTTCTTGCCTTCTTTTCTTCCGGGACAACCGGCTACCCGAAGATGGTAACTCACGACCACTCCTATGCCGTCGCGCATCTTATAACCTCTAAGCACTGGCATCACTGCCACGCCGACACGGTTCACTTAACAATCTCCGAGAGCGGCTGGGGGAAATTCTTCTGGGGGAAAATCTACGGGGAGTTCTTAATGGGCGCAACCGTTTTCGCCTACGACTTCACGAAATTTTCCGCCGACGGAATACTTTCAAGACTTGTTAAATACGGCGTAACATCGCTCTGCTGCCCCCCGACAATGTTTAGGATGCTTCTTAAAGACGGGCTCGACGGCTACGACCTTTCAAAACTCGAATACGCGACGACTGCGGGCGAGGCACTAAACCCCGAAGTCTTCAACCGCTTCAAGGAACTAACCGGGATAACCCTAATGGAAGGCTTCGGGCAGACCGAAACGGTTCTTTCAATCGGCAATTTGTATGGGCAGAAGCCCCGCTCCGGCTCAATGGGACGCCCTGTTCCGCTCTACGACTGCGATATTGTAAACGAAGACGGAAAGCCTTGCCCTGTCGGCGAAACGGGCGAGATAATAATCCGCTACACCGAAGGGAAACCCGTTTTCGGACTCTTCCGCGAATACTACGGCAACCCCGAAGCAACCGCCGCGACAAAAAATAACGGTATGTACCACACCGGCGACACTGCGTACAAAGACGAGGACGGTTACTATTGGTACGTCGGGAGAACGGACGATGTTATAAAGTCCTCCGGCTATCGTATCGGTCCTTTCGAGATAGAAAGCGTAATGCTCGAACACCCCGCAGTGTTTGAGGTTGCGATAACCCCCGTAAAGGACGCTGTTCGCGGACAGCTTGTTAAGGCGACTGTTGTGCTCTCCGCACCATACAAGGACAAAGCGGGCGACGCTCTTGTTAAAGAACTTCAAACATTTGTTAAAACCAACACCGCTCCCTACAAATATCCGCGCATAATCGAGTTCGTCGACGAGCTCCCCAAGACAATCAGCGGTAAAATCAGGCGTGTCGAAATCCGCGAGAGAGACAATAAATAGTAGTTTCAGTGCAATATATACAAATAAAAATTCCTCACATTTTTCAAATTTGTGAGGATTTTTTATAATAAACACTTGACAAACGGTTAAATTACCTCTATAATATAATAGTGTGAAAATATCCTCATACAAAATTTTCTAAAAGAAGGAGGGAATCCATGCCAACCTTTAACCAGCTGGTCAGAAAGGGTCGTGAGGAAGCAGTTCGCAAATCAACCGCTCCTGCGCTCCAAAAAGGCTACAACGCTAAGAAAAAGGTTCAGATTGACCAATCGGCTCCGCAAAAACGCGGCGTTTGCACCGTTGTTAAGACTGCAACACCGAAAAAACCTAACTCGGCTATGCGTAAAATCGCCAGAGTTAAGCTTTCAAACGGCTCCGAAGTTACCGCTTACATCCCCGGTATCGGTCATAACCTGCAAGAGCACTCCGTTGTTCTTATTCGCGGCGGTCGTGTAAAAGACCTCCCCGGCGTTCGTTACCACATCATCCGCGG
>JAISGY010000056.1 GCA_031262835.1 Ruminococcus sp.
ATCGGCACAGAAGAACTCGGTCACGTCGAAATGATTTCAACCCTCGTTTACCAATTAACCCGCGATTTATCAGTCGATCAGATTAAGAAACAGGGGTTTGCTGACTACTTTGTTGACCACACAACCGGCATATATCCAATCTCAGCATCGGGCATACCGTTTTCTGTACAACCGCTTCAATCGAAAGGCGATATAATCACCGACCTTTCGGAGGATATGGCGGCGGAACAAAAAGCCCGTACTACATATGATAACATTCTAAGACTTATCGACGACCCGGATGTGAAAGATGTTATCCGCTTCTTACGCGAAAGAGAAATCGTTCACTACCAGCGTTTCGGCGAAGGGCTCTCCTTCACGCAAGATAACCTCTCCGCATGGAATTTCTACGCGATGAATCCTGAGTATGACCTGTCAAAACCCTGTATAGGGTAAAAATTGCGGTGCGAACTTAAAAATTCGCACCGCATTTTAAAATATTCATATTATTGTTACATTTAACCATAGACAAACAAGAAATTATATGCTATAATTATAAAGATTAATGTGAAGATTGCGGCTTTATTATAATATTTTCTATATTTTTGCTTTTTTTACTATTATCCGATGAAAAGAGATCAAAAATGGATTACGCCGATACGATAAAAAAAATAGTTACGCGTATTTCGCCTTCCCCGACGGTTTTTATTCGCAGTTTCGGTTGCCGGCTAAATGTCTCCGACGGCAACAGTCTTCTCGGGAAAATTCTGGACATGGGTTTTACCGTAACCAACGACGTTAACTGCGCCGCGCTCATAATCCTAAACACCTGTGCTGTCCGCGAAAATGCTGAAAAAAAAGTATACGGCGTTATCGGTGAACTAAAGCACGTTAAAGAAAAAAATCCCGATGTAATTATCGCGGTTTGCGGTTGTATGATTGAGGAAAATCACGTTGCGGAATTTATAAAAAACACCTATCGTCATGTTGATTTTTGTTTCGGTACATTTGCTTACGGGAAATTTCCGGAGCTTCTCTACAACGCCTTAACAACCGCCGAATTCCAATGCGACAACAATAAATATCCGACCGATTTTACGGACTTTAACCTATATCAGGACAACGTAATAAAAGCCGACGTTCCGATAATGTACGGGTGCAACAATTACTGCTCATACTGCATCGTACCCTATGTTCGCGGGCGTGAAAGAAGCAGAGAAGTTTCCGATATTTTAAGCGACATTCGCTCGCTTACGGACAACGGTTTTAAGGAGATTTTGCTCCTCGGTCAAAACGTCAATTCGTACGGAAATACCCTTCTTCCTCCGACTCCTTTTTCATCATTATTAAAACAAGCAGCAGAAATTCCGGGCGATTTTAAAATTCGATTCATGTCGCCGCATCCGAAGGATATGCGAAAAGATTTGATTGATATTATTGCGGAATATCCGAAACTCTGCAAGTCAATTCACCTTCCCTTACAATCCGGCAGCAACCGAATTTTAGAGCTTATGAACCGGCAATATTCCCGCGAAACATATATGGAAATCGTTAAATACATACGCAAAAAAATTCCCGGTTGTACTATTTCAACCGACATAATTGTTGGCTTCCCAAGTGAGACTGAATACGATTTTGAGGAGACATTAAGCATAATAAAAGAAGCAAAATTTTATAACATTTTCAGTTTTATTTATTCAAAACGCGTCGGCACAAAAGCGGCTGATTTACCCGATAAAACTACCGCTGCCGAAAAGACTTCGCGTATGACAAGACTGCTTTCACTTCAACGTGAAATTTCGACTGAACTTTACGCAAAATATGTCGGGAAAACTTTAACCGTACTCTTTGACGGAACATCAAAAACAGAGGGCTTAATCAGCGGAAAATCCGACGAAGGCATTATCGTCGAAGCACCGGGCAAAACCGACAAAATCGGCGAATACCGCAAAGTACGAATTACGGGTAGTCATAACTGGGCTTTACACGGCGAAATATTATAAATCTTAAGGAGCAAAAAAGATGGATATAATCACACAGGCAAGAGAACTCGGAGTGGCAATTCAAGCGGATCCGCGTTACACTTTTTTCAAGGACATAAAAAGCGAAATGGACAACGATGAATCATTGCAGAAAAAAATCGGTGCGTTCAATCTTGAGCGGATGAACCTTGACAAAGAGCTTTCAAACGATGAGCGAGACGAAACGACAATGAAGGCACTTAACGAGAAAATTAAGTCTCTCTATAGTGACATAATGAGCGACCCGCAGATGACAAAATACGAAGAGGCAAAAAAAGCACTTGAAGAGCTTATCGCGCAGGTTAACACCGTTATCGAAGTTTCGGTTAACGGCGGAGATCCGCTGACCTGCGATTTAACGAATTGCACACACAATTGCAGCACCTGCGGCGGCTGCGGTTAATCAGAGGCGACATGGCAGATAAAATTCTTTGTACCGCACTTATTGATGCAGTTGACAGGACGAAAATTTCGCCCATGATGCGTCAATATCTGTCGGTAAAGGACAGCTACAAAGAGCATATCGTTTTCTTTCGTCTCGGCGATTTTTACGAGATGTTTTTTGACGATGCCGTGATTGTTTCAAAGGAACTCCGCCTCACCTTAACGGGACGTGACTGCGGTCTTCCGGAGCGCGCGCCGATGTGCGGGATTCCTTTTCACGCCGTCGACAGCTACACAAAAAAGCTGCTCGAAGAGGGCTATCGGATTGCAATTTGCGAGCAGATTACGAGCCCTGACGGCAAGAATTTAGTCGAGCGCGAAGTTGTAAGAATTATAACAAAAGGCACCCTCACCGAAGGCGAACTTCTTTCCGACGACAGCAACAATTTCCTTGCGGCGGTTTTTATCCGCGACAAGGAATATTCGCTCGCTTTTGCGGACATTTCTACAGGCGACGTTTTTGTCTGCGTTAATAAATTCGATAAGTCCGCCGAGAATGATATTATCGGCGAGCTGTCGCGTTTTTCGCCTGTCGAAGTTTTATTTACCGAGAATTTTTTAGATTTAAAACGCGCCGGAAGTTTTATTAAAAACAGCTTGAACGCTTCCGGCTGTCTACTTGACGAGATTGATTTTGATATTAATTTACGCGAAAAAGTCCTCCTTGCGCAGTTTTCAAAAAACGATCTCACCGAATTAAATTTAACTTCGGATTCAGTCGAAACAGCGGTTCTTTGCGGTCTTTTCGGTTACATTTACGATAACAGAAAGGACACGGTCGGTCGTTTTTCAAACCTTAAAAGATACGATAACAATCAGTTTTTGTCGCTTGATATGACGGCAAGACGAAACCTTGAGCTTGTCGAAACGATTCGTAACAAAGAGCGAAAAGGAAGCCTTCTTTGGGCTATTGATTCGACAAAAACTTCGATGGGAAAAAGGCTTTTGCGCTCGTTCTTGGACAAGCCGCTAATCTCCCCAGCCCTCATAATAAACCGCCTTGACGCTGTCGAAGAATTAACAAAAGTCCCCGTTATTTTGTCTGAACTTTCAGTGCTTCTTTCCGGGGTTTTCGACCTTGAAAGGCTGTTAACTAAAGTGATGTACAGCGTTTTATCGGGGGGGGCGGCTTCAAATTCGGGTGCTTCACCCCGCGATATGCGTTCGCTTGCCTTGACACTGCAAAAGCTCCCCGCGATAAAGGACAATTTGTCGAAACTCAAATCGGCAAATTTGACGAAAATTAATGAGCGAATTGACCCGCTTGATGATATTGCTTCGCTTATTGATAACGCAATTGTTGACGAGCCTCCCGCGCTTTTAAAGGACGGCGGATTTATAAAAAACGGCTTTTCCGAAGAGCTTGATAAATACAGAAATCTTCTGCATAATTCAAAATCCGTGCTCAGCGAATTTGAAGCGAATGAACGCGAAGCAACAGGGATAAAAGGCTTAAAAATCGTCTACAGCAGGACTGTCGGCTATGTTATCGACATTACAAAATCACAGCTTTCAAAGGTCCCCGACTACTATATCCGAAGGCAAACACTAACCGGAAGCGAACGTTTTATCACCGAAAAACTCCAAACAATTGAACACGATATCTACTCCGCAGGCGAAAAAATCAACGAAATTGAACAGGATATTTTCAGCGAAATCCGAAAATTCACCTCCTCGAAATCGAGTGAAATTCAGAAAACTGCGGAAGCTTTGGCGGAACTCGATGTAATGTGCAGTTTCGCTTTTACCGCCGTTAAAAACAACTACACCAAGCCGGAAATTGCTCTCGACGGTGTGTTACATATCAGAGACGGCAGGCACCCCGTCGTTGAACTTATGGAAAAAAGCGAGCCGTATGTTCCGAACGATGTTTATCTTGACTCGAATGAAAACCGTTTCTATATTATTACCGGTCCGAATATGTCGGGAAAATCGACCTTTATGCGACAGGTCGCGCTCATTACTCTGCTTGCACAGATTGGTTCATTTGTCCCGGCGTCCTACGCGAAAATCTCCGTTGTCGATAAAATTTTTACAAGAGTCGGCGCGTCGGACGACCTTTCTTCCGGGAAATCAACCTTTATGGTTGAGATGACGGAGGTTGCGGATATACTCAAAAACGCGACGAAACGTTCCCTCGTTATCCTTGACGAAGTGGGAAGGGGAACGTCAACCATTGACGGAGTTTCAATCGCGGAGGCTGTTGTCGAATACATTGCTATGGAACGCAAACTCGGTTGCAGGACACTTTTTGCAACACATTATCACGAATTAATCGCCCTTGAAGGAAAAATCCCGGGCATAAAAAATTACTCCGTCGCCGTAAAAAAACGCGGCAACGATATAAAATTCCTGCGAAAAATCATGCCGGGCGGAACCGACGACAGCTATGGTATTGACGTTGCAAGACTCGCGGGTGTGCCGCAAAAAGTGCTTTCGCGCGCTTCGGAAATTTTAGCGGAACTTGAAGCAAAACGCGGCGAACCTGTCCTTGCAAAAAAAGCGCAAATTTCCCTCGAAGCAATCGGCGAAAAGGCAATTGCGGAAAAACTTCGCCAGATTAATTTAAACGAATACACACCGGTTGACGCGCTGTTTTTACTAAAAGAACTGATTACTCTCGCGAATTCCTAAAGATATAAAACTATGTCAAAAATTAAGATTTTATCCAAAGAAACATCTGAATTAATCGCTGCCGGAGAGGTTATCGAACGCCCTTTGTCGGTTGCAAAAGAGCTTATCGAAAACGCCGTTGACAGCGGCGCGGATAAGATTACAATCGAAATTTCGGGCGGCGGATCGTCGCTTCTTCGCGTTACCGACAACGGTTGCGGAATCGCTTTTGACGATGTTCCGACAATGTTTTTGCGCCACGCAACGAGTAAAATTACAACCGGATCCGACCTTGAAAACCTTAATACCCTCGGGTTTCGCGGCGAAGCACTCGCATCAATCTGCGCGGTTTCACACACAGAGATTTTTACGAAAGAAAAAACTGCATCCCTCGGTACGCACTACAAAATTTCAGGCGGCGTTCCCGGTGAACTTGAACGGGTGGGCTGCCCGGACGGAACAAGCGTAATTATTCGCGGGCTGTTTTATAACGTTCCGGCGAGGCTTAAGTTTTTGAAAAAAGATGTTTCGGAAGCGAATGCGGTTTCGGGAATTGTGAAAAAAATCGCGCTCTCGCACCCCGAAATTTCATTTTCATTTATCCGCAATAACGAGCAGGAATTTATAACTTCCGGAAACGGTGAGCTTTATTCCGCAATCTACGCGATTTTAGGACGGCAATTTGCGGCGTCTTTAATACCGGTTGACTATAGTTATAACGGGATTTCTGTCACCGGATTTGTTTCAAAACCTCTCTTTGCCCGCCCGAACAGAAGCCTTCAAAATTTCTTCGTAAACGGGCGTTATATCCGCTCTTTTACCTGCGTTTCCGCGCTTGAAGAAGCCTTTAAAAACAGCATCATGGTCGGGAAATTTCCGGCGTGTGTTTTAAGTATAAATCTCCCGCCGGCGATTATGGATGTTAACGCGCACCCGGTTAAGATTGAAGTTAAATTTTCCGACGACAAGCTTATCTACGACAGTATCTTTTTCGCAGTAAAAAACGCGATTTTAAGCGAACAGAAAAGTATTGAAATCGGTATTGAAAACAAACCGGAAAACGACCGTTTTACGTTGTCTTATAAAGCAGAAATTTCCCCGCCCGGGGAGGTTTTTCCGACCGAAATTATCTCACAAAAATCCGACGATTATAAATACATTTTCACCGCTCCGAAACCGCCCGAACCGCCTGTTGCTCCGGAAATTTCACCGTTAGCCGAAGAAAAAACCATTGAAGAAATTAAACTTATCGGCGAAGCTTTTTTAACATACATTATCGCAGAGCACGGTACGGACCTTTATTTAATCGACAAGCACGCCGCACATGAGCGGATTTTATACGAAAATATTAAGTCAAATTCGGAAGAACTAAAATGCCAATACACCCTTTCCGAAACGGCTTTTAATGTTACCGATGACTTTATTACAGCCGCTTCGGAATTTGCCGACGATCTTGCGGCGATTGGCTACGATTATTCGTGTAACTGCGGTATAATAACGGTGAGAGGTATCCCCTCAATCCTTGACGGTTTCGATATTGAAACGACTTTTTGCGAAATACTTGAGAATATGTCAAAACACAAGAACAATCCCCTGCCCGAAGTTATCGACGAGCTTTACCACACAATCGCCTGCAAAGCCGCGATTAAAGGCAGCCGTTTTACGGGCAGCGAAGAGCTTTTACGCCTTGCAAAAAGGGTTTTGTTTGACGAAAAAATAAGGTACTGTCCCCACGGCAGACCGGTTATATTTAAACTTTCCCAAAGGGAGCTTGAACGAAATTTCAAACGAATACAGTAAAAACCGCGTGTTAATTTTGACCGGACCCACAGCTTCGGGGAAGACTGCGCTGGTGATAAAGCTTGCGAAGGAACTTGACGGGGAAATAATTTCAGCAGACTCAATGCAGATTTATGAGGGGCTTGATATTACAACCGCGAAGCCCGAAAAACACGAACTTGAAGCGGTTCCTCATCACCTTATAGGCGTAATAAAGCCTAATGTTTCGTTCTCGGTTGCGGGGTATGTTCCGCTTGCTTTGGACGCCTTGCGGGGAGTTATATCCAGAGGAAAGGTTCCGATAATTGTCGGCGGGACGGGACTTTATATAAGCGCGCTTCGCGATGGGATTGATTTTAACGAAAACGCCTCCGATAAAAAAATCCGCGAGAGGCTCTGCGCCGAAGCAGAAACGTTGGGCAACACTGCACTATGGGAGCGGTTAATGCATCTTGACCCCGAATCTGCCGTAAAAATTCCGCCGCAAAATATCGTAAGAGTTATCAGAGCCTTGGAAATAATGGAAATAACAGGCGATAAGTTTTCGGTTTACCGTAAAAATTCTGTTAAGGGCAACCCCGAATTTACCTTCAAGGGCTGTTATCTTGATTTTGAAAACCGTTCGACCCTGTACGCAAGGATAAATGAACGGGTTGACAGGATGCTTGAAAACGGTATGTGTGACGAGTGCAAGGCGGCGTTTGAAAGCGGTTTGTATGAAAGAAACACCATTTCACAGGCGATAGGTTACAAAGAGCTTATCCCCTATTTTATCGGCGAAGCCTCTCTCACACAGGCTTGTGAGCAGATTAAGCAAGCGACCCGCCGTTACGCAAAACGTCAGCTCACATGGTTTAGAAACGACGGAAATTTAGGTCGAATTGCAGTTTCAGACGTCGATTCTTTTGACATAATTTATGAGAAAGTTTATGAATATTTTGCTTCTTCGTAAAATCATAAAAAATTTACAAAAAATTTATGAATTTTTTTGAAAACTATAGATATTTTCTTGACTTTATGCTATAATGTTATTTGTCAGGATATAAACAGCTTTTTGGGGGGGATTTTATGAACAAGGCAATAAATTTGCAGGATGTTTTTCTAAATCAGGTGCGTAAAGAAAAGGTTCCGGTAACCGTTTATCTTACGAACGGATTCCAATTTAAGGGAATTGTCAAAGGCTTTGACACTTATTCGATAATCGTTGACTCGGAAGGAAAGCAAGAGCTTATCTTCAAACACGCCGTTTCGACAATTATGCCCATAAAACCCGTTCACATTCTTGACGATAACACGCAAAGCTAATCATGAAAACTATTACCGTAAAAGCCGTAATCTGTCTTGTCTGTCTGCTCGTTGTCGTAACATTTATAAATCAGCTTCGGCTTTTTCTTAAAACCGATTATAAGACCGAAACCGCTGTTGCCGTTTCTTCAACCGAAGTTGCGCGCATAACCGGTATCTATATCCGCGACGAAACAACCATCCCGCGTGACCCTTCTATCACCGGCGGTGTTCTTAAATACATCGTTGCTGATGGCGGCAAGGTCGCGGCGGATTCTGTTGTTGCGGAGGTTTATAAAAGCAAGGAAGACATCGAAACTTCTAACAGCATCGCAAAACTCGAAACCGAGATTGAAATTCTTCGCGAGCAGCAAAATCCCGGCGCAACCGCTATCGCCCAACCCGAATTCATCTCGTCGCTCATAAACAGTGCCTACCAAAGCGTCTTAATCGCGGGTTCTTCCGACGACCTCTCTCCCCTCACCGACGCAAGAACCGACCTTCGTACCCTCATGGGCATCTACAATATCGTAACCAAAGCCGAAACAAACTACCAACCGAAAATCGAAGAAATCTCACGTCAACTTTCGTATCTGCAAAGCCGGTTAAACCCGCCGATCGGACAGATTACTTCCGGCAATTCCGGCTACTTCATAAGCCGCACCGACGGCTATGAAAACAGTCTGACCCCTGCCGATATTCCGCTCCTAACCGCCGACAGAATTAACTACATCATCGACAACCAAACCGCGAATTTATCATACGCCGACTCTGTAGGCAAGCTTGTTTCCGGCTACAGCTGGAAGATGGTCGGGCTTATAAACCCCGAATCCGCTTCCTTCAAAACCGATTCAATTGTCACCCTTAAACTTCCCGAAAACGATGTTTCAGTCGAAGTTACAATCGATGCAATTATCGAAACCGCAAACCCGAATGAGCGAATTATCGTCCTTTCCTGCGACGAATTCCGCGAAGAATTTGCCTCAAAACGCGTCGTAACCGCCGATCTCGTCCTCAACGATTTCACCGGTATTCGCGTCCCCCGAAGCGCGATCCGCTTCAACGCCGCAAATGAAATGGGTGTCTACATCCTTCAAGGCGAAAAAGTTTCCTTCAAAAAAGTTTCCCCGCTCTTTGAAACCCCCGACTACATAATCTCCTCCTCCCCCGACAATTCCTACATCACTCTTTACGACGACATAATTACCGACGGCGTAGACACCGCCGCCCTCGCAACCGGGTCCGATACATTCACGGCAGCGTCGGCAGAGACGGAGGGGACGGAGGGAGCAGAGACCGAAGCAGAAACATTAAATCTTGCGGAATAAATATATGAGCTTATTAGAAAACTACAAAAAAATATCATACGAAATTGCCGAGGCAAAGGCTCGTTATCGAAAGGATACTGACACCGTTCGACTTATGGCAGTAACAAAAACAGTCCCGCCCGAAATCGTTAACGAAGCAATTTCATACGGCATCGACCTTTTGGGTGAAAACCGCGTTCAGGAATTCCTTTCAAAGAAGGACAGCTACTCCCCCGCTGAAGTGCATTTTATCGGCTCGCTTCAATCGAACAAGGTTAAAAAGATAATGGGCAGTGTTACCTTGATTCATTCGATAGACAGCTTTTCGCTTGCAGATGAGATTAACAGACTGTCAAAAGAAAAAAAATCCGACGTTTTAATTGAGCTTAATATCGGCGAAGAGGATACTAAATCCGGCGTACGGACGGAAGATTACAGCGCGCTTGCGGAGTATATTTCTTCCCTTGAAAATATTAATCTTCGCGGAATAATGGTTATTCCGCCGCCGGGAAATTCCGATATTTATTTCGGAAGAACGAAAGATTTTTTTGAAAAAAACAAAACCTCCGCATCATTTGACACGCTTTCAATGGGTATGTCAGGAGATTACATTAACGCCGTAAAGTACGGTTCAAACATTCTAAGAGTCGGCTCTGCGCTTTTCGGCGCACGAATATAAATACAAAGGAGAAAAGGCAATGAGCGTTTTCGCAAATTTCTTTAATTACTTTAAAAATGATGAGGACGAATTCGTCGATTATGATGACGCCGGGACTGAACACACACCCCGTCCTGAGGACAAGCGCCGCCACGAAATCGGACGTACCATCAACGTTAATGCAACCGCACAGCTTTTAGTTATCCTTGAAAAGCCGAATAATTTCCACGATGTAAGAAGCATCGCCGACCATCTTAACGGTAAAAAGACGGTTGTACTTAACCTTGAATCGACCTCCCCGGGCGATACAACACGCATCTTAGACTTTTTAGGCGGCGTTGCATACGCTAACGGCGGCAATATCCGTGCCGTTGCGAATAAGACTTTTATAATCACACCCTATAATGTTGATTTCAAGGGCGATGAACTTGTAGGTCAGCTTGAAGAAAGCGGACTCTATCTGTAAAAATTTTCGCAATAATGGATAATGCTAAGATTTTATAATCTCGGTATGTTCATTTTACGTTTTATAATATTAGAATTGCGGGTGAAAATATGCTCAGTGTAAAAGATATTAACAACAAAAGATTCGAGCCGGTTAAAAACGGTTACAGCACCATTGAAGTTGATGATTATCTGAAACTTTGCGCAAACAGTTTAAAACAGCTTCAAACCGAAAATGAAGAGCTTCGTCAGAAGATTGCAATCTGCGTTGAAAACGTTCGCGAGTATCAGAAAAAGGAAGCCGATATAACCGGCGCGCTCATTGATATTCAGCGTTCTAAGCGTTTCGCCATCGAAGATGCACAGGCGGAAGCACGTCGTGTTATTGCCGATGCTCACGAACAGGCGAAAGCGATTTTGGGCAATACCGGCGCAAAACTCCGTGCGGAAAAATCCTCTTACGAAGAGATGAAACGCGAGGTTGCGGCATTTAAAGAAAACGTCCTCGCAATGTATAAAGAGCACCTTTCAATCCTCACCGCTATTCCCGACGAATATGACGACCTTGAAGAGGAAGAAAACCCGGACGCTGTTGATGAGCTTGAAGAGGATCTCCCCGTGTCGGGAACAGTTAACAATCCGTCTCCCGAAGCGGCGTTTGAAGAACCCGAGCTGCCCGATACCGACGACCAATCCGAACTTTATAAGAAAGCTTTCGGCGCAAAGCCCGTCCCCGGTAAAGCAGATAAATTCTATCCGTCAAAATTCGGGCAAAACGTATGATAATCGGATTAATTCTCTCAGTAGTTGCAATTATCATACTTACCGCGGTTGACCTTTATATAAAAGATTGGGCGGTAAACGTTCTTGCGCCGGTTAAGAGTATGGACTTTATAAAAATCGGAGACGTCGATTTAGTCGGGCTTTACTACACCGAAAACACCGGCGCGGCTTTTTCATTTTTTAATGATGCGCCGCTCGTCTTAACGATTTTCGTCGGAATCTTACTCTTGGCGGTTGCGGTTTACGGCATTGCCGACAAGTACAAAAACCCTGTAAAAACTGTCTGCTTAATCATGATTTTATCGGGTGGTTTAGGTAACCTTATCGACAGAATCCGAAACGGATATGTTATCGATTACCTCGAGTTTCGCTTCGTAAATTTCGCAATCTTTAATTTCGCGGATGTCCTTGTAACCTGCGGCGCGGTTGCTCTGATCATCTATATCTGGGTGAGCGAGACGAGCGGAAAACGCAGGCGCGGTGATCTTCACAATGAAATATCCAAATATCGCGGTAACTATGACAGATAATTTTTACGAATTCACAGCGGGTACTGCCGACAGCGGCTTAAGACTTGATAAAGCGATAACTGTATTTTTCCCTGAAATTTCGCGTTCACAGGCGGTAAAACTTCTTGAATGCGGTCATATTCACGTCAACGGAAAAACAAGTGTTAACAAAAAATATCCGCTTTGCAAAAATGACGTAATAACAATTGAAATCCCGGAAGCAGAACCGCTTGAAGCAATCCCGCAAGATATACCTATAGACATAGTTTTTGAAGACGAAAGCATAATTGTTGTCGACAAAAAAAAGGGAATGGTTGTTCACCCCGCGCCGGGAAACCACGACGGAACCCTCGTCAACGCGCTTTTATTCCACTGCGAATTATCGGGAATTAACGGTGTAATCCGTCCCGGAATCGTTCATCGAATCGACAAAAACACAAGCGGACTCTTGGTAGTTGCAAAAACGGACGCCGCCCATAAACATCTTTCCGAACTCATTAAAAATCACGATTTTACCCGCGAATATCTTACTGTAAGTTTAGGCGGCTTTAAGGAAAACGAAGGTGTTATTGAAGCGCCAATCGGCAGAAATCCTCATGACCGCAAAAAAATGTGCGTGATAAAAGACGAGCGAACTGCTAAGCGTTACGCAAAAACCGAATACACCGTTATAAATTCGCATGGCGGCTTTTCGTTTTTGCGGGTAAAACTATACACCGGGCGCACTCACCAAATCCGCGTTCACCTCTCAAGCATCGGGCATCCCGTTTTCGGCGACGACGTTTACGGAAAGCCGGACAAACGCTGTGAAGGACAGTGTTTGCACGCCGCCAAATTAGGCTTTGTTCACCCCGTTTCGAGTGAATATATGGAGTTTGAATCTCCCCTCCCCGATTATTTTAAAAATGTTTTAGAAAAGTTAAAACTTACTGATGAATAAAGACTGTCACAACATATTTTTTATCACCGATATGGACGGAACATTCTTGCCGTCGACGAAAATTCCGCTTGAAATTGACATGGCAGCACTTAATGATTTCAAACAAAATGGTGGAAAATTCGCGTTCGCAACAGGACGGATTTTACAGGCTTCGTACAAGTATCTTGAGATGGGTATTGCAAACGCGCCCTGCGTTTTAGCGAATGGTTCGATGATTTACGACCCCGTTAAAAAAGAGGTTCTTTACAGCGAAAATCTTACATTAAACGCGCTTTCTGCCGTAAAATTTATCTATGAAAATTTCCCCGATGTTTCGGTTGAAATAAACACTCCCGACGAGGTTCTCGTTTGCAGAAATAACGCAAACGAAATGAAACACATTAACACCGTCGGCTTCAAAAATTGGCGTGAGACAACTATTGAAGAGGCGGCGAAAAAGACCTTGGTTAAGGTGCTTTTTGCAGGCGAAAAAGAAGCGATTGATAAACTTACGGAATTTGAGAAACTTCACCCATTCGGTTGCGGCGAATTTATCCGCTCATCGGAACATTTTTTTGAGGTGCTTCCTGACGGCGTTTCTAAGGGTTCTGCACTCAAAAGACTTCGGGAGATGTCCCCGCCCGACACATATTTTGTTGCAATGGGGGACTTTTATAACGACTCGGAGATGTTAAAGGAAGCGGATTTTGCCGTTTGCCCGTCGAATGCAGAACCGGGCGTAAAAGAAATATGCGATTATATCTGCGCACGAAGCTGTGAAGACGGCGCGGCGGCAGAGATTATAGAAAAAATCATCGGCGAAAGTCGATTTGGAGGTAAAAACCATGGATTCCGAGCTTAAAAAGAGACTGCAACAGCAGGCGGCTAAAATACGGATGAACATTATCGACGCTGTTTACAGCGCGAAATCGGGGCATCCGGGCGGGTCGCTTTCTATTGCCGACACACTTACCTATCTGTATTTTGCAAAGATGCACGTTGACCCGAAAAATCCGAAGATGAAGGAGCGTGACCGCTTCGTTCTCTCGAAAGGGCACTGCGCACCCGGGCTTTATTCAACCCTTGCGGAACGCGGTTTCTTCGATGTTTCGGAGCTTAAAAAGCTTCGTCAGGTCGGCGCAATGCTTCAAGGTCACCCCGACATGAAACACACCCCCGGCGTTGATATGTCAACAGGTTCGCTCGGACAAGGCATCTCCGCCGCTGCCGGAATGGCTCTCGCGGGGAAGATTGACTCCGCCGGTTACAAAGTTTACACAATCCTCGGCGACGGCGAGCTTGAAGAGGGTCAGGTTTGGGAAGCGGCAATGTTCGCAGGGCACAATAAGCTTGACAATCTCGTTGCGATAATTGACAACAACGGCTTACAGATTGACGGAAAACTTTCCGACGTTTGTTCCCCGATGCCTATTACCGACAAATTCGCGGCGTTCGGCTGGCACGTTATAACGATGAACGCGCACGATTTCGATTCAATCGAAAAGGCTTTCGACGAGGCGGAAAAAATCCAATACCAACCCGTTGCAATAGTTCAAACCTCCGTTAAGGGGAAAGGCGTTTCCTTCATGGAAAATAACGCCGGCTGGCACGGAAAAGCCCCCAACGCAGAGCAGTACGAACAGGCAATGACGGAGCTCAAAACAGCGGCAGAAGCACTTAACTAAATTAAAATAATCTATTGACTGGAGAAAAGTCTAATGGCTGATGTTATAAAAAAAGCAACGCGTGACAGCTACGGCGAAGCGCTTGTTGAACTCGGAAAAGTTCACGATGATCTGCTCGTTCTTGTTGCCGATCTTGCAGATGCAACGAAGGTTGAAGGTTTTAAAAAGGCATACCCCGAGAGGTTTTTCGACTGCGGAATTGCCGAAGCGAATATGATGGGAATCGCTGCGGGACTCGCGGCGGCAGGCAAAAAAGTTTTCGCAAGCTCCTTCGCAATGTTCGCAGCGGGAAGAGCTTATGAAATTGTCCGCAACTCAATCGGTTACCCCCACCTCCCCGTTAAAATCGGCGCAACACACGCCGGGATTTCTGTCGGCGAGGACGGCGCGTCGCACCAGTGCTGCGAAGATATTGCCCTCATGCGGACAATCCCCGGAATGACGGTAATTAACCCCTCCGACGACATCGAAGCGAAGGCGGCTGTGTTTGCGGCGATGGATATTGACGGACCTGTTTACATTCGTTTCGGTAGGCTTGCAATCCCTGTTATTAACGACTTCGACGGTTATAAATTTGAAGTCGGAAAAGGCGTATTGCTTCGTGACGGTACGGACGTAACAATTATCGCGTCGGGACTTCTTGTTTGCGAAGCCCTCGAAGCGGCGAAAACGCTCGAAGCCGACGGCATTTCAGCCCGCGTTATTAATATCCACACAATAAAACCCATCGACGAAGAAATAATAATCAAGGCGGCGAAGGAAACAGGCTTACTTATAACCGCTGAAGAACATTCCGTAATCGGCGGCTTGGGCTCGGCTGTCGCTGATGTTGTTACCGCAACTGTTCCCGTTCCTGTTGTTAAAATCGGCGTTAACGATGAATTCGGACATTCGGGTCCCGCGCCGGAGCTTCTCAAGGAATTCGGACTCTCGGCTGAAAATATCGTTAAGACGGTTAAGGCATCAATGTCGCTTAAAAAATAATCTTAACATCTAAAGAAAGGGAGGCGTTTTTTCGCTTCCCTTTTTCGGAGCAATCTTTATGGTATTTGAAAAAATAAAATCATTGCGCGAAAAATTAGAGCGCGCAAACTATCAATATTACGTTTTGGACAACCCTGAAATTAGTGATTACGAATACGATATGTCGCTCGAAGAGCTTATAAAGCTTGAACATGAACACCCGGAATTCGACGACCCGAATTCCCCTTCAAGACGTGTCGGAGGTGAGGCTCTCACTACCTTTGAAAAGGTTACTCACGCGGTACAGATGGGGAGTTTACAGGACGTTTTCGACATGGAATCGGTTTCGGATTTTGTTACAAAATGCAAGGAAGCTATCACCGATGTAACCTTTGTTGTTGAGCGAAAAATCGACGGTCTTTCTGTTTCACTTGAATATGAAAACGGCGGATTTTTACGCGGTTCAACACGCGGAGACGGCTTTGTCGGCGAAGATGTTACAAACAATCTTCGTACAATTAAATCCATTCCGATGAAGCTTACAGGCAATAATCTACCGCAATTTATCGAAGTTCGCGGGGAAGTTTTTATGCCCGAAAAGTCGTTTCAAAATCTTACAAAAAAACAGCTTGAAATGGGTGAAGAACCCGCGAAAAACCCGCGCAATGCGGCGGCAGGATCGCTCAGACAAAAGAATCCGAAGATAACCGCAGAGCGAAATTTAGACATCTTTGTCTTTAATATTCAGAGCGCAGACGGCGTGAAATTATCCTCTCACGCGGAGTCGCTTGACTATCTTTCCTCTCTCGGTTTTAAGGTTAATTCGTACGTAAAATGTGAGGATTTCGAGAGCGTAAAAACTGAAATTGAGAGAATCGGAAATGAGCGCGGAAAGCTGCCTTTTGACATTGACGGGGCGGTTGTTAAGGTCGATAATTTTTCACATCGCGAAATGTTAGGTGCTACTTCAAAATTCCCGAAATGGGCGGTTGCGTTTAAGTACCCGCCGGAAGAAAAGGCGACAACACTCACCGGAATTGAACTGGGCGTCGGGCGAACCGGTGCGATAACCCCGACAGCTGTCTTTGAACCTTTAACCCTCGCGGGGACGACCGTAACACGCGCCGTGCTTCATAACCAAGACTTCATAACCGAAAAGGACATTCGTATCGGCGATAAAATTCTCGTGCGAAAAGCCGGAGAAATTATCCCCGAGGTTATAAAAAGCCTTTCGCATAGTGCTGATTCAACGCCGTTTGTGCTGCCGGAATTTTGCCCTGTTTGCGGCGAAAAAGCTGTTAAGGACGACGACGAGTCGGTGCTTCGCTGTGTTAATATCGACTGCCCGGCGATAAGGCGGCAGGCGATAATTCACTTTGTAAGCAAGCCCTGCATGAACATTGACGGCTGCGGCGAGGCGGTTATAACCATGCTTTTAGACAGCGGTTTAATCGAAGACGCAGGCGACCTTTACAAGCTTACCGAAGATGATATTGCCGGGCTTTCGCGAATGGGCAAAAAGTCTGCGGAAAATCTTATTAACGCGATAAAAGAAAGCAAAAAAAATCCCCTCGACAGGGTTATTAACGCGATCGGAATCCGCGGAATCGGTGCGGAAACGGCGAAGCTTCTTTGCGCAAAATACCCGTCAATCGAAAAGATAAAAGCCGCAACCGCCGTCGAACTTGAAACGATTGACGGATTCGGTGAAACGCTCTCGAATAACGTCGTCTCTGCAATGCAAAACCCGCATTACCTAAAGCTGCTTGATAAACTTATTGCCGCCGGGGTTACAACCGAATTTGAAATTCAAAGTGCAACCGACACACGTTTTTCGGGGAAAACTTTTGTGTTAACGGGAACTCTCCCGACCTACACCCGTGATGAAGCGAAGGCAATAATCGAAGGCTTCGGCGGAAAGGTTTCGGGAAGCGTTTCTAAAAAAACCGATTTCGTCTTAGCGGGTGAAGATGCCGGGAGTAAGCTTACAAAAGCGCAGTCCCTCGGGGTTGAAGTAATCGACGAAGGCGAATTTAGCAGAATGTGCAAATAAAAAAATTCGGCGGGAAATTTCCTGCCGTTTTTATTATTCTTCATCGGATACAATAAGCGAAATTGCTTCTTTTATGCACTCAATTGTAAGGACATCATGTTCTCCGCCGCGCTCCCCGTCGAGGGTGAAAGGGAGGGGCGTTTCCGCTTTTATCGTGAGTTTGGAGGTTTTAAAAGTGTAGATATAGGGGCTGTCGAAATCGAGGCTTATTACCGAATTGATAAGCGCGGCAATCTGTGACGGGGGGACAGCGCGAATAAAAACGCACTCGAAAATCCCGTCCGCAAGGCTGACGTTATCGCCGGTGACACCCTTCATTCCGCCGACAGAGGTTGCGTTCGCCGCCATACCGAATAGAAAATCGTCGGTCTCGCTGATATTGTCGTACGAAACGGTGAGGCGAAAGGGTTTAATTGAGCCGATTGTCGAAACACCCTTCATCATATACGCGAAAACGCCGAAGATGTTTTTCATCTGTTGGCTTGTTTCGTAACTCACATTCGCGAACGCTCCGAACGCCGCAACGTATGTGAAATACTCATAGCTTGCTTTAGTATCAAGCCGCCCGATATCGAATCTTCGCGCACTCCCGGTCATAACCATCTCTGCCGCCTCGGTCATATTAAGCGGAATACGATGTGAAACCGCGAAATCGTTCATCGTACCGGCGGGGATATAGCCAAGCGGCACTTCATTCCCGGAGGACATCAACCCCTTGATAACCTCGCCGAGCGTTCCGTCGCCGCCGCTTACGACAATTATATCGGCGCGGTTTGTGTCATTGTCGACCGCTTCCGCCGCATTAAAAGCATCAAGCGCGAAGCGTGTCGGGTGTGCAATAATGTCGTATCCGTATTCGGAAAAAATATCGAAGATGTCGAAAAGATGCTGACGGATAAGCCCGCGCCCGGCTGTCGGATTGTAGATAAAAAGCAGTTTTTTCATACTTTAAAACGGTTTGCGGCGGCAACGGCAAGCCTGTCGCAGCGAATATTTTCAGGGTGGCTGTCATGCCCCTTGACCCAGATAAATCTAACTTTATGTGAATCGCAAAGGCTTAAGAGTTCCTCCCAAAGGTCAGCGTTCGCGGCGGGATTTCCGTCTGATTTTAACCAGCCCCTCGCTTTCCAACCCTTCGCCCAACCTGCTCCGTCGCAGACATATTTAGAGTCGGTTGTAACAATAACTTCGCAGGGGTATTTAAGTGCCTTAAGCCCCTCAATAACCCCGCGAAGTTCCATGCGGTTGTTGGTGGTCAGTGCCTCGCCGCCGGAGATTTCTTTTTCCTTGCCCACCGCTCGGAGTATTGCTCCATACCCGCCCGGACCGGGATTCCCTGAACAGGCACCGTCCGTAAAAAGTTCGACCTTCAAATGTTAACTCCGTATATCATTATTATGCAGTAAAAATTATACTCTATGCAGTTTAATTTACATCAAGACCATAACTTCTTATAAGTTCCGCAATCCCCCGTCTGTACGGAATTATCAGCGGTGTAAGAACAAAACCGGAAGAACCCGCCGTAATCTGAAATGCGGTAATAACGGACGCGCTTTTTGTCACGTCAATATAAATCGTTTCGCCGCGAGTTTTTATCAGAACGTTCCCGTAAATCGGCGTATTATCATACGACGCGTAAACAACATCAATTTCACCGACAACATTTGTAACCTTCTTAAGGTCAATATAAACCGCTCGCCGCAAGTTTGTATGAAGATAACTTATCGCGTTATTCATCGCATTATCGTTTCCGAAAAAAACGAGGTTTCGGCTGTCGCGCATAACCATGCTTCCGTCATGCAAGAAAACGTATGCGTCAATGTCAGAATGTGAATCGGTTATAAACTCCACTTCAAGAAAATCATCGGGACGAAGCGGATAATGCATCCTTCGGGTTAATATCGTTTTACCCGCCACAGGTGGTTTGGGCAGGATTGTTGTTATGCCGCTGTTATGTGGGGTTGCGACAACTTTTTGAACAGTCGGTGCTTTTTTTTGCGGCGTGTTTATATCGAAAATTTCGGGTGCGGTTTCCCTTTTGCCGTCGGGTTCAAATAAAAGCTCTGCGTAACCTTTGCGTGTTGTCCCGGCAACTGCTTTTGCGGTAAAAATCATTCTGCGAAGTACCGCTGTTTTTATGAAAACGCTCCTTCGTATTATTGAACCTGCCCGCGCTCCCGGAAGCCTTATTCCGAGGGTATTTACCCCCTTTTTAAGCCTCTCTGCCGAAAGAACAACTCCCCTCTCGGCGATAACTTCGCACTCTGCGGGAACGTTAATTTTAACAGTAAATTCATACGGTTCATCTGCGGGAACGCTGTCAATAATAAGTGAATAGGGAATATCAAAAAAGCCCTCTTCCGTCTTTTCCCCGATAACACTCCCGTAAACAAGAACATTTTCGAGCACCGTATCGGGAGACATTAAGAGTGCCGGGGAATCGGGGGACGCCGCTTGAAGGATCATATTTTTCAGAGTAACACCGCTACAGCCGATATTAAGCGCGGCAGCGGTATTGTCGCGGATATAAAGAACCGAACCGCCGCCGTCTGTGACGGATGGGCGGTTAATTAAAAACGGTCCCTCGTATTCACCCGCAGGGATATTTACGCCTGCATCAATCATTCGTTGAATTTCCATAGAGTATTTTTCCGCATCAAGTGTTTTTTAATAAAAGCGTTTCCGAAAGTCCCAAAAGCAGTGATAAAAACATCATCACCGGGATAATATCATCGCCGAACGCAACCGGCAGCGGTCTTAGTACAAACGCGAAGAACACGAACATCGCGATAAGAATAATTCCCGTTAATGCCCCTAAAATTTTATATACCATCGAAAATTTCTTTGACCGCTCGAGTATATCGACTGCATCGAAAAATCCGTTTTGAACTTCACCCGTATTCGTTACAATATCGGCAGTTTTCCTAACTCCGTTTGACGACGCGGAAGGTGCAATCTTAACGTCGGCTTTGGGGAGTACCGACGCGATATCATAAACTATCGAAGCGGTTTCAAGCGCAAGCTTATCCTTATCGGGAGTATATTTACCCGAAAGCCTTAGTGTGTTAATAAGGTATTCGTCATAAATTTCCGTCTCATATGTCGGAAGAAGGCTGATTTGAATACCGGCGTCTGCGGCAGTGTTAATCGCTTTTTTCACAGCAAATGTCGGCACGGCAGGGAACACGAAATAGCCCAAAATAAGCCAACCCGTCGTCGGCAATTCACCGTTTTTAATACGTCCGTGATTAACCGCTAAAAGCCTTATCCGCTTACCTTCGCGGGACAGAAGGTTAATCGCCCCGGTAAGTTTTTCGCGGAGTGGTGCGGTTAATTCTTCGCGTCCTGTTTCACCCAAAATGCTTGAACCCTCGAAAAAATCAGGTTTGCCGTAATACTCGGTAGCTATAACGCCGTTCTTGCGGAAAGTAACTGCGGCATAACCGCTTTCGGGTAAAAACGGAATCTCGGTTAAGAGCTCTAAGCCTTCCAAGTCGGTTTCATGCTCTGCCGGTTCGACAAAACGCCGCAGAGCAAGCATATCGGCGTCACTATAAAAATTCTCGCTGCGGCACTTGCCGAACATCTTAATATTGTCGGTAATAAGCCCTTTCAGCGGGGCGGGCAGAACGTTTATATCGGTTACGTTTTGATAATCGACAGAATTTTCGGAGGTAACCGCAAAGAAAGCAGGTTCGGAAAACGGATAAAAAAGCTTTGCGTCAACGGCGATGTTGTTAACCTTTCCGGCTGTAAAAACCGCTTCGCGATTACTTACATTAATCTTTGTAAACTTCGCGAAAACCTTCGGGAGGTAATCGGAATCCGAACAAAACGGCGAGGACAAGCTTATTATCGCGAAGACAAGAACTAAGTTATCAAGAACTGCTTCGTAGGTCCCGAGTGTAACCATTCTTCCTATGATAAAGCGTATTAAAAATATCGCAATACCGATTATCGCCGAACCGATAAATGTCCACGAAAAAATGTCTTTTTTGTCGAAGTGACGGCGATTTTTTCCGCCGGCAGCCTTTTTGTCAATGCTCACCTCAACGGTAATACTCCCGGCGTAGACAGCCGTCCCCGCATTTACATAGTAACTTTCTTTCCGCGCACGTCCCGACGCCGGTCTTTTTTCCACAAGCTCACCGCGTTCATAAACATACGCTTCCCCCGCAACAACATCACCCGAAAGCGGTATGTATTCGCCCCCCGAAAGGCATATGCAGTCGCCGGTCGATATTTCGGAAACAGGGAGAAGCAGCTCTCCGGTTGCGGCGTTTCGTATGACTTTATATTTGGTGTGCAGGGAGGTTTCAGGTTCACGAGACGTAAACTTCGCCGACAAAAATGCAGACAACATGGCGTAAATGAGGATTGAAACAGGGGTCAAAAAGTTCCCTGAAAAAGCGGGTAAAACCCCGAGATAACCCAAAAGGTAGACCATAATATAGAGCAGTACAAAAAGATAGATCACGCTGTTTTTAATCGACAGCAGTTCTTTGGTAAAACACCGTTTAAATGTCAAGTTCATTCACCTTGTATTTTCAAAATATAGAGGTTAACAGGTTCGCCGGAAATGCTTGCCGTGTACTGATAAGGCATGGTGTTAAAGAGGAGCTCGGTCGCCTTGAGGTTAATGTATGTCGGCGTTAAGGATGAATCGGTCGGGTCATACGCCTCGATGATGTATTCATTTGTATCTGTCTGACTGCGGGAAAGTTTCGCGGCAATGAGGCTCTTTCCGTCTGCTATTAAAACGGAGGGTATGCCGAGGGTGAGTTCGGACAAAAGCTCGTTAAAAGCGTCCGTCCCGTCAACGCCGAATGAAAGCCATGCAACTCCGCCTTTGTCGGCAAAGTTATTGTAGTAGTTAACGGCAAGGTAGGTACGGTATTCGTCGCTGCCCCTGTCGAGCGCGTCTATATCAAGAACGGGGTATTCATAGGTTGTGAAGACACGCTGGGGTTGGAAGGTTACCCGCCGCAAAAATCCCGGGATATCGCGCCTGCCGCCCCAGTCATATTCGGCGGTGTAGATTTGATACCGCCCCTCAAGGAGTTTTAGTGCCGAGAGTGATTTATTTGAAAGAGGAAGTATACCATCTGTAATCCTGTCGAAATTCCAACGGTCGGTTACGTGTTTATATGCGTCATAGATTAATGTATCGGGAAGCGTGAGGTCGGACAGATTTTGTTTCCCGGAATTATAGAATTCGCTGTTTGACAGGTCATATCCCGAAATCTCAACATTGCTGTTGGTTACATACGTTTCGGTCTTTTGCGGAAGCGTTCCGCTGTAGTATTTTGAGGCGAATATTGAGAGACCGAGGTCGGAACCGTAAATATCATATGAAGTCGGTACATCACGCGTATTAAGGGTATCTTCTCTTACTACAAAACCCGAATCGGCAAGCACTATAACGCCTACGTCATCTGTAACCGTAACTGCTTCTGTCTCTTCCCCCTCTGTCTCTTCTGCCGCCGGTGCGGGAAGGGGTATAAATTCGGTTCTGCCGGAATTAATAAGCGTTTCAATCTTTTCAGAGATTGATTCAAAAGTACCGTTATTTACCGCCTGATAGTAGACACCGCCGGTTTCTTCGGCTATCCTCGATAAAAATTCCGGGTCAATCTTCTTTCCGAGACCTATTGTTATAACCGAGATGTTATTTTCCTTCGCGTACGCTATTGCCCGTTCTTCGGCGGCTTCATTGGCGTTTGTAGGTAAGCCGTCGGTAATTGCAATTATGTAGTTTCGGTCGGATTTGTTGTCCTTAAACGAATCGACTGCCGATATAATTGAATTTGAAATCTCCGTCCCGTCGAAACTTTCCGTACCTGTCCTTATACTTTCGAGTGCGGCAAGCGCGGCTTCGTCGTCGTCGGAAATGGGGGAAAGCGTGGTATAACGAAGCGTAAATTTCGCAACACCGAAGTTGACTTCATTGCCGATATGTTCAATAAGCCCTTTTGCAAAATCAAGCCGCTTAAATTCAAGGTCGTTCTCTTCCGAACCGGTAACAATCTCCTGCGGGTACATTGAACCGCTGTTGTCGATAACGAACATGATGTTAACGCCGCTGTCTGCCGTAAGGAAATTCCTGTCCGCTAAAAAATATATTCCGCTTTTTATGCCGGTGCTTATATTAGAGCCGTCATCCGATACTGTTCCGCCGTTTCCTGAAAGGGAAAAGCTGTTGTCAATGGGGTTATAGCTGAAAATACGTAGATCGGGATTTTCGCCCCATTTGTTAATATTAACCTTTGCGAGGTCGTAATAAAGATAACCTGTGTTTTCATCAATCGTTATCTCAACACCCGTTGTAAGAATACCCGGATAGTTTTCAACATTCATCGGGTATTTCGCGAGAGAGCTATTGTAAATCTCCCATTTCCCTTCAAGGCGAACCGTTACCTCATCTTCCGTCAGCGAATGGACAAATGTGCGGTCGGCGTCTGCGGTACTTTTATCAGACAGCGGATTTAAAGGGTCCGTCTCCGATAAAAGCTCAACTCCGTCGGGCACTCCGTCGCCGTCGGTATCGGGCTTTGCGGGAGCTGTCCCGGAGTATAAAAGCTCGTAATAGTCGGTAAGTCCGTCTTCATCTGTGTCAAGTTTATAGACCGAAAGGTCGTATTTTTCTTTATCCGAAGCGGAAACGGTGCTGTCGGTTTTAGTAATGTTAATAAGCTGTTCTGTCTTCATCGACAAAAGAGCCTTCTCAGCGGCTTCAACATCTGCGGCGTTAACTGCCCTCACGTAGAAAAAGCAGGTTACATAAAGCGCGGCAAGCACCACGAGTGCAATAACAGCCATACTCTTGCGCGCTCTGATTGTCTCGGGATCGGCTTGACGTCTTCTTCGTACACGTTTTTTCGGCTTCTTTTGTTTCTCCGTTTCGAGCTGCTTCATTTCAAATTCTTTTTTAGCAAGCTCTAAAGGTTCAATCCGCTTTTCGTAATTCCCCGCATCGGCTCTTTTTCGCGGCGAAAGACTGTCCGCGTCAATATCAGCCCCAAGTTCATGGAGCAACCTTTTCTTGTCTTCGGCGGAATATGTAATCTTATCGCGTGAAATAACTATCGGCGATTCTATGTCAAAGTCAATTTCAGGCTCACTTAATAAAGCGGAATCGTTACCCGCAGGCTCTACATCCGAATAAAGGTCAATCTCATCGGCAAGATCATGCACCGTTTTCTTAACTACAACCTCATCTGTCTCCGGTGCAAGAACTTTATCCGCAATGTTATTAACCTTATCAACGTAATCTGAAATTTTGCTCTTTTTGTCCATATAAATCCCTATGAATTTGGCTAAGCTATGCGAATTTCCATAACTGCACAGGCGGGAATGGTGAATTTTAAGACTCCGCCGATGGTTGAAAAGGCGTTGAATTCGGTAATCTTAACATTCTCGGGGTCATCAAAGGTGTTCTTCGCGTCAATTGCCCCGGTAAGGATGCGCCCCGAAATTCGGGAAAGGCTCGAACACTCCGAACGTATTTCGTACGGCTTATCGGCGGAGAGGTTCGCGATTGTAATTGTCGTAACGCCGTCCTTAAGAGACGCCGAAGCAGAAAGGCAGGGTACTCCGCGTGAGGATTCCTCGGTCTGTATGTAGGTTTCAACAAGGTATGCGTCTTGGTGTGCCTTAAAGAGGTCGAAAACGTGGTAGGTCGGGGTCTTGATTAACTTTTCGCCTTCGGTTAGTATTATCGCCTGAAGTACATTAACCATCTGTGCGATATTAGCCATCGAAACCCTGTCGCAGTGGTTGTTGAAGATGTTAAGGTTAACCGCCGCAACAATCGCGTCGCGCATTGTGCTTTGTTGGTAAAGGAAGCCGGGGTTCGTTCCGGGTTCGGGATTGTACCATGTCCCCCATTCGTCAACAACAAGCCCTACACGCTTTTCGGGGTCGTATTTGTCCATTATGCGGCTGTGTTTTTCGATAAGGTGTTCCATATGGAGGGTCTGGCGGAGGGTGTCGTAGTAAACCTCGGCGTCGAAGTCGGTTGAAGAGCCGTGGTCGTTCCAGTCGCCTGTCGGCAGGGTGTAGTAATGAAGGGCAATTCCGTCAAGCATCTTCCCCGCGCTCTCCATGAGCTTTTCAGTCCAGTTCCAGTCGCCGCCCGAAGGTCCGCAGGCTATTTTATAGAGGGTGTTGCCGCTGTAGTTTTTAAGGTAGGTTTGGTACTGCCTGTAGACGTCGGAATAGTATTCAACGCGCATATTGCCGCCGCCGCCCCAGTTTTCGTTCCCGACGCCGAAGTATTTAAGCTTCCAAGGCTCATCACGCCCGTTCTTACGACGCTCCGCCGCCATGGGCGAATCGCCCTCGAAGGTGATGTATTCAACCCACTCGCTCATCTCGCGAACGGTGCCGCTCCCGACGTTCCCGCATATGTAAGGCTCACAGCCGACAAGGTCGCAAAGCTCCATGAATTCATGCGTACCGAAGGAGTTGTCCTCAACAAAACCGCCCCAGCACGTGTTAATCATTCTAACCCGCTCGCCGACACCGTTTTTCCAGTGGTATTCGTCCGCAAAGCAACCGCCCGGCCAGCGAAGCACAGGAACCTTAATTTCCTTAAACGCTTCAATAATATCGTTGCGTATACCGTTTGTGTTCGGAATCGGGGAATCCTTCCCGACATAAATCCCGTCATAGATACAAGCACCAAGGTGTTCGGAAAAATGCCCGTAGATGTTTTTGTTGATAACGCTGCCGCTTTTGGTCGGGGTGAGCATCAGTTTCATATAATAACTCCTATATGTAAAATTATAGTTTATAAGATTCAATCTCAGCCTGAATTGCCTTAAGATGCGCACGGCGGGCTATATAGTCGGGGCAGTAGCTTTTAACCACATTCCAAAACTTTTCGGAATGGTTAAACTCGATTATGTGCGCAAGCTCGTGAATGATAACATACTCAATCGACTTTTCGTCCGCCATAATAAGCCGCCAAGAGTAGTTAATACCGCGCGCGGCACTGCAGCTCCCCCAGCGTGTCCGCGCCCCCGTTATCTTAACGGAAACGGGAACGACATCCATAATACGCGCCGTTTCGATTGTTTTTCGGGTAAGGTCTCTTGCGGCAAGTTTTCGCAAAAGCTTCTCCGCAAGGTGATTGTCGGGGTAGCCGTCTGAATCGGGAGGAATAAGAAAAACATCGCCCGTAAAAGCCGCCTTGCCACAAGCCTTTTCAATCGGATATTTTTCACCCTTATACAAAAGTTTCCCGCCGTATTCCATATATTTTTCCCCTATTAATAATAGCAGAAAATAACGCGCTTGTCAAGGGGAAATTTAAGAATGTTTATAGTTTCCGCGATAGGTTTTCGGCGGGATTGCGGTGTTATATTTTATCGGCATCTTTTCGTCCTCTTTTTTGTACAATATTTCCTTTACGCCGATAATTAAGACAAAGACAGCGAAGACAGTACGAAGGACTTCCTTGTCGATAAACTTCGCGATAATGCTTCCCGCTATCGCACCGATAACCCCGACGAGGATTGCCGGGATAAGGGGTTTCCAGTTAATGAGGTGGTTTTTTGTGTGGAGGATAACCGCAAGGAGGGCGATGGGGAGAAAATACAGGAGGTTAATACCTTGCGCGGAAAGTTGGTCAAAACCACCGAAGACGGTAAGGTATATTATCAACAGCATACCGCCGCCAACACCGAGTGAGGCAAGTATACCGGTCAAAAACGCCGCAAAAAAACTCCAAAACATTTTAGCTCCTTTAAATAAACAGCATCCGTCCGCCGGCAATAATTAGCAGACCGCCGAAAATTCTTTTCAGCCAAACGTTGGAGATTTTTTTAAGTAAAAGCCCGCCGATAAGAGCACCCGCAAGCCCGAAAGGAATAAGCGGCAATGCGTCCGACCATTTAAAATCCTGTCCGAGCGAGTAAACAACCATAGAGACAGCCGAAAGCGGGAGTGTTACCGCAAGGCTTGAGGCATGAGACTCCTTTACGGTTAACCCGGCGTGTTTTAGCGCGGGAACCGCAGCAACGCCGCCACCCGAGCCGAATAAACCGTTTACCGCGCCGATAACCGCCCCGCATAAGGCGTAATAGAGCTTGCCCTTTTTCTTCTTTTCCATAATTGTATTATGCGAAAAAGGTTAGGGTTTATGCAGATCTTGCATTATAGAGCTTGTAATAGTCCCCGCGTTTTGCAAGGAGTTCTTCGTGCGTCCCACATTCGGTTATGCCCTTGTTTGAGACGTACATAATCTTGTCGCAGTTTTGGATGGTTGAGAGTCGGTGCGCGATGATGAATGAGGTGCGCCCCTTTAGGACTTGGAGCAAGCCTTGCTGTAAAAGCCGTTCGGTTTTTGCGTCGATTGAGCTTGTTGCTTCGTCTAAGATTAGGATTTTCGGGTCGGAAACGAGGGTGCGGGCGAAGGTTATGAGCTGCCTTTGCCCCTGCGACAACGCCGTGCCGCGCTCGGTTATAACCGTGTCGTAACCGTCCGCGAAGTTCTCGATAAACTCGTCCGCACAAACTATTCTTGCGGCGGCGCGGATTTCCTCGGAGGTTGCGTCAAGCTTGCCGTATCGGATATTCTCTTCGACTGTGCCGGAGAAGACGAAGCTGTCTTGAAGCATTATTCCCATCTGTGAGCGAAGGGAGGAGAGGGTTACGTTCGCTATGTCGTTGCCGTCGATTAGGACGCTGCCGTCGTTTACGTTATAGAACCGCGAAATGAGGTTAACAATTGTAGATTTCCCCGCGCCTGTCGGACCGACAAGGGCAATGCTTTCGCCCGGGTTAATCTTAAAGGAGAGGTCTTCTAAAATTACCGCGCTTTCGTCATAGCTGAATGTTACGTTCTTGAATTCAACTTCGCCGGTGATTGCCGGGAGCTCGGTTGCGCCATCGATGTCCTTAACGCTTACCGGCTCGTCGAGAAGCTCGAATATTCGTTCTAAGTAGGCGATGGTGTTGATGAAATTGTTGTAGAGGTTCGCGATGTTCATAAGCGGCTGCCAGAAACGCGCCGCGTAGTCCGCCATGCCGATAATTGTCCCGAAACTCACCCCCGGGATAATAAGAAGCCCCGCAAGGTAGATTAAAACACGTATGCTCGCCGCGATAATATCAATCGACGGCCATAGGATATTGTTCCAGAAAACCGCCTTCATCCACGTGGTTCGCGCGCGCTCGTTAAGCCCGGCGAAGATTTTGTCGTTCTCCTCCTCGCGGACGAACATCTGCGTAACCCTTGCGCCTTCGAGCCCCTCGTGAAGATAGCCGTTGAGGTTAGAGTTCTTGTTCGATACCTGCTGCCAGCCTCGTCTCTGATTGTTTTTAATCGAAAGAATAACGATTGCGAGTATCGGTACGCCTATCATAATAACGAGTGCCATCCGCCAATCCATGATAAACATGAAGATGAGGATAAAGACAATGTTGAACGTCTCAAGCACAAAGTTAATGATACCGTTCGACATAAAGTCCGCGACTTCGTTTATGTAGTTAACGACGCGAACGAGGATTTTCCCGTGCGGGCGGCTGTCGTAGTATTCAAAGGGGAGACGCTGGAGATGCGCGAAAACGTCCTTTCGTATGTCGTAAATTATATCCTGCCCGATTATTGTCATTGTCCGCGAACGCGCTTGCGAAAGTTTAACGTTAACGACAATTATCCCCATGAGCGCGGCGGCAAGAAGGATTAACATTCCGAAATTTTTCGCCGGAATAACCGTGTCAATCGCGTATTTTGCGATAAAGGGTCCCATAAGTCCGACAATAACCGCAATGCCCGAAATAACAAGCGAGATTATCATCTTTTTTCTGTAGCGTTTCATGTAAACAAACGCCCGCTTTAGATGTTTCAGGTCGAATGGGGTATCGAGGGTTTCATCAATATCAAATTTATTCCGCGCCAAAGTTATCACCTCCTATTGCAATTATTGATTCGTCGGCAATAGTACCGTGTTGAAGTTCGTATATCTGCCTGTAATAGCCGTCGGGGTTTTTAAGAAGCTCATCATGTGTCCCCCGCTCGGTAATTTTCCCGTGGGAGAGGATTATAATTACGTCGGCGTCCTTCGCGGAGGAAATACGTTGGGCAATTATAAGTTTTGTCGGCTTGTAGCCCAAGTGGTTGTTTAAATTGTCCTGAATAATCGCTTCGGTTTCAAGGTCAACCGCGCTTGTTGTATCGTCAAGGATAAGGATTGAAGGCTTAACAGCCAAGGCACGTGCAAGCGATATACGCTGTTTTTGCCCCCCCGAAAGCCCGACGCCCCGCTCACCGATTATTGTTTCGTACCCCTCGGGGAGCTTTTCAACAAACCCGTTCGCGTCGGAAAGCCTTGCGTAAAGGTAAACGTCCTCTTGCGGCATATTAACGTCCGAAAAGGCAATGTTCCCCTCGACTGTGTCAGACCAAAGGATAACGTCCTGCATAGCGGTGCCGATTTTCCGTCTTAACCCCCGAAGCTTATGGAAACGGACATTTATCCCGTCAACGGTAACCTCCCCCTCGGTCGGGTCGTAAAACCTTGCGATAAGGTTAACAAGGGTGGTCTTGCCGCTCCCCGTCTCCCCCATTATCGCAACGGTCATGCCGGGCTTAATGTGAAGGTTGATGTTTTCAAGAGCGTAGCGGTTCGATTTTGAATACTTGAACGAAACGTTTCTGAAATCAATCTCGCCGTGTATATATTCGCTGTCGGTCTTGGCGTCCTGCCTGTCAACAATCATCGGGCGGGCATAGTACGCCTCGATAACCTTGTTAGCGGAAGCCATAAAACGCTGTAAGTCGTTTACGAGGTTGCCGATCCAGCGCATAGGGTTCGCAAGAGTCCAGATAAGGCTTGAGAAGGCGATGTATTCCCCGAAAGTAAGCCTTCCGATCATGACGAAAATCCCGCCGACAAGCAGATGCACTACCGAAAGCCCCGACGCCGCTGATTCTATGTACGGGAAGAAATGCAGCCACACAAGCGCGGCGTTCTTATTCGCGTCGGAATACTCCTTGTTAACCTTGTCGAAACGTTCTTTCTCGTATTCTTCGCGGGCGAACGCCTTAACAACCCTGTTCCCGGCGATATTCTCTTGGGAGCGGATATTCAGGCCCGAAAAGGTTTCGCGGAGCTTAACATACATCGGTCCGACACGCTTCCGAAAGACGTTCGATATTGTTAATATTACCGGGGTGAGAGCAAGAAGCGCAAGTGCCATAAGCGGGTCGAGTATGAAAAAATAGACCGTTGACGCCGTAAAAAGCACGATGTTTTCTATAAGCGTCTTGCCAACCCACGCGACAACGTGACGTACTGATTGAAGGTCGCCCGTGAGGCGGGTCATGAGGTCGCCTGTGCGGTTTGTGTCGTAATACGCCATATCCTGACGCTGGATATTGGCGAAAATCGCGGTTCTTATCTTATAGAGCATGGATTGGGAAGCCTTCTCATACATCATGTTCGCGGAGAAGAAGGTTATCGAACGGACAATCTGTACGGCTATTACCGCGATACAAAGGGTATAGAGAAGCTGACGCTTTGTGTCAAGAGCGGCAACAGCGTCGGGTGCTTCTATAAAAATATCAATAATCTGTGAAAATATCATCGGCGAGATTATCGTTATCGCCTGCGCAATTATTGTACAGATTACGGCGATAAGATATATGCCGCGATTCCCTTCAAGGTTTTTCCATATCCACTTTAACTGAAACATATAATACCCATTCTTAATTTTGTACCTATTAATTATATCATTTTAATTTTTTGTTAAAAGGGGTGAAATGTAAATATTTTATTGCGAAAATTTGTATAAAACGTTTATATAATAAAAAAACGAAAGGTGCCGGCAATCCGACACCCTTACCGGCAATCCGGCACCCTTCGGTTTCTCAGCCGACACCCCTACCGACATCAGCCGACACCCTTATTCTCAATAAGCATACTCATGTCATAAAGCCCTGGGCAGCGTCCGCAGAGGAAGATAGCGGCGTTAACCGCCCCTACCGCGAAGACTTCCTTTGAGTAAGCCTCGTGTTTTAGGGTTATAACCTCGTCCCTCCCGCAAAAATACAGCTCCTGTTCACCGACTATAGTCCCGCCGCGAAGGGAGCTTATACCGATTTCGTTTTTGTCGCGCTTTTTACGCTTCGCGAAACGATCAAAGGTGTTAATCATCTTTCCGCCGCGGCTTCCGCGCCGAGGTCCATCATGCGGCGATATACTGAAAGTCTTTGCTCTACAGGTAATTGCTTCTTGGACAGTCTCTCAAGGCGTGATAGAGCGGACGGGACGCTTCCCGATGAGGCGAGGGTGTCGATACGCTGGAGCTGCGAGAGAAAATCGGCTTCGCTGATCGTGGCGGAACAACCCGCAAGGAACACCGCGACC
>JAISGY010000011.1 GCA_031262835.1 Ruminococcus sp.
CTTACAGGAAATACCATATTTCATCCTCCGAGATAAATATTTTATCTATAGTTTTATTATATATCCTATAGTATTTATAATCTTGTTTATTTTTTAAAATTATTCTTAATAAAATGTGAACAAGCGAATAAATGTACTACTTGTAAATTATTTACGGATAATTTGTTCAAAATATATTTTTGACTTGACAAGGGATTATAAAAGTGGTAAAATAGTAGTATGTTTTTTAACATTGCGGAATTTTTTCGGAATTTCCGCTGAATATATTACAAATTAAACCAATGGAGGTTATTTAATATGTCAAGGGTTTATAATTTTTCAGCAGGTCCTGCAATTTTGCCGGAAGAAGTTCTAAAGCGCGCAGCAGACGAGATGCTCGACTATAACGGCACAGGCGAGTCCGTTATGGAGATGTCTCACCGCTCGAAAGAGTATCAGGCAATAATCGACGCTTGCGAAGCCTCTCTTCGCGAAGTAATGAACATTCCCGACAACTACAAAGTTTTATTCTTACAGGGCGGCGCATCAAGCCAATTCGCAATGATTCCGCTTAACCTCTTAAACGGTTCCGGCAAGGCTGATTTCGTTATCACCGGGCAGTGGGCTAACAAGGCGTACGGTGAAGCGAAGAGATACGGCGATTGCAAGGTTATCGCTTCGTCGAAAGATAAGACATTTTCTTACATACCCGAGCTTAACAAGGCAGATTTCACTCCCGATGCCGACTATTTCCATATCTGCTTAAATAATACAATTTACGGCACAAAATTCTCTGCTCTCCCCGAAACAGGCAATGTTCCCCTTATCGCGGACGTTTCTTCCTGCATTCTTTCAGAGCCTATCGACGTTGCAAAGTTCGGTCTGCTCTATGCCGGAGCGCAAAAGAACATGGGTCCTGCGGGCTTGACCGTTGTTATAATCCGCGAAGACCTTATCGGCAAGGCGCGCGACATTACCCCGACTATGTTTAACTATCAAATTCACGCCGAAAACGGCTCGATGTATAACACCCCTCCGACCTACGGCATTTACATCTTAGGGCTTGTTCTTGACTGGATTAAGAGCAAGGGCGGACTCGCGGCTATGAAGGAACACAACGAGCGTAAAGCCGCTGTTATCTACGATTTCCTTGATTCTTCCAAGATGTTCAAGGCGACCGTTGCAGGCGCAGACCGTTCGCTCATGAATATCCCGTTCGTAACCGGCAACGACGACCTTGACGCAAAATTTGTCAAGGAAGCAAAGGCGAAAGGTTTCATCAACATAAAGGGACACCGCTCCGTCGGCGGTATGCGCGCTTCTATTTATAACGCTATGCCTATGGAAGGCTGCGAAGCTTTAGTTGCGTTCATGAAAGAATTTGAAGAAAATAACTAATGAGGTGTTTAGATGTATAAAATCGGTACGCTTAATAAAATTGCCGCAATAGGCACAGACAACTTCGACAAGGCAAAATACACCGTTTCCGACGACATTGCGGGGGCTGACGCGATTATGGTTCGCTCCGCTTCGATGCTTGATATGGAGTTTGAACCCGGGCTTCTTGCAATCGCCAGAGCCGGCGCGGGAACGAACAATATCCCCGTTGACAAATGCGCTGCGGAGGGTATCTGCGTTTTCAACACTCCCGGTGCGAACGCAAACGCCGTAAAAGAGCTCGTTATCTGCGGTATGCTCCTTGCAAGCCGCAAAATCCCTGCCGGACTTGAGTGGGCGAAAACCCTAAAGGGCAAGGGCGACGAAGTCGGGAAACTTGTCGAAAAGGGCAAGGGCGCGTATGTGGGACCCGAAATTGCGGGGAAAACCCTCGGTGTAATCGGTCTCGGCGCGATCGGCGTGCTCGTTGCAAATGCGGCAATGTCGCTTGGTATGAAGGTTATCGGCTACGACCCCTTCATCTCGGTAAAATCCGCTTGGGGCTTAAAACCCGGCACAGTCTACGCTTCCTCCCTCTCCGCAGTATATGCGGAAGCCGATTATATCTCCCTCCACCTCCCGTTCAACAAGGACACAAAACACACCATCAACGAAGCGGCAATTGCTTCCATGAAGGACGGCGTACGTATCCTCAATTTCGCTCGCGGCGAGCTTGTTGACACTGCGGCAATGATTAAAGCTTTAGGCGACGGCAAGGTTTCTTCCTATGTGGTTGACTTCCCCTCCGACGACGTTTTAGGCGTTGACGGCGTTATCGCAATCCCCCACCTCGGCGCGTCAACCCCCGAGTCCGAGGATAACTGCGCTGTTATGGCGGCGGAAGAACTCATCGCTTACATCGAAAAGGGCGACATCATCAACTCGGTTAACCTCCCGAACGCTTCGATGGACGCTGTAGGAACTAAGGTTTGCATTATCCACAAGAACCTCCCCGACACAATCTCGAAGATTACAGGCGTGTTCGGTGCGGCGGGTGTTAACATTGAAAACATGGTTAACAAGTCCAAAAAGGATATTGCTTACACAATGGTTGACGCAATCGGCGAAATCGGCGATGCGGCAGAGAAACTTTCCGCTCTTGATTTTGTTATTAAAGTAAGGGTTATATAGCTTCAAAATAAATTTGGGACAAGTCGTCAGCAGTTTTTTCGGAACTGCTGACGTTTTTTTTCGGAAAACGGTTGATTTTTCTTTTGGAATAGTGTATAATGTAATTATTAATATAATAGGAGATATATACATAGATGGCTGAAAAGAAATATTCCGTATCACTCAAGGAAATTATTGACCACTTCGAGCTTGAAGCGTTATATCTTCCGATGGATGCGTCAAAGCTTTATATTCACCAGACCGATATTAACCGCCCGGGTTTACAGATAATGGGCTTTTATGAATACTTCTCCCCCGACCGAATTCAGGTTTTGGGGAAGACGGAGTTTGCTTACCTTGCGACACTCGACGAACCAACCCGCAAGGAGCATCTTGACAAACTTTGCGCAACGAAGATTCCCGCCTTAATTATAACCCGCGAGCTGCCTAACTTCCCGGAGATGACGGAGATTGCCGGGAAATACAGTGTTCCGCTTCTTCGTTCAAAAGAGGGTACATCGGGCTTCATGGCGGCACTTATCGCCTTCCTCAACCTTCATCTTGCCCAGAGAATAACCCGCCACGGCGTTTTAATCGAAGTCTACGGCGAGGGAATGTTAATACTCGGGGAGTCGGGGGTCGGCAAGTCGGAGGTTGCGGTTGAACTTATCAAACGCGGTCACAGGCTTGTTGCGGACGATGCGGTTGAAATAAGGCGCGTTTCCAACATCAGTCTTGTCGGTTCAAGCCCCGAAAATATCCGCCATTTCCTCGAAATTCGCGGTATCGGTATCGTGAACGCCCGCCGCCTCTTCGGTATGGGTGCGGTTAAAGTTACCGAAAAAATCGATCTTATTGTTGAACTTGAAGCTTGGGATTCCGAAAAAGTTTACGACAGAATGGGGCTCTCGAACGAATTTACGTCGATTATGGGGGTAAAAGTCCCCTGCGCGACTATTCCCGTAAAGCCCGGGCGAAATCTTGCCGTTATCCTTGAAGTTGCCGCAATGAACAACCGCCAAAAGAAGATGGGCTACAACGCCGCGCAAGAGCTCCTCGACAACTTGGGGCTCGATGTTGACAAACAGGATACAATACGGAAATGGGATATATATTAACAGAGTACAGAAGTGAGAATACAGTGTACAGAAGCTAATATACAGAATACAGATTTTACGAAGGTTTAATATGAATTTTATCGCGGACACACATACTCACACAGTCGGTTCGACTCACGCATACAGTACAATCCTTGAAAACGCGCGTGTTGCGGCAGACAGGGGTCTTAAATTTCTTGCGATAACCGACCACGGTCCGAATGACAACGACCCGCCCCACATCTGGCATTTTCATAATATGGAGAGGTCTGTTGACAGGGAGCTTTTTGGCGTTAAGATGCTTTTCGGAATGGAAGCTTCTATAACCGGAGCGGACGGTTCGCTCAATATTGAAGCCGGCGAGATTATGTACCTCGACTGGGTTATTGCGTCGGTGCATTACCCTGTGGAAGGCAACCCGAGTGATTACACCGGTGTTTACGAGAGGGTTGCCGATAACCCATTTGTTGACGTTATCGGGCACTGCGCACAGCCGTATTACCCTTTCAATTATGATAAAATCTTGCCGATTTTTTGCGGTAAAAATAAGCTTGTTGAAATAAACGAAACGCAGATTACTCACAGACATCGTTCGCCGGAAAATCGTGAACTTTTACAAAAATGTATGGAATATAATGTGCCTGTAATCATAAATTCCGATGCGCATTTTTGCAATCGTGTGGGCGAATTTTTCGGTTCGCAAAAATTACTCGAAGAACTTAACTTCCCGGAAGAACTTGTCGTTAACTCTTCCGAAGATAGATTTATCCGCTATTTAAAAGTAAGGAGGAAAGAGAATTTATGGAGATGACGGAAGCTATTAGTGCTATAGCTGACGCCGCTGTCAGACTCAGTTGTAAAACTCTCTATTTCGCAAAACTTTCCGATTTTACTACATTTAAAATCGGCGGCATTGTTCCCCTTCTTATAAACATTAACAGTGTTGATTCGTTAACCTGTTTATTAAAACTTATCAGAATTTACGGCATACCTTATATGGTTATCGGCAACGGTTCAAACCTTCTTTTTGACGATATAAATCATGACCTTATTATCCTTCGTATGAGCGGCGATTTCGCCGGAATAAAGGTTAACGGCGAATTCCTCGATTGCGCGCCGGGAGCAATGCTCACAAGCGTTTGCAGAGTTGCCGCAAACCGTTCGCTTTCAGGAATTGAGCCGCTTTTCGGTATTCCGGGCTCGGTAGGCGGCGCGGTTTTCATGAATGCGGGAGCATACGGCAGAGAAATTTCAGATGTTACCGATTCGGTAACAACAATAACCCCGGACGGACTGTTAAAAACATATTCCGCCGCTGAATGTTTATTCACATACCGTGAGAGTTTGTTCAAACACAATCGCGAGATTATAACGCACATAAGGCTTAAACTCACACACGGACAATCCGACATTATCAAGTCGCAGATGGAGAGCTACACAGCCCGCAGGAAGGAAAAGCAACCGCTCGAATTCCCCAGCGCAGGGAGCACATTTAAGCGTCCGAAAGGTGCATACGCCTCGGCTTTAATCGACGAATGCGGGTTAAAAGGGCTCGCTGTCGGCGGCGCAAAGGTAAGCGAAAAACACGCGGGATTTATCATTAACACCGGTAATGCGGCTTTTAGCGATGTTGTCGCGCTGATGAAAAAAGTTATCGGGATTGTTGAACTTCAAACAGGTTATAAGCTTGAACCGGAACCGATTATTGTTTCCGATAACATTGTAAAGTTTTAATTGCTCTTCTAAAGGGAGGTTAATATGACTGATGTACCGCAATTCTTGATTATAACGGGAATGTCGGGCTCGGGGAAGTCAGGCGTTGTCAATGTTTTAGAGGACAACGGCTACTATTGTATCGACAATATTCCTCCCCAGCTTATTCCGAAATTCGCTGAAATTGCCGTTAATGTCAATAAGAGCGGCAGCTCGTCGATGGAAAAAATCGCACTCGTTACGGACATTCGCGGGGGTGAACTTTTCCACGAATTTGACGATGGTTTAGCCTACCTTAAGGGACAGAATATCGGCGTAAAAATCATGTTTTTAGATGCGTCAAACGATGTTTTAATCAGACGCTATAAAGAAACCCGAAGGCGGCATCCTCTTGACACAGACGGAAGCGGAAGCATTAAAGCCGCTGTCGAAAAAGAGCGCAGTATAATTTCAAATGTTCGCGAATCCGCAGACTATTATATTGACACTTCTGAGCTTAATATTGCCGAATTAAAAGAGGCGGTTAACGCGCTGCTTCTTAATAATCCGCTCGACGGAATAAGCATAAAGGTAACTTCATTCGGCTTCAAATTCGGAATTTCACTCGAAGCAGACCTTGTTTTTGACGTAAGATTTCTTCCGAATCCGTTTTATGTACCGGAGCTCAAAAATAAAACTGGGCTTTCAGAGGAGGTTCGCGAGTATGTAATGAATTCAAATGCGAGCAAAGAGTTTTTAAAGAGACTTAAAGATATGCTTGATTTCCTAATTCCGCAATATAAAAAAGAGGGCAAGAGTCAGCTTATTATCGCGTTCGGTTGTACAGGCGGAAAACATCGAAGCATAACCTTCGCGGAGCTTATCGGAAAATACATTTCGGACAGCGGATATAGCTGTCGAATAAGCCACAGGGATATTAACAGGCATTAAAATTATGTCAACTTCTCAAAAAATAAAATCTGACCTTTGTAAGCGAAAGGTTTACAGTAAAGAATCGCAATTTTTATGCTTTTACGGCATTTTATGCACACTCAAAAAGCTTTCTGAAAACGAAATTATTTTCACTACCGCAAATGCTGATACAGCAAGGCTTTTTGAGGGTTTTTGCATCGACTTTTCCCACGAAAAAGGCTCTGTAAAAAAGCGGATTTTAAAAAAAGGCAGCGCGGATTTATACGAAATATCCGTTTCAACAGATACCGCGAGAGCGAAAATTTTGTCCGCTTTTCATCTTGATATTTCTAATGAAATTTCACCTGAATTAATTGACAGCGTTCTTGTCGGGGATTTTTTTGCGGGGGTATTTTTGTCCTGCGGGAATCTTACCGAACCTGAAAAAAGTTATCATCTTGAGATGGTTTTACCGTATGAAAAAATCGCTCTTGACATAAAAAAGATGCTTGAAGAAAGCTTTTGGAGTGAGGGTATAAAACTCATTTTACGGCGGGGAAAATTCGTACTTTATATGAAAGGTTCCGAACGGATTTCCGACTTTTTAACCTACATCGGGCTTTCCGACGCCGCGATTGAATACTTTAACACCGAGATCTATAAAAACGTCCGAAACAAGGCGAACCGCATTGCGAACTGCGATGCCGCAAACATAGAGCGTGCCGTCGATGCAGGGTTAAAGCAGCTGTCCGATATTGAGTATTTATACGCTGTCGGTAAGCGCAAAACATTGCCGGAAAAGCTTCGCGAAACAGCCGATTTACGGCTTGAAAATCCGGAGATGACGCTTAGAGAATTAGCGGAAAGTCTTGACGAACCCGTAACCCGTTCTTGCGTAAATCACCGATTAAAAAAAATCTCGCTTTTAGCGCAAAAATTAAGAGAAGAGAATGTTTAATCATCTTCACGTTAAGTCCTGTTATAGCCTTCTACAGTCCTCCGCGCATACGGAGGATATTGTTGCGTGTGCGAAAAATCTCGGACAAAGTGCGATAGCTTTAACCGATAACGGTGTAATGTACGGAATTATAAAATTCGCGAAAGAGGCGATTTCTGCCGGAATTAAGCCGATTATCGGCATGGAAATTGATGCGAAAAACAAGCGGAATTTATCTGAATACGGCGGGGTTGTTCTTCTTGCTAAAACACGGGAAGGCTATAAAAATCTCGTAAAAATCGCCTCGGAAAAAATACTGACCGATGACTTTTTACATGAACACGGGGGCGGCTTAATCGTCCTGACGGGCGGACAAAACGGCAGACTTCAAAGCCTTTTATCGGACGGCTTTTATAACGATGCAAAACGGTTTTTACTAAAAATCAAGTCGCATTTCGACGATGTTTATATTGAAATGCAAAACCATAATCTTAAATCCGAAGCAGAGGTGTTGCCTCTCTGTATAAGGCTTGCAAAGGATACGGGGGTACCGCTTGCGGCGACAAATGATGTATGCATGACAAAACGCGAAGACTATAGTCGCTGTACTTTGCTTTCGAGTTTGGGCGACAAAATCCCTCCTCCGCAAAATGATAAATACTACATAAAATCGTCGGAAGAGATGGAAAAACTATTTCCGACGATACCGGAAGCGATAGCCGAAACGCAAAAAATCGCGGAGATGATTGACGATGATGTTTTGGAACTCGGAAGACTTCATATGCCTGTATTTTCACGCGAAGGCATAAAAAGCAGCTCCGAATTCTTGGTTTCGCTTGCGAAAAAAGGAATGGAAAAACGTTTCGGAGACGGACTTACAGAGGTTCATAAAAACCGCCTTTTTTATGAACTTGATGTGATTTTACGGATGGGTTTCGCGGACTATTTCTTAACCGTCTGGGACTTCGTAAAATTCGCGAAAATTTCCGGTATTCCCGTTGGGTTGGGGAGAGGTTCCGGCGTTGGGTCTTTCACCGCTTTTTGCATTGGGATTACAGGAGTTGACCCGATAAAATATCATCTTTTATTCGAGCGTTTTCTTAATCCGGAACGTGTTTCGCTGCCTGATCTTGACGTTGATTTCGGGCACGAACGACGTCACGAAATAATCGAATATGCTGTAAAAAAATACGGGGCAGATAACGTTGCCGGAATTGTTACCTTCATGTCGATTAAAGGAAAATCCGCTGTCAGAGAGGCGGCAAGGGTTCTTCGTTTTCCTTCCGCACTTGCAGATTACACTGCAAAGCGTATTCCCGTAAATGAAAAATTAGCTGTGTTAAAACGCTCAGACGGTGAATGGATCGAGCCCGATATTCAGATAAAAAAGCTGCTTGATACGGCGGAACTCATTGAAGGTTATCCGAAAAATATATCAACTCACGCTTCGGGAATTGTTTTATCCGATGCACCGATAACCGAATACGCACCGGTTGTCGATAATATTAACGCATCCTCCGACAGCTTAAAAATCACGCAGTTTACGATGGGTTATCTTGAGGATGCGGGGCTTGTTAAGATGGATATTTTGGGGCTTAAACACCTCACTATTATTGACGATTGCATCAATCAAATCCGAAAAACAAAGCCCGATTTTAACGAAAATTCAATCCCTCTTGATGATAAAAAAATATATCAAATGCTTTCAGCCGGGCAGACGCTCGGCGTTTTCCAGTTTGAATCCGAAGGCTTTATGAGCGTCTTAATGAAGCTTTCTCCCGAAAATATCGAAGACTTAACGGCGATTAACGCGCTCTTTCGTCCTGCTACGATGGGAAACATAAAACCTTTTATCGACACAAAACACGGAAGGGCAAAACGCCGGCTTTTGCACCCTCTTATTGACGAAATTTTAGACGAAACTTTCGGCGTAATTGTTTATCAAGAACAGGTGATGCAGATTGTACAGAAACTTGCCGGTTTTTCGCTCGGCAGAGCCGATGTTTTAAGGCGCGCAATGTCGAAAAAAAAGGCAGGGGTAATTGAGCGCGAACGTGTCGAATTCTTGGCGGGAGCCGATAAAAGAGGCATTCCCCGAAGCGTTTCCGAAACCATTTATGACGAAATTGAAAAGTTTTCAACCTACGCTTTTAACAAGTCTCACGCCGTCGCATATACAATCATTGCATACCACACTGCATACTTGAAATATTACTTCCCCGCAGAATACTCAGCCGCATTAATTTCAAATTCTTTCGACCAAATTTACATAAATGAAGCTTACAGAATGAAGTTAAAATTCCTCTGCCCCGACATTAATATTTCAGAAAAAAAATGCGTTTCCGAAGGTGAAAACAAAATTCGTTTCGGGCTTTCGCTGATAAAAGGAATGGGAACTCACCCGATAGAAGCGATAATGAAAGAACGCGAACGCGAGCGATTTTATTCACTCGAAGACTTTTGTTCAAGATTTGAAACCCATGTTGTTCCGCGAAATGCAATTGAAAATTTAATCTATTCGGGTGCGTTCGATTTTTGCGGACAAACCCGCCGCACAATGCTTCACAACCTTCCCGTAATTATGGAACGCGCCGCAAAGGCTCGCGAAAACGCCGTTTCAGGGCAGCTTGACTTTTTTGAAACCGAAAAATCTCCTGTGCATATTGAAAACAACCTGCCTGAATTCGACCCGAACGAGCTCCGCAATCATGAGCTTCAAATTTGTAAAATCGCGTTCAGTTAAATTAATCTTCACATAAATTAAACCTCTGTATATCATGTAAACAGCAACCGATATACGGAGGGATTTTTATGTTTTTATCACCGCCGGAACTTGAGCGGCTTTGCTGCCTTGTTTATTCCGATGAACTTTTAAGCTACAGCGGAGACCTTTCACTCGGCGAAATTGCCGATGATATGATTTCTAAAACTCGCAAAGAGTCGCAGACAGAGTATGTTTCAAACACCGATTTTTTCACTGTTTTGCGTGATATTATAACGAACGAAAATTTATCTTCGCTAAAACTTTTGGATTTTTTAGATGTACCGCTTGGCTATAAAAAAAGCGATAAAACTGCCGGAAATCGGATTGTCGTTTTCGGGAATAACAATAAAATCGCTGTCGTTTTCCGCGGTACACACGGCGATGCAGAGTGGGCTGATAACGGTTTACGAATGTATCAAGCCGAGACAAAAGAGCTCCTTGATTGCGCCGCATTCGTCAATAAAACCTTTATAAAATTCGCGCCGGATTACCTTATAACCGCCGGACATTCGGGCGGCGGAAATAAGTCGATGTACTGTTTTTTAACCTGTAAACTTTACGGACATTACACCGTTAACGATTGCTTTGCGCTGGACGGACAGGGCTTTTCAACCGAATTTACAGATAAATATTCGGAGGACATTAATGAGCGCGCAGATAAAATAATCGGATATGCAGAGCGGCGTGATTTTGTAAATTGCTTAGGTTTATATCCACAAAATCCGCCGCTTTATTTTTCCGGCGCAAGAGGCGAAACGGTGCTTACAGAGTATCCGTTCGGCTCGCCGCTGCCGTGGTTTCATCTCCCTGACAGTCTGCGAAATACCGATAACGAGATTATGACACAAGCCGAAATTTCATACATTTCCGAAACGATTAATGCACTTGTCACATATCTTTTAACAAGCCCCGAATATGCGGATAAAAAGAAATTTTTGTGCGATACTATTGTTACGCTGATGATGGACGAAACGAAAATTAACCGCATAAAACAAGCGGAAGCAATTGGGATTGTGCTTGCCGCCGCTATCGAAATTGCATCGCTAAATCATGATTTTGTGGTTATGATAAAAAACGTTATAAAGTATGAAAAACGCGTACTTTTAGCGACCGCTATCATGCTTTTCGGAGACATTACAAAGTGGGACAATTCGGAATTTTTACCGCACATTAAAAAGTTCTTCAATAAGCACCGTTCCGAGAAAACGAGCGGTGAATGTTTGCGTGAAATTAACGATGCACTCTGCGAATGTGACAGTAGTTTCAGAATGTTTTCAACGAATGTTGGATAGTTTTGTACAAATTATACAAATAGAACAGATATTATTCATAAAAAATTATAATAAAATTAACTTGACTTAATTCAGGAGGTATGATATAATACTATAGTATGGTTGTGCAACTATACTAATTTAATCCGCACGTGTAATATCAGTTCCGATTTTTCGGCAAAAAACCGTTGCGTGTATGAAACTGATGGAGGAAACAAAGTGGCAGTAGTATCCATGAAACAGCTCCTTGAAGCCGGTGTTCATTTCGGACACCAAACAAGACGCTGGAACCCTAAAATGGCTCCCTATATCTTCACCGAAAGAAACGGGATTTACATCATCGACCTGCAAAAAACCGTAAAAAAACTTGACGAGGCGTATAAATTCGTTCGTGAAGTTGCGGCGGACGGCGAAGATGTTCTTTTCGTCGGCACAAAAAAGCAAGCCGGCGATTCAATCAAGGAAGAAGCCGTTCGCGGCGGCGCGCACTACGTTAACGCTCGCTGGCTCGGCGGTATGATGACAAACTTCAAGACTATCCAACGCCGTATTACACGTCTTGAACAGCTTAATGCTATGGCGGCTGACGGCACATTCGCTCTTCTTCCCAAAAAAGAAGTTGCAAAATTACAGCTCGAAATTGAAAAACTTGATAAATATCTCGGCGGCATTAAAACAATGAGACGCCTCCCCGGCGCACTCTTTATCGTTGATCCGCGCAAAGAACGCATTGCAGTTGCCGAAGCGAAAAAGCTCGGAATTCCTATAGTTGCAATCGTTGATACAAACTGCGACCCGGACGAAATTGACTACGTTATCCCCGGAAACGACGACGCCATAAGAGCGGTTAAGCTCATCTCCGGCGCGATGGCAGATGCAATAATCGAAGGCAGACAGGGCAGACAGGACGCAGCAGAAGCCTCTGCGGCGGCTGAAGCAGAAATTGCCGAAGAAGAAGCCGAAGCGGCAGAATAACCGAAATTTTTTGGAGGTAACATGGCTAACACAAAAGATATAAAAGAACTCATGAACCTTACCAGCGCAGGCATGATGGACTGCAAAAAAGCACTTGACGAAGCCGGCGGAGACATCGGTGAAGCACAGAAAATTCTCCGCGAAAAGGGTAAGGCAAATCAAGAAAAGAAATCCGGCAGAGCCGCTGCTGAGGGGCTTGTAGCCTGCTATATCGAAAACGGTAAAGGTATCGTTATCGAAGTAAATTCCGAGACAGATTTCGTTGCAAAAAACGAAAGCTTTATCGAATTTGTTCAAAATTCCGCGAAGTCGGCGTACGCTGCTGAGCCCGCTGACCTTGACGCGCTCCTTGCCGCTCCGATGGTTGGGACAAGCGGTTCAATTAAGGAAGCTCTTGATGAACTTTTCCTTAAAATCCGCGAAAATTTAAAGGTAAGACGTTACCAAATCATGAAGGGCGTTCTCGGTTCTTACATTCATAACGGCGGCGAAATTGCCGTTATGGTTAACTTCAAGACCGATATTGACCCTGCAAATCCTGCTCTTAATGATTGCGCGAAGAACGTTGCAATGCAGATTGCCGCAATGAATGCGAAGTATCTCGACAACGCTTCCGTTCCCGCTGAAGTTATTGAAACAGAGAAGGAAATTGCACTTAAACAGCTCGAAGAAGACGAGAAAAATAAGAACAAACCCGAGCAGGTTAAAGCGAAAATTGCAGAGGGCAAGATTAAGAAATTCTACGCTGAAAATTGCCTCCTGAACCAAGCATACGTTAAGGACGACAAGCTGACCGTCGGGCAGTACATCGCGGGAATCGCGAAGGAATGCGGCGGCACAATTGAAGTCTCCGAATACGTTCGTTACCAAAAGGGCGAAGGCTTAGAGAAAAAAGCCGACAACTTCGCCGAAGAGGTTGCGCAGCTTGCAAAAGGCAACTAACACAAACTAATTTTTCATAACAAGGGTAATTCCTCGCGGGGGATTGCCCTTGTTTGCGAATAGGTGCAATATGGATTTACAAAGTTTACGCGAAAAAATCGATAATATTGACGGCGCGATTTTAGATTTGTTCACCGAGCGTATGGAAATTGTCGGTGATATTGCCGAATATAAAAAGGCAAATTCACTTCCGGTTTTTCAAAGCGATCGGGAAGAAAAAATCGTCAGCCGTGTCCGCAACAATTCTCCTAAGGGGCTTGAAAACGCGTCTGAGACGTTATTTCTAAACCTTATGGACGTCAGCAAGGCTATTCAAAACAAGCGGCTTTTTGATGAAAAATTTGTACCCGCTGTAGAAAAATTCATTCCGAAAGATAAAAAAATAATCGCCTGTCAAGGTGCTTCCGGCGCGTATTCGACAGACGCGGCAATGAAACTTTTTCCGAATTCCGAGAAGATTTATTTCGAGCAGTTTACCGACGTAATCAACGCGGTAACTGACGGGAAGGCGGATTGCGGACTTCTGCCGCTGCAAAATTCAACCTGCGGCGTTATCACCGAAACATACGATATTTTAGCAAAATGCAACCTTTACATCAACGCGATTATTCGTGTTAACGCTTCACATTGCATAGCCGCAAAACCCGACTCAGACAGGATTACACGAGTTTACTCCAAACAAGAAGCACTCTCGCAGTGTTCCGATTATATAACGGAAAATTCACTCGAAGCTTTAGCCTTCGCTAACACTGCGCTTGCGGCGAAATTTGTCGCTTCGACCAAAGATAAAAACATCGCTTGCATATGTTCGGAAAGCTGTGCGAAACTGTATGGGCTCGAAATAATAAAGACAGAAATAGCAAACGCAAATCCGAATTACACGCGCTTCATCTGCTTTTCAAAGACCTTTTCGGAGATTGCGGATGCCGATACAATCTCTGTCTCACTCTCGATTCCGCACACGAAAGCTTCGCTTTACAGACTCCTTACAAAGTTCGCAGTTTCGGGTTTAAACCTTGTGAAAATTGAAAATAAGGCTGTTGCGGGAAGCGATTTTCAGGTCATATTTTATCTCGATTTTTCAGGCTCTTACGCCGATCCGAATGTGCTTGCACTACTTGATGACCTCAGTCAAAACCTCGAGTATTTCAGGTTTTTGGGCAGCTTTAAGGAGATTTTTTAGACATGAGTGTTTCGGTAATTTTAGCGTGCGGCGGAAGTTCATCAAGGCTCGGTTTTGACAAGCAGATGTATGAATTAAGAGGAATTCCTATTTTCATTCGCGCAATAAAAAACTTTGAAACAATTGATGAAATCTTTGAAATTATCATTGCCGCACCGGAAAAATCAATTTCAAATTACGAAGAAACTTTGAGCAAATTCAATATAAAAAAGTCAATTAAGGTTGTTGCTGGCGGAAAAAACCGCACCGAATCGGTCATAAACGCGTATAAATTTTGCGACAAGAACGCAAGATTAATCGCAGTTTCCGATGGTGCGAGACCGTTCACAAACCCTGAATTTATAAGGGCTTGCATAAAAGACGCAACTGTTTTCGGCGCAAGCGTTTTAGGTGTAAATGTTAAGGACACAATAAAAATCGCAGACGGCGATATGATAATAGACACTCCCGACAGGCGAAAACTTTTCGCAGTACAAACACCGCAAATTTTTAGCCGTGAATATTTTGTCCGCGGAGTGCAATTTGCAGTCGATCACGACTTGAGTTTTTCTGATGATGCCGCAATGCTCGAAGCGGTCGGAATCATGGCACACATTACGCTTTCGGACTACAAGAACATAAAAATCACAACGCCGGAAGACATAAAAATTGCGAACGCTTTCGCGGAGGAAAACGATGTTTAGAATCGGTCACGGTTACGACGTACACAGACTTGCGTCGGGGCGAAAACTTATTTTGGGCGGTGTTTTAATACCTTTTGAAAAAGGTTTACTCGGACATTCCGATGCTGATGTCCTTACTCACGCGATAATTGACGCGATTTTGGGTGCGCTTTGCCTTGGTGATATTGGGCAGCATTTTCCGCCGACAGATGAAAATTACAAAGACATTTCAAGTTTAAAATTGCTTGAAAAAACCGCGGAATTGATGAAAAAAAGCGGCTATAAAATCGGAAATATCGACGCGACAATTGTTTGTGAAAAGCCGAAACTTTCGACGTTTTTAGTTGATATGCGGAAAAATCTAAGCGAAATCTTGAATTGCGATATTACATCAGTCAGCGTCAAAGCCACTACAGAAGAGGGTTTGGGGGTATCGGGAAACGGGGATGGTATCGCTTCTCACGCAGTTGCCTTATTGCTTAACTTAAATTCAGTGTAAAAATATCTGTCCGAAATTTCAACTATCAGAAGGAATAAAATACTTGCCGTAAGTAAGAATCCTATCGTAGTAAAAAGATTTCCGTCGAATATTAATTCTGAAAAACACTTCGCTGTAATAACACAAAAAGCACTCGCAAGTATTGGTTTCAGTAAATATTCAACCGGATTAAATGTGAGGTTTATCGTATTGCAAACCTTAACTATTCGCACAACATTTGATACAATATTGCTCGCGTAGTAAGACAGCAAAACGCCGTAAAATCCTAAAAAACGCGTCGCAATTATAACCGTTCCGATGCGGATTATATACTCAAAAAGCGAATTCACCGTGGAAAAGCCTTGCTTTCCGAGACCGCGCAAAATCCCTTCCAGAATGATTTCCATATAAATAAACGGCACAACAAAAAACATCAATCGAAGTGTTTTTGCAGCAAGATTATCAGACGGGCAAAGTAGTTCTCCGATTCCTTCGCCGCCCGCAAGAAGAACCATTGAAATAAATATCGCAAACATTAAAGTTTTACGAAAAAGTTTATCGATTAAATAGTTCACACGAAAATGATTTTTTGCGGCATTTGCTCTCGCAATTTCGGGTATAATAAGTGTCTGGAGGCTTGTTAAAATAAAGCTCGGATAAAAAATCACGGGGATAATTATCGACTCAAAAAGTCCGTATTCCGACATCGCTTTCTCTGTATTTTCGTGATAATCAAGCAGCGCGATCGGCACTAAAACATCATTTAACGCCGACATTGTCATTGTAACATAACCCGATAAAATTATCGGTAAATTCAGTGTCATATAGGTCTTAACAGTTATGATTCGCTTATTTGTTTCCGGCAATTTTGAAAAAACTTTATATTCGTTCGCGAAATTATAAACGTAAAATACAGAGCTTAAAACTTCGGCTGCAAGCATCGCAATTGAAATTAGAAGATAGATGCTGATGCCATTTGGGATAAGCACAATTATTCCGAACATCAATATAACATAGCGGCACGAAAATTCAAAAACGTCACCGATAAGCGGAAATTTAACCTTTCTTTTTGCGTGGAAATATCCTTTTATGCATGAACCGACGCCTGCAAAAGGCAGTGAAAGAGCCATTATGCGTATTGCAGTTTCGATATTTTCATCACCTGAAATTGCAGCAAGTTTCCCCGCAAAAACAAGCGAAAAAAGCGCGAAAGTCCCGGATAAAACGAGTGAAAATGTCAGCGAAAATCGCATAATGGATTTAAAATTACGATTTCCTGCGCCGATTTCTTCCGACACAAAACGCTCTGTCGAGACGAAAATATTTCCGTTCGCGAGCACAATTATAAAGCCGAAGACAGTTGTTATAAGCGTCATAATACCTACAGCAGCCGTTCCGAGCGTGTTAGTCAATAAAATATTGAGGAGCAATCCGAGCCCGTTTAAAACAAAAGAAATTGTCGAAAGTTTAACTGTATCTATCGCAATTCCTGTTTTGTGAATTCCAAACATAAATATTCCTCCGCATAATTTTACGAGAAAGACTCATAAAATATTCTTACAATACCGCGAATTTTTGAAAGGCAATAAGTATGATTTCAATTTTACAAAACAAAAAGATTGCAATAATCGGTGCGGGCGTAAGCCATGATGAACTGATAAAAATGTTTTTGCGTGACGGGTTTGACGTAACTGTTTGCGATAAAAAATCTGACACTAAAGAATTTTCGGAATATAAAAATCTCGGCGCAAAACTTAATTTAGGCGAAAATTATCTTGATAATATCGAAAATTCTGACGTAATTTTTCGCACACCCGGAATGTATTTTAACCATCCTGCGTTACAAAAAGCACGTAAAAACGGGCGAATTGTCACGTCTGAACTCGAAGTTTTCTTTAAGCTTAACAAGGCGCAAACCTTTGCTGTAACAGGTTCTGACGGAAAAACGACAACAACAAATTTAATCGCAAAAATTCTTGAAGCGGACGGTAAAAATATTCATCTCGGCGGGAATTTAGGGAAAGCACTTCTGCCGCTTATTGAAAAAATAAAGGATTCCGACAAGGTTGTTGCAGAGCTTTCAAGTTTCCAGCTCATGTCGCTTCGTGCACCTTTCGATACTACGGTAATTACAAATATCACGCCGAATCATCTTGATGTGCATGGGAATATGGACGAATATATAGAGTGTAAAAAGCAGATTTTTTTGCATCAAGATGCATTTTCCCGAACAGTTTTATCCGCTGATAACGAGATTGTTAACGGGTTTTCCGACGAAATTCGCGGTAAACTTATTAAATTCTCGATAAAAAATAAACCGGAACCATTCGCCGCGTTTTTGCGTGAAGATGGTGTTTTGTGCTATAACAACAATGGCGAAATTATCGAATACCTTCACATGGATGAAATTAAAATCCGCGGTATGCATAACGTTGAAAACTATCTCGCCGCAATTGCTGCAACATTCGATTTTGTATATCCCGAATCGGTTTGTGAAGTTGCACGAACCTTCGGCGGTGTTGAACATCGTATCGAATTTATACGCGAAATTAACGGCGTAAAATACTATAACGACAGCATCGCAACCTCCCCGACGCGTGTAATTGCAGGGCTTAAGGCGTTTAATAAAAAGATCATTATTATTGCCGGCGGATATGATAAAAAAATCCCGTATGAACCGCTCGGCGAACCGGTTAACAAATACGTCAAATGCCTTGTGACACTGGGCGCGACGGCTGAAAAAATTGAAGCTGCAGTTAAAAATTCAGAACATTTCAGTTCCGAAAATATCAACATTTATCGTGTTGAAAATCTTGAAGAAGCCGTAAAAATCGCAGCAGAAAATGCTGTTCCCGGCGATATTATTTCGCTCTCCCCTGCTTCGGCAAGCTTTGATCTTTACAAAAATTTTGAGGAAAGAGGGAAGCATTTCAAGGATATTGTAAATGCTTTGTGATAGATGGATTTTTTCAATCTACTCGAAAAATTAACAGAAGCTGACGGAGTTTCCGGCGACGAAAACGCCGTTTGCGAAATTATTGCCGCCGAATTTCCGGATTGTAAAACGACAATTAATAACGGGAATTTGGTAGTAAATTTAAACGAAATTAATCCGCAAAAAAAGACCGTTTTAATCGACGCGCATATTGATCGAATCGGTTTTATTGTCACACAGATAACCGAAAACGGGTTTTTACGCGTCGGTAATATCGGCAAAACCGATATGCGAATTCTACCCGCAAGCAGAGTTTTTGTCGGTAAAAAACGTCTTCCCGGTATAATCTGCACAAAGCCTCCGCACCTGTTTGACAAAGACGCAAAGCCGCTTGAGATATCGGATATTCTAATTGATATCGGAATGGATAAAGCGTCAAGCGAAAGAGAAATTTCTGTCGGCGACCGCGTTTTGCTTCATGAGAAATGCACGCGATTAGCAGACGATATTGTCGCAGCGTCTGCACTCGATAATCGTGCCGGAGCAGCGGCGGTAATTTTAGCCGGAAAAAATATTCTTGCCGGTAATTTTGACAAATACAACGTCGTTTTACTTTTTTCATCATGCGAGGAAGTAACCGAGCGCGGCGCGATTATCGGAGCCTTTAATATAAACCCCGATATTGCGCTTGTGGTCGATGTTACATTCGCGAAAACGCATGGTGAAAACGAGTTATGCGGGCGAACAAGAGGCGGTGTAATGGTTGGATTTTCTGCTTCGCTCGACGCGGATTTATCACGAGAAATTATGACAGTTGCAAAGAAAGAAAAGATACCTATACAGGTTGAAGTTATGCCGCAAAAAACAGGCACAAACGCTGATGTAATAACGATTTCACGAGGCGGAGTCAGAGCCTCAACACTTTCAATTCCGATTAAATTCATGCACACACAATCGGAAACTGTTAGCCTTTTTGACATAGAAAAAACCGCGCTTTTAATCACGAAATTTTGTGAGGAATAGATGAATATTAAGCTTCTTGAAGACCTTTGTAATTTATACGGCGGTTCAGGTGATGAACGCGCTGTTCGCGACTTTATTTATGAAAAAATCAAGCCGTATGCCGATGAAATTTCGATTGATAATCTCGGGAATTTAGTCGTATTGAAAAAATCAAAACAAAAAAGCAGCGTGAAAATTGCCTTAACTGCGCATATGGACGAAGTTAGTTTTATTGTTACGTCGTTTCGCCATGACGGTACACTCAAATTCGCGCCTGTGGGCGGTGTGAATGCCGATTCTGTGCTCGGTAGGCGCGTTGTTGTTAATGGTCACAGCGGTGTTATCGGCGCGAAAGCAATTCACAACATGACCGAAGCGGAGCAAAAAGCACCCGCAAAGTTTGACGATTTTTCGATTGATATCGGGTGTTTAAAACCGGTAGACGCTGAAAAAATCGTTTCGCTCGGTGATCGCGTTTATTTTGAAAAAAACTTCATTTCTTTCGGTAACAACATGATTGCTTCTAAGGCAATTGACGATCGTTTCGGCTGTGCAGTTTTAATGTCGCTCATGGAAAAAGACTTGCCATGTGATGTGACATTTGCGTTTTTAACGCAGGAAGAAATCGGTTGCAGGGGCGCAAAAGCTGCTGTTCTTGACGCGGACTTTGCGATTGTTGTTGAGACTACAACCGCCGCTGATTTTGACGGAGTAGATGATGATAAAAAGTGCACAAAAATCGGAAACGGCGCGGTAATTAGCTACATGGACAGAGGCACAATTTATGATAAAAATCTTTTTGAAATCTGCAAAAAAACCGCTGATGAAAACAATATAAAGTGGCAGACGAAAACGATTATTGCGGGCGGAAATGACGCATCGGCATTAGCCTTGAAAGACGGCGGAATAAGGACTTGCGCGATTTCTATCCCATGCAGATACCTTCATACAGCAAACTGTGTTTCGTCCATTTCCGACATGGAAGCAGTCGAAAATTTAACCCAAAAAATGATTTTAGCTATTGCGAATTTGAAGTAAAAATATCATGGATAAAAAAACGGTTTACGAAATTTACAGCGAATCTTTTCCCGATCTTCTTGCCGGTTACGACACGTTTTTTTCACGTCTCGGGCTTGATAATAATGCATCAAAAATTACGTTTTTTGAAGATAAGGCTTTTGCGGTTTATCAAAATTACGCGCTTCTGCTTTTGTGTGTAGGAAAGGATTACAGGCATTTAGGTATCGGCACAAGACTTCTTAAAATTGTCGAAAAAGAGATTTTTCGCGAACATGAAAAAGTGGTTTTAGGACATTCCGACACTCATTATTTATACCCCGGAGTATATGGCGAAAATGCGGTTTCATTCTTCAAAAAACTTGGTTATGAATACAGTTGGAATGCATATGATATGCTTCTTGATGTTGATAATAACGTATGGGAAAACGCGCCCGGATATGACGGCGGCGACTTTGAATTTCGTTATCGAAAAGATGATGAAACCCGCGCAGTGAAAATCGCCGGTGATGAAATTGACGGTTGGGGAGATGCTTATGCGTCCGCAAACAGGTGCCTTGTTGCGGTCAAAAAAAAGTCCGGCGAAATCGCCGGAGCAATAATTATTGATGAAGATAATCTGTATAATTTAAGTTTACCGGATGCCGGCGGGTTCGGCTGTGTGGGCGTTCGCGAACGTTATCGGAAGTTCGGACTCGGTATGAGGTTATGCAAAGAGGCACTGAAAATTTTGTCCGAAATGGGAATAAAACGTTGTTTTATAGGCTACACGGATCTTGTTTCGTGGTATGCAAAACTTGGAGCTGCACCAATTGCTAAGTACGCAATGGGTGAGAAATCCTATTCGTAAACCGTATCGCCTTTTTTAAGCCAGCCGCCCTCCGAGCTTCCGTCAGGGTCGTGATGTGTCCAGTGGATTGTTCCGCCTTCGTCGGAGTAGATATATTCGCCGTAAAATTCTATCACATCGCCCTTTTTTATGTCGTCAATCCGCGGCGCAATGTCGATATTATGCGCGAAAAGAATCGTCTGCCCGGTCGATAATTCGAGGATAAAACGCTGATGTCGGTCGCCCTCGTTATCGTCACTTAAAATACGATTAACAACACCGCTCCCCGAGACCCAAACGTCACTCGTCTTCGTATCAAAAAGGGATTTTATGTAGTCCGCTTCGGTGTCTGCGGGAGTGGTTGTCGTGGTTGCGGCAGTTGTCGTAGTTGCGGCAGTTGTCGTGGTTGCAACACTTGTCGTCTCGGCAACAGTTGTTGTTATTTCTTCGGCTGTTGTCGTTGTTTCTGCAACTGTTGTAGTTGTTTTTGCGACGGTTGTTGTTGTTTCAACCATTTCGGTTGCGGCTGCGGAAAGTATTTCTTCCGCAGCGTTTCCTGTTTCGATAAACTCACATGAAGTTAAACTCATTACACCGATAATTAAAACTGTTATTATTTTTTTCATAGCTTTCACCTATCTTTTACACGTCTCAAGAATAGCTTTAGCGGCGGTTTTTCCCGCGCCCATCGCTAAAATTACCGTCGCTGCACCAGTTACTGCATCGCCTCCGGCATAGACATTTTCGCGCGAAGTTTTCCCGAAATCGTCCGCAACTATACAGCCCCAGCGGTTGGTATCAAGCCCCTCCGTCGTGTCCTTTATAAGCGGATTCGGGGAGGTTCCGATCGCCATTATTACCGCGTCGCAATCGAGAATAAACTCCGAATCGGGCTTAACCACAGGACGTCTGCGCCCGGATTCGTCAGGCTCGCCGAGGGTCATTTCGACGCATTTCATCTGCTTAACCGTACCCCCTTCATCGCCGATAATTTCGATCGGATTGCAAAGGATTTTGAAGATAATTCCCTCTTCCTTCGCGTGGTGAACCTCCTCAAGGCGCGCCGGCAACTCCGTTTCGGAACGGCGATAAACGATGTAAACATTCTCCGCGCCGAGGCGTTTTGCGCATCTTGCCGCGTCCATCGCAACGTTTCCGCCGCCGACAACCGCGACGTTTTTCGCACGTTTCGCGGGTGTATCGGACTCGTTATCGTACGCCTTCATGAGGTTAATCCGCGTGAGATATTCGTTCGCGGAATAAACGCCCTTAAGGCTCTCGCCGGGAATCTTCATGAAGTTAGGGAGTCCCGCGCCGGAGCCGATAAAAATCGCATCGTAACCTTGTTCAAAAAGCTCGTCAACTGTAATTGTCCGCCCGATAACGGCGTTTGTGACAACTTCAACGCCCATCGCTTTTAAACCTTCGACTTCACGTGCAACAACCGCTTTCGGAAGCCTGAACTCGGGTATGCCGTAGATTAAAACTCCGCCGGGCTTATGAAGAGCCTCAAAAACGGTAACTTTACAACCGTTTTTCGCAAGCTCACCCGCACAGGTTAGCCCTGCCGGACCCGACCCTACAACCGCCGCTTTTATCCCGCAAGGGCTGATTTCGGATGTCTTTTTTTCTTCTGCATTTGCGCTGTAAAAATCCGCCGCAAAACGCTCGAGCCGCCCGATTGCAACGCTCTCGCCCTTAATTCCGCGAACGCATTTTCCCTCGCATTGCGTTTCTTGAGGACAAACTCTGCCGCAAACCGCCGGCAATGACGACGCCTCGGTGATTTTTTTATACGCGCCGATATAATCTTTCGTCTTCATAAGCTCGATAAAAGCGGGAATATCAATCCCCACGGGACAACCCGCAACGCAGGGCTTGTTCTTGCAGTTAAGGCATCTTGCCGCCTCGTCGAAAGCCTGTTCCTCACTGTAACCGAGGGCAACTTCGGCGAAATTTTTATTCCGCACATTAGGTTCTTGTGACGGCATTTCATTCTTTTTAAGACTCATATTCGGCATATTAATTCACCGTCCCGTTTTTCATATTAAGAAGGTTGCAAACGTGGTCTTTTGCGTTTCCTTCAAAAACTTTATACTCGGAAAGCCTGCTCATTGCTTCGTCAAAATCGACTTCAAATCCGTCAAAATCCGGTCCGTCAACGCAGGCGAATTTCGTTTTTCCGCCGACTGTAATCCTACAGCAGCCGCACATTCCCGTCCCGTCAACCATTATCGGGTTCATCGAAACGGTTGTCTTAATGTTATATTCCTTCGCAAGTTTCGCGACAAATTTCATCATTATAAGCGGTCCGATTGCGATAACTTCATCAAGGTTTTCGCCCCGCTCAATAATCGCTTTCAGCGCGTCGGTAACAAACCCTTTTTGCCCGTAAGAACCGTCGTCGGTCATGATTAAAAACTCGTCGGAGATAGCAGCGAATTCTTCCTCTAAAATTACGAGGTCTTTGTTTCTGAAACCCGCGATTGTATGAACCTTCGCGCCTTTATCATGTAAACCTTTCGCGACAGGATACGCTATTGCAGAGCCGACGCCGCCGCCGATTACGGCAACATTCTTAAGTCCGTCAAGGTTGGACGGACGCCCTAAAGGTCCCGCAAAATCCGCTAAGTATTCACCCTCGTTCATCGCGCCGAGTTTAATCGTCGTTGCGCCGACAAGCTGAAAGATAATTGTTACGAGAGACGACTTGTCCGTTTCGGCAACGGTTAGCGGAATCCGCTCGCCGTTTTCGTCAACCCGAAGGATAATAAACTGCCCCGGCAGAGCCTTTTTCGCAATAAGCGGCGCTTCGATTTTCATCAATCCCACAGTGGGATTGAGCATTTTTTTGTACGCAATTTTATACACTTTTTTCACTTCCCATTAATCATTATCGGTACGTAAAAATGAGTACAACCTAAAGTCAGAAATCGTATCATAAAACTTCAACTGACGAATTGTACCCTCATATCTAAACCCGATTTTTTTAATCAGATTTTCTGATTTTATATTCCTCACGTCGATGTGAGTCTGTATGCGGTTGATTTTTGTGTGTTTGTAAACCGCTTTAACCGCCGCTTTTACCGCTTCTGCGGCGTAACCGCTGCCTTGATATTTTGTTGAAATTCTATAGCTGAGTTCGGTTTGGTAATCGTCTTCAATGTCGAAAAATTCAACCTCGCCGATAACCTTTTTGTCCGCTTTATGATAGATAAACCAATCTAAAGTGTCTATTTCCCGCAAGTTATTTTCGTCGGCAAAAAAATCAAGCGGATTAAGTTCAAGCGGGAGAGGTTTCGCCGACCAAAATTCATAAAGCTTTCGGTCGGAAATCCATTCGGCGATTGCCTCCGCATCGCTTGTCTTCGCCGCACGAAGCAAAAGCCGCTCTGTAGTTATTTCGGGGAGTTTTTTCAAAGCCTTACGCCGCCTTAATTTTATAGCGTTTTTTGCGCCGTTCCTTTTGGGTTTTAATAACTTTCATGCGTGAAAAATCCTCGCGCTCTTTTTCTTCGAGCGATTCCGAGATAAATTTCACCGTCTTTTTATATCGCGGAATAACGATATTTTGAAGCGCGTTTGCCCTTGTTTGGGTCTTGCGGATTGAGTTTGTGAGGCGGTAGATTCCGTTGTCAACCTCCGCAAGTGCGGCTGTCATGACCTTTACCCTTTCAAAGCAGATATAAGCCTTGTCGATATGAACGTCCGTATTTAGGAATCCGTACAAAATCTGCGGCTTCTTTTCGTTAATTGAAACCTGCGGAAGTTCACACCCCATAACGCTCCGATACGTTACAACAAGGCTGTCCTCCATCGGCATACTGTCGGCAATATTACCGATAAGCCCGCGTGAGATATTCGCCATCTGGAGGGCGTGGTAAGCTTCAATATAGGTGCTGTCGATCGTCCCGCGAAGCTGTTTTGCCTTGTCAACCATCGACATTAATTCGCGGATGAGGATATTGCGCTTCTTGTCAAGGAGTTCGTAACCGAGCGTCGCAAGTGACAGTGATTTTTGCGTGTTGAGAAGGTTGCCTTTGGTTGGGAAAACTTGATCTGCCATCTATCCTCACCGCCTTTAGTTAAACTTTGTAATTCTCCGCCTTCTCCGGATCGTAGTGTTTATCAAGCATCTCTTCGGAAACCCTGTCAAGGAGGCTTCGCGGCATTGTTGAAAGGAGAGCCCAGCCAAGGTCAAGAGTTTCTTCGATTGTGCGGTTTTCGTCGGGACGTTGGGCAACGAAGTATTTTTCAAAAAGCTTGCCGAACTTCATGTACGCCTTGTCGGTGTCGGAAAGTTCGTCTTCGCCGATAACCTGAGCAAGTGCGCGTGCGTCTTGAACCTTCGCGTATGCGGCGAAAAGCTGGTTTGAAACATCGGCGTGGTCGTCTCTTGTAAAGCCCTCGCCGATACCGTCCTTCATTAGCCTTGAAAGTGAGGGTAGGACGCTGATAGAAGGGTAAACACCGGTCTGGTCGAGGGTTCTGTCGAGAACAATCTGCCCCTCGGTAATGTAGCCCGTTAAGTCCGGCACAGGGTGTGTAATATCGTCGTTGGGCATCGTTAAAATCGGGATTTGCGTAACCGAACCCTTCGCGGTGTTAATAATTCCGGCTCTTTCGTAGATTGACGCAAGGTCGGAATAGAGGTAGCCCGGGAAGCCTTTCCGCCCGGGAATTTCGCCCTTCGAGCTTGAAAATTCACGCACCGCCTCGGCGTAAGAGGTCATATCGGTAAGGATTACAAGGATATGCATATCCTTTTCAAACGCAAGGTATTCCGCAACCGCAAGTGCGCATCTCGGCGTTAAAATACGCTCAATAATCGGGTCGTTCGAGAGGTTCAAAAACATTACAACGCGAGAGAGAACGCCGGTTTCCTCAAAGGATTTGCGGAAATATTCCGCAACGTCGTTTTTAACCCCCATCGCCGCGAAGACGATTGCGAAATCATCGCTCGTAACGCCGCTGTCGTCGGTAATCTGCGCTTGACGTACAATCTGTACCGCAAGTTTATTGTGTGACAACCCCGAGCCCGAAAATATCGGGAGTTTTTGTCCGCGGATTAACGTCATTAGCGCGTCAATCGCGGAAATTCCGGTACGTATATAATTTCGCGGATACTCGCGGGAAACAGGATTTAGGGGCTTTCCGTTAACATCGGCAGAGCTTTCGGCGAAGATATCCCCGAGCCCGTCAATAGGCTTCCCCGCGCCGGAGAAAACACGCCCCAAGAGGTCTGCCGAGAGGGGCATCTCCATCGGTTTCCCGATAAATCTTGTGCGGGTATTCTCGAGGGACAGACCCTTCGTCCCCTCAAAAACCTGTAAAACAACCCGCCGTCCCTGTATTTCAACCACACGCCCCATGCGGTTTGTGCCGTTTTCAAGTTTAATCTCCACCATCTCGTCGTAAAACGCGTTCGTTACGTTATCGAGGACGATAAGCGGACCGTTAATTTCTTTTAAGCCGACATATTGAAGTGCCATTATTTCCGCCTACTCCTTCTTAATGTTTTTGAGCGTTTCTTCAACTTCGGTGTCAAGAACGTTGAAGAGCTGCGGCTTGTCGTTGGGTATGTCGTATTTCATCTTCGTAACCTTCTCGAAAACCCCGGATTTCGTGATTTCCGAAACGGGAATTCCGCTCGCAACCGCCGCTTTGCACTTGTCATAAAGATGCAAGATACTGTTCATCATCTTAAACTGTTTATCGAGCGGTACGTAGGTGTCGTCTTTGTGGTAGGCGTTTTGTTGTAAAAATCCGATTCTTACTACCGCTGCAATTTCAATTACAAGCTTCTGGTCTTCCGGCAAAACGTCCGAACCGATAAGCTTAACAATCTCCATGAGTTTGCTCTCCTCATGGAGGATATTCGCAATCTGTTGGCGGTAGTTCATGAAGTTTATGTCAACATTGTCGTGGTAATATTCCGCAAGTTCGTCCGCGTATTCGGAGTAGCTGTCGTTCCAGTTTATCGCGGGGTAATGACGCGCATACGCCAAGTTTTTGTCAAGTGCCCAAAAGCACCGTACAAACCGCTTGGTATTTTGGGTAACAGGCTCGGAGAAGTCCGCGCCCTGCGGTGAAACTGCACCGATAATCGTTACCGAACCCTCACTGTCGGAAAGAGTATCAACATACCCCGCCCGCTCGTAAAATTCGGAAAGCCTTGACGGAAGATACGCCGGGAAACCTTCCTCGGCGGGCATCTCCTCAAGACGGCCGCTTATTTCGCGGAGAGCCTCCGCCCAACGCGACGTCGAGTCCGCCATAATTGCAATATGATAGCCCATGTCGCGATAATATTCCGCAAGGGTTATCCCGGTATAAATGCTCGCCTCACGTGCCGCAACAGGCATATTGGAGGTGTTCGCGATAAGGACTGTACGGTCGGTAAGGGCGTTCCCCGTCTTCGGGTCAACAAGCCCTGTGAACTCCTCAAGAACTTGCGTCATCTCGTTGCCGCGCTCTCCGCAGCCGATATAGACGATGATGTCCGCGTCGCACCACTTCGCAAGCTGATGCTGGGTCATGGTTTTTCCCGTGCCGAAGCCGCCCGGAATTGCCGCCGTGCCGCCTTTTGAAATGGGAATAATTGTGTCGATAATCCGCTGCCCGGTTATGAGCGGCTTTGAAACCGCAACGCGTTTTGCAATCGGGCGTGGAATTTTAATCGGCCATTTTTGTGCAAGTTTAAGTTCATGTTCGGTCCCGTCGGCAGACTTCACAACCGCAATCTTCTCGGTTATGTTATACCATCCGTCGGGCGCAGTCCATGTTACCTTCCCGGAAACATCGGGAGGAATTAAAGATTTATGCAAAATTACCGGAGTTTCGGGACAGGTTGCAAAAATCTGCCCGCCGGTTACTCTGTCGCCGGATTTAATCGTAAGTGTAACGTTCCACTTTTTATCTTCTTCAAGCGTTGTAACAGAAGCACCCTCGGCAATAAACGCGCCGGTAACGGCTTCGAGGGACTTAAGCGGACGTTCAATTCCGTCGAAGATATTGGCAAGGATACCGGGACCGAGCGTCGCAGACATCGGCGCGCCCGAGCCTACAACAGGTTCGCCCGGCATAAGCCCGGTTGTCGATTCGTAAACCTGAATGGTCGTTTCGTCGGAATTTATGCCTATAATCTCGCCGATAAGCCGCTTCTTCCCGACGTACACCATCTCCATCATGGAGAACGACTTCGTATCACGCACCTTTACAACAGGTCCGTTAATACCAAATACTGTATTCAATGTAATTCTCCCTCTGTTTTTACCGATTATTTTAAGCAAAGATGTTTCGGTTGGTAAACAGGACGCGCTGTTCGTCAATCGCGCCGTCAAAGGTTTTATCAATTATTGTTCCGTTATGTTTATTGTAGATTGAATAGCCGCCGAAACGAATCATGCTGTCGGGGACAAACGTTATGTTGTCGGTGTCAACTGCAATTTTAAGGACCTCCGAAAAATGCATATCCTCGGGAGCAAGCGCAATCTCCGACCCGCTCTCAATATTCACCATAGCAAGTTTCTTTGAAAGAATATCAATGTAATCCTTCGACCTGCGAATTTCTTTAAGCTTATCTTCAACCTCTTTAAAAAGCTGTTCGGTAAGTTCTTCGCGGTGCTTTAGTATCTCTTTTTTTGCGGTAAATTCGTTTTGGGAAACCTGTCTCGTAATCTTTTGTGTAATTCGCTTGCAGTTCGTTTCATAGAGTTTCGACGCCTGTTCTTCGGCTTGGGTTTTTGCGTCGGAAAGGATACTGTCGCGCTCGGTTTCCGCGCCGTTTATGATAACTGCAACCTTACTGTCAATGTCTTCATTTACCGCGTCGATAAAACGCGATAACTTCGCATCATCTGCCATTTTTTATAACACCTCTCAGAGCTTAAGTCCAATTGCCGACTCGATATATTTCGCGATATTATCGGTAACATTAACCGACGCATGGCGGTCGGGTATTTCGACAATAAGCGGACTGCGGCGGTTAAGTTTTAAGTCGAACACAAAATCGGGAGCAAGGTTAAAAAGTCTGCTTGTTATTAAGATAACAGCGGTTTCCTTAACCTCCATCGCGTTAAGCAATGCGTCCTTGAATTCCTTCTTTTCATGCACAACAATTCCGTCAACTCCGGCAAGCCGCATACCTACCTGTGTGTCAACATTATCGGAAATAAGGTAAAAATTCATAGTTTTGATTCCGTTAAGATTGGAATATGAGGAGGAAGGCGATAAGGAGACCGTAGATAGCAACGCCTTCGCCGAGGGCAACGAAGATAAGCGATTTTGAGAAGGAAGAAGGGTCTTCCGAAACCGCGCCGATAGCCGCCGGAGCCGCCTTGCCAACCGCAATACCGCACCCGAGCGAGCCGAGCCCGACCGCAAGTGCCGCGCCGATATAAGCGAACGCCTTATCAGACATACCGGAAGCCGCAGTTGCCGCAGTCGCTTCTGTAGTCGCTGCCGCTTCGTCTGCCGCCGAAACGCTTATCGGAACAGCTATACAGAGGGAAAGTACCGCGAAGAATGCGCAGAGGTTCGCTATTATTGCCTTTTTAACGTTTCTGCCCTTTTTGGGTTTAATGAAAAAGGGGACGAAAAGGAGCGCGGTTACTATTAAGGGGAGTATGAAAATTAATGCTATGCTCATGGTTTTTAATTACCTCACTTAATTTTTTTCGATAACATGAGTTTGAAGCTTAACGGGGGTGAATGCCTTGCCGTTGCCTTTGTAGAAGCGGGAGAATATTTCGTAAAACTCGAGTCTTAAAACCTGAATTGCGACAATGAAGCCTTCAAGACCCATTACGAAGAGGTTGCCGAAGATAACAATTGCGATGTTCGGATGACCGCTCTCGACCCCTGCAAGGAGCATTACCACCGACATCATTATCGCGTGGGAGAGGACAAATCCGCCGATTCTGACAAAGGACAGCGCGTTTGAAGCGTAACCTAACAGGAACTCGAAAAGCTCAAAGAAGTTTGTTGCAATAAACTCGCCGGGACTGCCGAATTTGTAAGGTTCGCGCTTTATCCAAGACGACAGCGGGTCGCGCAAAAACATTACAAGGAGCGGCAGGACAACAACGAGGACTATATAAAGCGGCGTTACAATCCCCCAGCCTAAAACCATCGACAGAAGCATTACAAGTATTCCGACGAAGAATATGAGTCCGGCAATACCGTTGTTGGCGAAGAGTGCTTCTTCGTATTCCTTCGCCCTTACGCCCGTGACGATGTTGATGACAATTGAGATTATCATTATTATTACGCCGAGGGCAATTGCGCCGATTATTATCGGCAGGGCATTCGCCGTGTTTGCGGTATGGAACGGGAGAATTCCTCCGAGCCCGATTGCGGTGAAGAAGTGGGTGAAGAAAGGCAGGTCTTCAAAGCCGAAGAGGCTTCCGAATAAAAACCCGAATATCATACTCGAACAGCCGATTCGTTCCATTATCCGCCCGAGCGCCATTCTTTTTCTGTGCCATAAAATGAATCCCAAGAGCGCGACGCAGAAACCGTGCCCGACGTCGCCGAACATCATTCCGAAAAGGAGTGTGTAGGTTATCGCGACAAGGTTTGTCGGATTGAAACCGTTGTACGACGGAAGTCCGTACATCTCGACAAACATTCCGAAAGGTTCGGAGAACTTGTTGTTATTAAGCTTAATCGGGGGCTTTAGTTTTCCGTTCTCCTCCGCCGGCTGCATGACGATTGAAACGCTTGTGATTTCCCTGAATATTGACTCGAATTCGTCGTTGAAGGAGGAGGGGATAAACCCGACAATGTAGAATTTCGAGTTAACAACAGCCGCCTTGCTCCGCAGCTCGAATTGGTCGTGTTGAGTTAAAATCCGCGAGTAAACTTTATTGAGATGAGTTTTTTCTGTCGCTAAAATTTCGGCAATATTGTCTTCGCAATCTTCAATTCCGGCTTTGTCCTCCGCGATAGCCTTGTTCATAGCGTCAACCGCGTCAACGCCCACGCCCTCGACAAAATCGGGTATTCGCATACGCTCGAAATAGAGGCTGTCGAATATCTCGTCAACTTCCGCGGAATAATTAACCGGGACAAAATACACTCCCCAATAGAACTCTTTTTCTTTCGAGAAATATGTGAAATAGAAGACCTTTTCGTTATAGTAAGGCAGTTTCGCGTAGCTGTCAACGGGAATCCGCCCGAAACGCACTTTAATATGTTCGCAGTGGAAGAGCCGTTGGAAGTCAACACTCATTCCCTCAAGGTGCTCAATCTGGAAAAGTGCCTGCTCATGTACCGAAAGGGACTCGTTAAGGTCTTTTTTCTTCTCGGCGTATTTTTCAAGCTTTTCGAGTGTCTTCTTAAGATAACCGTTAACCGCTTCAACGGTCTTGTTGTCAATATCGGAGTAATCGACAAATTCATAGTTAACATTATATCTTGCGGAAATTTCCTGAAGCGTCTTAAGCGGCGCGATATAGGGGTTAGCTTCCTTATCGGTATTAAATCCGCGCTTTTTATCCGCAAGCCCCGTTGCCGATTCAATATGAAAGCAGCCGCATTCCGACAGTTTAAGAAGCGTAATGTCAAGGTCTTTCGTCATTCCGGCGATGTTAACGAGTGTCATTCTTTCAATTGATGCCATGATGTCCCCCCTTTTTATATTATTATCATATCAAACAGTTCTTTCTCTGAAAGACCGTATCGTATTCCCTCAATAATTGTCGTTATATTGTTCACTTCCGTTTCAAAGAGGAACATATAGGCGTACACGGAAAGCATGGGAGAAGTTGAGGTGTGGAGCGCGTGGCGGGCGTATTGATAACGAAGCTTTTGTGCCTCAATTTCAAGGTCGCCGTTAATCTCAATCCCCCTCGCCGTCATAACCCGCCCGTAATAGCTGTGGGAAAAACGAGCGATAAACTCTTTTCCGTCCGGCGCGTTCATGAGGTCGTTTCTGATTGCGGAGTTGAGTTTCCCCGGGAAGGGCAGCATATTCGCGCGGATTTTTTCCGGCGTATACTCGAAATATTCTGTCATTCGATAGGCGTTAATTATATTGATTAACTCAATATCTATCGTTATAAGGTTATAGAGCGGTTTCGATTCTTCCGTCTGAAAATAATCGGAGCTTAAAATGTGTTCGTAAAGGTAACTCCGAAGTGCCTTTTCAATCGGGTTATAGTCGAGCTTTCCGCTTTTTCGGAGCGGGATTTTCGCGATAATATCATCGTAAGGCGTCTTAACAAGGGCTTTTAGCAGGTCCTCTCTTGTGCGCGCTTTAGCAAGTTCTATCTGTGAAAATCTTGTCAGTTTATCAAGATACATCGGCATCTTTTCGATGTGCTGTTCGGACTTTGCGTTGATGTAATGAACCGCATTGAGTATCTCGCGGACTTCCGCCTGAATCTGACGGTAGTCGAAGAAGACTTCCCCCGCGATATGTTCAAAGCTTGTTATTTTAAGATAGTTGTCGTAAATGCTTCTGCGGAGTAGGTCTTCGAGCATTCCGCGGTGAATGGTGTTTGAATTTATACCGGAGAGGGTTTCGCTGTAGTTTTGTTTATTCCGTAACATCTCCGCAATATCGGAGATACGGCGTTGGGCGGCAAGCTCGTTATAATCGGAAACCTTCATACGCTTACCGTACATAGCACGAAGCTTTGCAACCGTTGCGTTATGGTCGTCAATCCTCAAAGTTTTCCCCCCACTTGACTTATATCTTAACTCATTTTAAGCGTTTATGATCGCCTTAACTATTTCGTCTACCCAGCCTTTGCCTTTTTCCGCAAATATGTTGTCAACACGCTTAAGCTCCGACTCTTTATTCTGCTCAATTTCGGCGTTTTTAACTTCCGCTTTTTCGTTCTCGGATTTTTCAACGAGGGCAAGTTTCTCCTGCGTTTTCTTAAGCTTGTCGGAGATTATATCGTCGCGTTCTGTTTTCGCGGTTGCGATAATCTGTATCCGCTTTTTGTCCGCATCAGCCATCTTTTCCTTAGCCTGCTCGTCTATCTCGATTATATCGGAGATTATGTTCTCTTCCATCTTTTTTCACCCCTATCAGTTTTTTAAGCTATGCATCGGCGCAGGGATAAGTCCGCCGCGGCTGATGAATTTTGCGGGAGAGTAGGTGTTTACAGGCATAACGGGACCTTTTCCGAAAAGCCCTCCCCAGTCGAGTTCGTCGCCGGGTTTCATGCCGATTGCGGGGATTATACGGACTGCCGTTGTCTTCCCGTTAACCATTCCGATTGCCGCTTCGTCTGCGATTATTGCCGCAATTGTCTCGGGGGTTGTGTCACCGGGGATTATTACCATATCTATACCGACGGAACAAACCGCCGTCATAGCTTCAAGCTTTTCAATTGTGAGCGAACCGCATTCTGCGGCTTCGATCATTCCGGCATCCTCCGAAACGGGGATAAATGCACCGGAGAGCCCGCCGATTTTAGAGCAAGCCATTACTCCGCCCTTCTTAACGGCATCGTTAAGGAGCGCGAGAGCCGCCGTTGTCCCCGGGCAGCCGCATTTTTCAAGACCGATTTCCTCCAAGATATGGGCGACAGAATCCCCAATCGCAGGCGTCGGCGCAAGAGAGAGGTCAACTATCCCGAACGGAACGCCGAGCCTTTTCGCCGCAACCGTCCCGACAAGCTGTCCCACGCGGGTTATTTTATATGAAGTCTTCTTTATAACATCGGCAATTTCGGTTATGTCGGCATCCTTAAATCTCGACAGAGCGGAGCGAACCACCCCCGGACCCGATACGCCGACGTTTATTATACAGTCCGGCTCACCCACGCCATGGAAAGCACCCGCCATAAACGGGTTATCGTCAACGGCGTTGCAGAAAACAACAAGCTTTGCCGCGCCGAAACATTTATCACTCACGGTGCGCTCGGCGGTTTCTTTTACAATTTTGCCCATAAGTCCGCAAGCGTCAAGGTTAATCCCGGTCTTTGTGCTTCCGATATTGACAGAAGAACAAACGCGGGAGGTTTCCGACAGTGCCTCGGGGATTGACTCGATGAGTTCATACTCCCCGGCTGAAAAGCCCTTCTGAACAAGCGCGGTATAGCCGCCGATGAGGTTTACCCCGACCGTCTCCGCCGCCCTGTCCATAGTTTTCGCGAAGGGCACGGGCGATTTGCCTTTACAAGCCGCCGAAATAAGCGATATAGGCGTAATTGAGAGACGCTTGTTAATTATGGGAATACCGTATTCTTTTTCTATAGTATTACCAACAAACACAAGATTCTCCGCTTTTTTGCATATTTTATCGTAAATTTTCGTGTTGGCTTTAGTTATATCGGAGTCAATGCAATCGGTGAGGCTAATCCCCATCGTTATTGTTCGTATATCAAGGTTTTCATCTTGAATCATACGAATGGTTTCTAAAATATCGGAAGTGTTTACCAAAATATTCCCTCCGCCTTATATTCCGTGCATAGCGGTGAAGATGTCTTCATGCATGGTGTGGATAACGAGCCCGAGCTTTTTTCCGAGTTCGGTCATGGTGTCTGAAAGCACGGAAAAATCCGCGTTCATATTTGTTATATCCGCAAGCATAATCATTGCGAACATATCGTCAAGGACGCTTTGTGTTACGTCGGTTACGTTCGCGTTAAGGTTTGCGCAAACGCCGCTGACCTTCGCTAAAATCCCGACGTTATCTTTACCGATGACGGTAATTACCGCTCTCATATTAAGCTCCGTTCCGCCGCTTCCGCGGTGTTTATTTTACTTTGCTTCCCCAGCCTCCGGCGGGGGGAAGCAATTCTTATTATATATTTAAATAGGTATAAAAATAAACGTACCGTTCTATTATAATATATATATATTAACAAATATTTTATAAAATATTAACTAAAATATTTTGTAATATAGTGAAAAAAAGCAGTTAAATATTTAGAAAAGTTTGTGCATTATTTTTCCGATATTCCGCAGCATATTTAAAACCTCCGTCGGCAAACATAACCGACGGAGGTTTCTCGTCGAAATCTTCTTTATATTATGACAAACATTCGCTTTATGTTACGGCTAAAGCTTCGTTCTCTCCGGCTGTCTCCGCCGCTTCCGCCGTCTCCGCCGCTTCCGCTGCCGCCGCTTCCGACTTTTTCTCTTCTGCAACACCCGCCGCCTTGCTGCCCCGCGGCTTTATGAAGTAAAGTTTTTGGATATGCCTGTCATCTTCGTAATAATTTTTAACGCCGATAAGGCGGTATTCCTTACTGCCGATTGAACGTGCATAGCGGTGCGCGGCAGTTATGTTACCGAATTTCCGCGCAATGTTTATATCATGAACTACTATGAGATTTTTGTAGACATAACAATTTTGCCCGACTGCCAGAACATAAAAATCTATCACATCCAGCACTTCGTATAGAATGTTATAATCCATCTGATAAACTTCCTTGTATGTTAAAAATGTTACGTTTCACGTTTGGTTATACGGTCAGAGCTGCCTTTATCGCATCTGTGCGGTCGGTTTTTTCCCAAGCGACACCGAGGTCTTCGCGCCCCATGTGCCCGTACGCCGCAAGTTGGCGGTATTGGGGCTTGCGAAGCTCTAAGGTTTCGATAATCGCCGCGGGGCGAAGGTCGAAAATTTTTGTAATAACTTCCGCAATCTTCTCGTCGGGATATTTCCCCGTTCCGAATGTGTCGACCATTACCGAAACAGGGTGCGCAACGCCGATTGCGTACGCAATCTGAACCTCGCATTTGCTCGCGACACCCGCCGCAACAATATTCTTCGCAACATATCGCGCCGCATATGCCGCGCTTCGGTCAACCTTCGTCGGGTCTTTCCCCGAGAACGCGCCGCCGCCGTGGCGGGCATAACCGCCGTATGTATCAACGATAATCTTCCGCCCCGTAAGACCGCTGTCGCCTTGGGGACCGCCGATAACGAAGCGCCCTGTGGGGTTAACGAAAATCTTCGTATCAACCATCATCTCTTTCGGAGCGACGGCGTTTATAACCTTTTCGATAACATCTGCACGGATTTTTTCGAGTGAAACTTCAGCGGCGTGTTGGCTTGAAATAACGATTGTATCGATACGAACGGGTTTTCCGTCGTCATATTCGACGGTAACTTGTGTCTTTCCGTCCGGGCGAAGATAGGGTAAAACGCCGTTCTTGCGGACTTCGGAAAGTTTCTTCGCAAGTTTATGCGCAAGCGAAATAGGAAGCGGCATGAGTTCCGGTGTCTCGTCACAGGCATAACCGAACATCATGCCTTGGTCGCCCGCACCCGTCTCGAATTTATTATCGTCCTCGCCGATCTTCGCCTCAAGCGCCTCATCAACGCCCATCGCAATATCGGGGGATTGTTCGTCAATCGATTGAATAACTGCGCAGGTGTGACCGTCGAAGCCGAATTTCGCCCTGTCATAACCTATATCAACAACAACCTGACGGACGATTTTTGTTATATCGCAAAAACATTTAGTTGTAATTTCGCCCATACAAAGAACCATCCCCGTTGTAACACAGGTCTCACAGGCAACGCGCCCGTTCGGGTCGTCCTTTAGTATTTCGTCAAGAACAGCATCTGATATTTGGTCGCATATTTTATCGGGATGTCCCTCGGTAACGGATTCGGATGTGAAAAGCATTTTTGACATATTAAATTCCCCTTTTGTACGTATAGTTTTATTTTAACATAACAGAAACGGATTGTCAAGGCTTTTTTGTAAAATTACGCCGAAAAAGAAACAACCACCTGAAAATTTTCAAGCGGCTGCACTGATTCATTCACCTTTTATGTCGTTTATAAGGTCGAGTATAAAGAAGCGAGCCTCGTATTTTTGGGGGTTAATTAAAATATCTTCTTCTGACTCGTCGAGTATATCGTTGAAAACTTCAATCGGTTCATCGGTAGCAACCGCCGGGATACAGAGCGGCGGAAACATTACGCACCACCAATTTTTGCCTTTTGCCTCGCCGATTGTAATACGAATCGCATCATATTCCCCCGCCGGCATCGTTATATCGCCGTAAACTCGGGCATCGAATTCCATCTTCGTTAGCTCTGCTTGGACTTCGTAATTATAGCCGTTTGCAGCAACCGTCTCCCTCGCAATCCGCTAAATCTCGGGAAGATAGGCGGCGGCGGCTTTCGCGGCGTTTATATTTGTTCCTGTTTCAAAAATTGATGACGTCTGTTTAAGTATCTCGTCCCTAACCTTGAGTTTTAGCTCTTGGTCGGCTTCAGAATCGGAATTTGCAAGGATATGAAGCCTTAAAACATTCCCCGTTATGTTTTTATAATCCTCTGCGAAGGAGGTTATGCCCGTTATGAAGATTGTTATGATTATCCCTAAAACCGCCGCCGCTTCAATTAATATAAAATTTCTTGATTTCATCTGAAAAAATCCTTTCCGTAAACCTGTTACAGAAAGGATTAACCAAAATTTATTAAATTATACACCGAAAATATGTAAAATTTTATTTTCCCTCAAGAAAATACGAGGCTTCCATATCCGCAACCGAAAGAGCAAGCGCAAGCGGATACTGTTCAAGAGCCGCACCGATGCTGTTTTTATCCTCAATTCCCGAAAAGCCCATGTGGTAACGAATAGCGAACGCTTCCATCCTCGAAAGCCGCATAAAACCCGATACTATATAAACGGACTTTTCGCCGTGACCGTAAGGAAGTTGGTCTTCAATTGCGAAATAGTCGTATTCTTCCCATTGGCCGTATTCGTTTTTGCGGTTGCGGCGTTCTTTTTTGTAAAAATTAATCTTACATATGTCGTGGAGCAGGGCGGTTATTGCGATTGATTCTTCGGAATAGTCCATGCCGTAAACCTTTTTTGTCCGCTCGCGGGATAGGTAATCCTTTAAGCAGTGGTAAACGTTAAGGCTATGGCGGCAGAGCCCGCCCTCGTACGCGCCGTGATACCTTGTCGATGCGGGCGCACTGAAAAAATCGCACTGCTCTGAGGTGAGATACTCAAGCATCTGCTCAGAGCCGGAACGTGAAATATTGTCCTTGAATATTGTCAGAAATTCTTCTCTGTTCGACACTTAATAAACCTCCGTCATAATCACGAAAATCACGCGAATTTCTAAAGTACCTTGTCAAGTACCGCGATTAACTTGTTGTAATCGTCAAGGAGGGTAACAAAATGCGCCTTTAAGTCAGCCGCATCTGCTATACCGTTTCTTGTCGCTTCGCTGATATAAGACGACTCGTTATAAACGGCGGTAAGCCCTAAATTCCCCGCAACGCCCTTTACTGTGTGTGCGTAATGGAAAATCTGCTCGCACTGTTCAGCCGTGAAATTATCGGTGCTTTCGATTACATCTTTTAACGATAAAATGTTAGTGTCTTCGCGGAATTTCCGCAAAAACTTCTTGTACATTTCCTCCTTATTAAGCATCCTCGAAAGTGCTGACTTGACGTCAACACCGACGTCCGTCAGCGCGGTAATGAATTCACTTTGCATCCTCTTTCGCTCCTATCTGTAAAGTAATTTTCAGCCGAACAATTTTTCATACGCCGCCTGCGCCTTCGCGTTGTCGGCGCAGACTATGAATATAACATAATTGCCTTTTTTTTCAAGCACAGCCGAATCGAGTTTATACATTTCGTCCGGCGTATAGTCGATAAACGTCTTAACAATCTCGTCATAGCGGGCGGAAATCGCATCAATACCTTTTTCCGCCGATTCGGAATCGTTAAATTTTATA
>JAISGY010000042.1 GCA_031262835.1 Ruminococcus sp.
GAACGTCGTGAGACAGTTCGGTCCCTATCTGTCGTGGGCGTAGGATATTTGAAAGGAGCTGTCCCTAGTACGAGAGGACCGGGATGGACGCACCTCTGGTGTATCGGTTGTCGCGCCAGCGGCACGGCCGAGCAGCTATGTGCGGAACGGATAAACGCTGAAGGCATCTAAGCGTGAAACCGCCCTTAAGATAAGATATCCCATCGTAAGAGTAAGACCCCTTGTAGACTACGAGGTTGATAGGCTTAAAGTTTAAGCGTCGCGAGGCGTTCAGCTTGCAAGTACTAATCGGTCAAGGGCTTGACCTTCGTAACTCATTTTTGTTCGACTCATACGTTTGCAACTTCCCTTTCTATTCGGTTTTGAGGCTTCTAAGTGTGTACTACACACAAGCCTTATACACAAATCGTGATTAGCAGAGACCCCGCCGCTTGATTACTATGCGCTACATTAAACTGTGCGCGGCGGCGAAAGTCCTGTCAGGTCACTGACACCCGGTGCAGATAGCGCAGAGGTTCCACCTGTTCCCATTCCGAACACAGAAGTTAAGCTCTGCCACGCCGACGATACTTCCTTGGCGACGAGGCGGGAAAATAGGTACGTGCCGGCATATTCTTTTCCGTAATATGTGTATAACAGCCCGTTATGGCTGTTATATTCATATTCCACGGACCATTAGCTCAGTTGGTTAGAGCAACCGGCTCATAACCGGTAGGTCCCGGGTTCGAGTCCCTGATGGTCCAGATGACAGACTACAGATTACAGAATGAAGCAAGCGGCAGTGCGAGCAATATGAATACGAATTTCTGTATTCTGTCCTCTCGCTTCTGTCCTCTGTTTAGGGGTATAGCTCAGCAGGTAGAGCAGCGGTCTCCAAAACCGCGTGCCGAGGGTTCGATTCCTTCTGCCCCTGTCCGGTGCAAATATAAACACCATGCGTCGCTTTTTGATAATTACCGCCGTTGCCGACTTGTTGTCGGCTTATTTTGATTTTTGGTGACTAAAATGTCAATTATTAACACTTTCGACAACGAAACCCCCGCCCTAATTAACCCCAACGTCTTAGCAGCAAAAAAGCCGGGATTTCCCGATACCGCAATCGTCTGTTTCGGCGAGCATTTTATCGACGCACTTGACGAACTTTGCGGCATGGAAATGCTTGACGTAATGATTGCCTGCGTGAACGTCCCGGTCTATAAATTCACTTACGAAGAAAAAGTTTTCGCTGCGTATTGCTCAACCCTTGGAGGTCCCGCGACTGTCCAGCTCATGGAACTGATGGCGGAAAAGGGTTGCAAGCGTTTCATCTTCTTCGGCTCATGCGGGGTTTTAGACAACAATATCCCTCCCCTAAAGCTTATTCTTCCTACCGAAGCTTATCGCGACGAGGGTACAAGCTACCACTACGCGCCGCCGTCCGACTATATTACGGTAAAAAACGCCGGGCGGCTTGATGAAATCATGACGGAGCTTGAAATTCCGCACGTTTCGGGCAAAACATGGACGACCGACGCGCTATTCCGCGAGACCGCCGGCAACACCGCGAAACGCAAAGCCGACGGTTGCATTGCCGTTGATATGGAATGTGCCTCTGTAACCGCCGCCGCCGATTTTCGCGGTACTCAAACTTATTACATTCTCTACTCCGCCGACAGCTTGGATTCTGACGAGTGGGATTCCCGGACACTCGGGAAACTCCGGCAGGAAAACCGCACCGACTTCATGCGGACGTTGCTTGAAATTGCGGCAAAAATCTGATTTTCGAGGTAAATTTATGTTAATTATCCCGCCCTCAACCGAAATTATGGACAACATCGCCCCTGTCCGCATTATGCAAAATATTGAAAAAATCGGGCGGATTTGTTATAAATCCGAGGACAGAATTACTTCCGATTCGGCGGAAAAATTTATCGGCAACATCATTAAAAGCGGGCACGAATCGGTAATAGAACACGAAAAAATCAGCGTCCGCTTCATCTGCGACCGCGGTGTAACGCACGAAATCGTCCGCCACCGTATCGCAAGCTACAGCCAAGAAAGTACCCGCTATTGCAACTATACCAAGGACAAATTCGGTTCGGAATTGACCTTCATTAAGCCTTGCTTCTGGGCGGAAGATTCAGACAATTACAGAATTTGGGTAGCCCAGATGCAGGCGGCGGAAGATGCTTACAACGCCCTCATTGCAGGCGGCGCAACCCCCGAGGAGGCGCGAAGCGTCCTTCCGACGTCTCTTAAGACTGAAATTGCCGTAACAATGGACCTTCGCGAGTGGCGGCATTTTCTCGGGCTTCGCGGCAGTGCCCGCTCCCACCCGCAGATGCGCGAAGTTGTTCTTCCCCTTCTTGCAAAGTTTAAGGAGCTTCTTCCGATAATTTTTGAGGATATAAATGTCGAGTAAATTAAGTCTGCTGCTAATCTGTCTGCTGTTGCTTTTTGTCGGCTGTACTCCTATCGGCGAGGCAGAACCGCCCGCAACGGTTATGTTAACCGAAAGTACAACTGCTGCAACAACCGCCCCGCCGGTTACGACCACAGTTGCAACGACAACGACCGTACCGCCATTAAATAAACGTTTGGAATTTCTTGCCGTCGGGGACAACCTTATCCACACCTACATTTTCTACGATGCGGGTGAGCGTGCGGAGGCGATGGGGAATTCGGGTGCGTACGACTTTTCGGGAATGTACGACGGGATTCGCCCGCTTGTTAAGGCTGCCGATATTGCCTATATTAACCAAGAAACGCCGCTTGCCGGTGAGGAATACGGCTACAGCGGTTATCCGCAGTTTAACACCCCGCGCGAGATGGGGACAAACCTTGTCGAGATGGGGTTCGACATTATTAATATTGCTAACAACCATATGCTTGATATGCGGGACAGCGGGCTTGTCGCGACGATTGACTATTGGGACACGCAGGATGTGCTGCAAATCGGCGGATATCGCGACCAACAAGACTACGACACTATTCGTTACTATGAATACGACGGCGTGACGATTGCGTTTTTGTCCTACACCTACGGCACGAACGGAATTCCGCTTCAAGGCAAGTACGACCTTGTCATACCTCTCCCCGACGACGAAACGATTAAGCGGCACCTCACCGAGGCGAGGGAGAATGCGGATTTCGTCTTTGTGTCATTCCATTGGGGCTGGGAGGACACCTTCGACCCGAACGACGACCAAAAACATTACGCCGCCCTCTGCAACGAGTACGGCGCGGACGTAATTATCGGAACGCACCCCCATGTTCTCCAGCCGATTGAGGTTTTGACGAACGAGGGGGGGCATGAAACGCTCGTAATATATTCGCTTGGGAACCTTCTTTCGACCCAAAATTACTATCGCAACATGGTTGGCGGGCTTGTAACCTTCGATATTGTCATGACGGACGACCTAAAGGCGATTGAAAATGTTAAGTTAACCCCGACAATGACCTACTACAACTCCCGCCACAGAGAACTCTCCCTATATCTTTTAGAAGACTTCCCGCGAGATATGGTTTCGACCCACGGCGCGCAGGTTAACAAGTATTTCACCTACGAGACGCTTGCGGATATGGTTATTGATGTTATACCGGAGGAGTATTTGAACTTTAGTCCGGCGGAATAGAAAAAGGAGGGATTACGAAAAGGATAATCCCTCTTTATTAATACGAAGAGTTTATATATGTTCAACCCTGTTAGGTATGCCGAATTTTTGAGCCGTTAATTTTGCGTTTTCAAACAGTTCAACAGGCGTTAACCCTTCCCAAAGGTTCTCACGCCACGCAGTGTAATCAAAACCGGGGTTTTTAATATTCAGAAGAAAAATCTCAAGTTCAATGGTATCGAAAACCTTTCGCAGTGCTTTCATACCGACACTGATAACAGCTTGTGTATGCGGGTCATAAGTTATATTATTCAATCTTCATTCCTCCAAATTTCGGTAAAATCTATCGGATTGATTATCTTAATTCGATTATCTTTATATCGAAGTAACCTTTTATCCGTGGTTATCATATAATCGCTCTCCGAAACAATTGCACAAGCAACATGAGAAGCATCTTTCAGTTTCACTCCCGAACGCATTATGTCCGATGTTATTGTTACAAGCTCCGGATGTATATCTGCATTAATATAGTATTTAGCATATCTGTTGATAAATTCAAGTATTTCAGTTTTACTGTCCTCAAATTTACTTGCATTTATTTCTTCAAGAGAAATCGGCGAATATACAAGTTCCAATTCACCGAGTTTTATCAGCGATTGTATAAAAATTTTCGCGTTTGCTTCCTTGAAATTTTCACCGATTGTCGGGTCGTCAAATGGTCGGTTATAGCAACAGTTATCCAGATAAATCTTTAATTTCACAGTGCCGTTACTTCCTTATTATTTTTTGTCATCAAACATTATTAAGCAGCCCCAAAATCCCCTTCTGCTGTTCCATAATAACACGTAAAGCGTACTGTTGCGCCTGCGCTAATATTTGAAGTCGGGCGAGTTTCAAGGTCTCTTCCGCTAAGTCCGCGTCGCGGATACGCGATTCGGCTTCGGAAAGGTTTAAGCTTGTTTCGGTAAGATTGTTAATCTTGTGATTAAGGCGATTTTCAACCGCACCGAGTTTCGCACGTACAAGCGAAACCTTATTTATCGCGAAGTCAATTTGGTCAATTGCAAGGTTCGCGTCAAGCTGCGTCGAAATGTTAATCTTATCGTCCTTAAAACCAAGCCCCTCGGCGGTTGTGTTAGGGTCGGCTTCAAGCTCGCCGATTGATTTTTTACGCGCCGCATCGGGGTCGTCCATAAACTGCCAAGCATCTTCATAGCCCATGTCGAAGGATTTTAAATCCTTTGTCCGCGCACCAACCTGCAAGTCTAAATTCTCGTTGTAGTCAAGCCCCTCCGCGCCGCCGTCAAGAAGCGTTCGCCCGTTAAAATCCGTTCCGGCAATATCGTTAAGTTCTTCGATAAGTTCGGAAAATTCAAGCTGAAGCGCGGCTCTGTCCGTTTCGTTGCTGTATATACCGTTCGCGGATTGTGTTGCGAGGGTTTTCATGCGGTTGAGGATCGCGTGTGTTTCATTAAGCGCGCCCTCATAGGTGCTAAGCATACTTACGCCGTCTTCCGCATTAGCTATGGCTTGATTCATACCCGAAATCTGTGAGCGCATCTTTTCGGACACAGCAAGCCCCGCCGGGTCGTCCGCGGCGGAATTTATTCTTAACCCGCTCGATATACGCCGCATTGTCTGCGCGAGGGCATTGTTTGTAAGCCCCATATACCTGAGCGTACTTGTTGCCTGTACGTTTAAGCCGAATGCCATAACTGCTACCTCTCTTTACGTATATTTCGTGCAATATGGCTTAATCTTAATGCTCTATATTGTAAATTTTTTTAGCAAACTTTATGTACAATCAATTTTTATTTTGTTTTAATATTGACATTCATTTAAATTGTATGCTATAATATATACGTGTTATATATAAATCTAAGCGGAAGGTCAACCCGTGTTTTATAATTATATTTTAGTATCGGCGGTTGTCGGATGGGGTTCGGCACAGGTAATAAAAACCGTCCTGTATCTTGTTTTCAATAAGGCGTTTCGGTTTGAACGCCTCTTCGGAGCGGGCGGAATGCCCTCTTCACATTCGGCAATGGTCTGCGCGGCGATTGCTTCCTGCGCAAGAGTTGAACCGATAGCTTCGCCCCTTTTCGCGGCGTTCGCAGTCTTCGGGCTTATTACGATGTACGACGCAATGAGTGTGAGACGCGCTTCGGGGCAGCACGCCCAAGCGATAAACCGCCTCAACAAGATGTTCGACCTCCACCCCGAACGCGTCCCCGAACATGAGACCAGAAAACGCAAAAATAAAGAACTGAAGGAATTTTTAGGGCATACGCCGCTTGAAGTTTTCTGCGGAGCACTTCTCGGTGCAGCTGTTGCCTTTATTGTGCCGATTTCGTTATGAACATTATAAGTAAACTAAAGAAGATGAACATCTTTGAGGTGAAACGTTTTTGCAGTAAAACCCGCAAAGAGATTATTGCGGCTTGCAAGAAAAACGGCGGGCACCTTGCACCGAATTTAGGAACGGTCGAGCTTACTGCCGCGCTTTACCGTGTTTTTGATTTTCCGAAGGATAAACTTGTCTGGGACGTCGGGCATCAGAGCTACGCCGCGAAGATTATTACCGGCGAGGGGCTCGTCAATTTACGCTGTGAAGACGGCGTTTCGGGGTTTTGCCGCCCCGACCGGTCGGAATTTAACCCCGTCATAACCGGACATTCGAGCAACTCCGTTTCCGCCGCTTTGGGCCTCGCGGAAGCAATGTCAATAAGGAATGATAACCACGCAGCGGTTGCCGTTGTCGGGGACGGTGCTTTTACGGGCGGGCTATGCTTTGAAGGACTAAACAACGCCGGGAAATCCGGCATGAATATGATTGTCATTCTTAACCAGAATGATATGTCGATCGGCAAGAACGTCGGCGCGGTTGCGAAATACTTAAGCACAATCCGTATAAGCGACAACTACTTAAGGCTCAAACAGCGCGTTAAGCAAAAACTTGCGACGCTGCCCGTTATCGGCGCGCCGCTTGCAGCCGCTATGCTAAAGACAAAAGACGTCCTCAAGAACGCGCTTTATTATAGCTCAACGATGTTTGAACAGCTCGGCTTCGCCTATATCGGACCGATAGATGGGCACAATATCCGCGCCCTTGAGGAAGCCTTAACCGCCGCGAAGTCGATTGCGGGGGGAGAGGTTGTAACCCCGCGCAGACCTGTGCTTGTTCATATTAATACAATTAAGGGGAAGGGCTATAAACCCGCCGAAAAAAACCCGGGTGCTTACCACTCTATCCCGGTTTCATACAGTAAAAACTCACCTCCGGAAGTTTCCGCCGACTGCTTTTCGTCCGTTATCGGGAGCGAGCTTGCGGCACTTGCGAAGAAGGACAAGAAAATTGTTGCGATAACGGCGGCGATGAAATACGCCGTGGGGCTTGCGCAGTTTTCGGACAGGTTCCCCAAACGGTTTTTCGACGTGGGAATAGCGGAAGGACACGCCGTAACATTTTCGGGCGGGCTTGCTTCGGGAGGGTTAACCCCTGTTTTCTGCGTCTATTCAAGCTTTTTACAGCGCGCCTACGACCAGATTATCCACGACCTCGCTATCGCTAATCTCCATGCTGTTATCTGCGTTGACCGCGCCGGTTTTGTCGGCGAGGACGGCGAAACGCACCAAGGGCTTTTCGATATACCCTTCCTGACGTCGATTCCGAACGTGACGGTGCTTGCTCCGTCCTCCTTTGCGGAGGCAAGAGGGATGCTCGAAGCGGCTGTTAAGGCGGAGGGGATTGTTGCAATACGCTATCCGAAGGGCAATTCCTCCGCGGAGTTTGAGTATACCGGCGAATCTTATACGTTAACAAAAACCGCCGACAAGAACAAATACTTGGCGGTAGGTTACGGCAGGCAGTTTTGCGAGATGGCGGACGCCGATGAATTTGACCTGTTAAAGTTAAATCAGATATTCCCGCTCGTCCTCCCGGACGATATTACCAAATATCAGGCGATTGAAGTCTTTGAAGAATCGATGAAAAGCGGCGGAATCGGGGAGCATATCGCGGCGGAGCTTTTAGCGAGGGGCTATTCCGGCAAGTTCGGGATAACAGCGGTAGAGGGATTTGTCCCGCAAGCGTCGGCGGAGTCGCAGCTTGCCCGATATAGTCTTGACTCGGACGGAGTTAAGAAGGTTATGGAGAAATATTACAAAAAGCCGCCGAGGGTTGTTGAAATAAATCTCAATCCTGTTCATGTAAATAACAAGCCCAAGCACAAGAAAAAGCGGTAGGAACTATGCGTCTCGATTTGTACCTTGCGGAGAACGGCTTCGCCGAGAGCAGAGAAAAGGCGAAAACTCTTATAAAATCGGGCGCGGTCGCGGTTGGCGGGAGGGTTATAACTAAGCCGGCATTTGAAGCGGAAGATGAAGAAGTAAAGGTCCTTTCCCCCTTAAAGTACGTCAGCCGAGGCGGATACAAGCTTGAATTCGCCCTTGACAGCTTTGCGGTTGACCCAACCGGCAAAATATGTATGGACATCGGCGCGTCAACAGGGGGCTTCACCGATTGCCTCTTACAGCGCGGCGCAAGAAGGGTTATAGCCGTTGACGTCGGCACCGCTCAACTTCACCCGTCACTTTTAGCCGACCCGAGGGTTGTTTCAATAGAGCAAGCGGACTTTCGCAGTTTAAATTATGCCGGCGAAAAAATCGAACTCTTCGTTTGCGATGTTTCGTTTATTTCGGTTACGAAAATCCTTCCCGCACTTAAAAATCTAATGGCGAAAGATTCTCACGCGCTGATTCTAATAAAACCGCAGTTTGAGATACGCTCAAGGCGCAAAAACGGGATTATTAAGGACAACCGCGAGCGAGCAGAGGCTGTAAAGAACGTTATAGCCGCCGCAGAGGCGTTGGGGCTTAAAAACGCCGGTGTAAAGGAATGTCCCTTTACAGGCAAAGACGGGAATATTGAATATTTCATGATGGTTAATCTATGAAAATTGTAATTTTTACAAATACCGTAAAGCTCTATTCAGAAGAGACAGCGGCAGAAACCTTGAGGGTTTTAAAGGCGAGCGGTTGTGAAGCCGTACGGCTTGACATTAACGACGTAAACGGCTTTTCCCCCGAGGGCTTCGACGCTATAATCGTTATCGGCGGCGACGGAAGCATACTTAAGGCGGCGAAGACTGCTGCTGTGAGCGGAACGCCCCTCCTCGGGATTAATACCGGGACACTCGGGTTTATGGCTTCAATTGAGCGGACGGAACTTGCGCTTCTTTCAAAACTCGTGAGCGGCAACTTCGTTATTTCGGAGCGCATGAGGATTGCGGGGTATATTGTTCGTGATGAAAAAGTCAGAGCGGAGGTAAGCGCGACAAACGAAATTTCCGCTATACGCCCGGTTTCGAGGATTACGGATTTTGAAGTCGATGCGGGGAATGTAGGGGAGAAGGACCTCCACACTGTTTGTACCTTCCGTGCGGACGGGTTACTCGTCGCCGCGCCGACAGGTTCGACCGCCTATGCCCTCGCGAACGGCGGCGCAATTATTGAGCCGAACGCCGACTGTATGGAACTTACCCCTATCTGCGCGCACACCCTCTCAATGCGCCCGATAATCTTTTCGGGGAATACGCTGCTTAAGATACGGAGCAACTTAACCGCCCCTTATTCCGAATCGGAGCCTGTTCAAATCGTTGCTGACGGTGTGTTTGCTGCGAATTTAGGGGCAGGCGACACGCTTTTTATTAAGAAATCCGATAAGCCGCTCCGCATTATCGACCTTAAACCGAATGTGTTCTACGAGTCGGTTAATGGGAAGCTGTTTAGGAGCTTGAAGGGATAAATTTATGAAAACCGCCCGACAGGAGCGAATTGCCCGACTTATCAACGACTATAACATAACACATCAAAGCGACCTTTTGGAGCTTCTCACAGCCGCCGGGATAAACTGCACCCAAGCGACATTATCCCGCGACCTTTCGGAGATGGGCGTTAAGAAGGTACGCGAAAACGGCAAGCTCATCTATAAAATACCGCAAAATACTACTCCGTCGGTCTTAACCGTCGGGATAGTTGATGTCAGGCTTGCGGGGAATATCGCCGTAATTCTATGCGAAGTTGGCGCGGCGGCGGCAGTCTGTGTAAGGATTGACGAAGCTTACGGGCATGAACTCGTCGGGACAATCGCCGGCGACGACACAATCTTTTGCGCCCTCGAGACGGCTGAAGCGGCGAAGCGTTTCGTACTAAAGCTTCGCGGGATTTTGCGAGGGTAGATCGCCCGTAGGGTCAATACTTTCGGAGGGAAAGCATTTGGAAAAAGGTTCAATGGTAAGGAACAATCGCCCTGAAACGCTTTTTAAGCGCAGTTTGAAGGGCTTAGGTTATCTTTTTTTATCGCAGGTTTTAACCTTCTTTATCAATATTTCTTTCACGGCGTTGTTAAGCAGATTTATACTGTTATTAGTATTTGCCTGTATCTGTACAACTTGTATAACTCTCGGCTTGATGTTTAACTGGAGCTATAACTGCGCGAAGACGGACGAAGCCCTAAACAGGCAGGGCACAAAGCCGTTCGATAAATATATGCCCGCAAAAATGAGCGGGGTTGCCGGGGCAATTCCGCTCATACTATATATATTGCTTATTTTAAGTAAAGTCGGCGTGCTCCAAAACTTCCTGCCGGCGTATTCTATCCTCTCAAACTGGCAGCTTCCGTTCAGGGCTGTATTTACCGCCTCGATTGATGTCGCGGACATAAGCGTTTTGGGGATGGTTGGGTTTGGTTTCTTGACGCTTCTTATCCCGACAGCAGTCGCTGTAACCTATGTTTTGGTAAAACGGGGCGTTGACTTTACCAAATATATCTATGAAAAGAAGAATTAAACGCTGACACTTTGATATTCGCAGAGCCCGGAAAAGATTGTGAACGCGACGTTCGACTGGTATTCCGGCGTAACAAGAAGAGCCGCTTCGTCAGGGTTCGAGAGGAATCCGCACTCAATCATGATTGTCGGGTTCGAGCAATAATAGCAGAGGAAAAGTTCATTCCCGCAAAGCTTAATTTCGCGTTCGTTGTAGGGCTGAATTGTTGTTGCGAATTTTTCCTGCATAATCTGGGCTAAAAGCTCGTTGTCCTCATTCGTGTCGGAATAGAACATCTGCGCGCCCTTGAAGCGCGGGTCGGTGTACATATTCTGGTGAACCGAAACGCAGACCGCCCCGGGGTAGCTGTTAAAAATTTCAAGGCGGTTATCCATGTCGGAAATTTTCTGATTGCGGATTCCGGTTACACCCTTGTCGTAGATGGATTTGTCCGTCTCGCGGGTTAAAACCGTGTCGTAGCCGTAAAGCTGTGCAATGCAGTCGAGGGATTTTATAATATTAAGGTTAATATTTTTTTCAACATCGCCGTTTGCGGAGGAACAGCCCCCGTCAATTCCGCCGTGCCCGGCGTCGAGGACAAGCACAGGCTTCACCGCCGGTGCCTCCGCCCCCGTCATAACCGATACCGCCGGAATCATATTTATAACCGCAACGGTAACCACCGCCGCACAGATAACAAAAGCCGCCGCGATAAACCAAACGTTCCATCTTCCGAGTCTTTTTTTCATATAATCACCCGCAAAAATTATTCTTACTAAATTTATGTTAAAAACTTCAACAATATGACAAGCCTTGGGGGAAATATGGCGGCTAAATCGGCAAAAACAATCTTCGTTTGCAGAGAATGTGCGTATGAGTCAACAAAATGGATCGGCAAGTGCCCTGAGTGCAACGCTTGGAACAGCTTTGAGGAAACCGTGCAGAAGGTTGCTCCGAAAGCGTCCCCTAAAGCCGGTGCGGGTTTGTCCGCAGGTAATTCCGGCGGAGTTGTGCAAACTTACACCCTCCGTGAAGTCGGTACAACCGATGACATACGTTACGACACAGGCGTCGCCGAACTCAACCGGGTTTTGGGCGGCGGACTCGTTAAGGGTTCGCTTATACTCTTGGGCGGTGAACCGGGCATAGGTAAGTCAACCCTCCTGCTGCAAATCTGCGGCAAGTTTAACAGCAGTCTTTCGATACTCTATATTTCGGGCGAAGAAAGCCTCAGGCAGATTAAGCTTCGTGCAAAACGCTTGGGCGTTGCGAACGAAAAGCTTTCCCTTGCCTCCTGCAACGATGCCGATACCGCCTCCGATACAATTTATGCCGGCAAACCCGATATTGTAATAATCGACTCAATACAGACGATGCATACCGAATCGGCGAACGGCACATCAGGCAGTATATCCCAAGTCCGCGAGTGCACTAACATCTTCATGCGGACGGCGAAAACCCTAAGCATCCCGATTTTCCTTGTCGGACACGTCAACAAGGACGGGGGAATCGCCGGACCGAAGGTTATGGAACATATCGTTGACGCGGTTTTACAGTTTGAAGGGGATAAAAATTATACTTATCGTATACTAAGGGCAATTAAAAACAGATACGGCTCAACGAACGAAATCGGCGTTTTCGAGATGACCGACGCGGGGCTTAAGGAAGTCCCGAATCCGTCTAAGGTTATGCTTGAAGGTAGAATACAAAACATCTCCGGGAACTGCGTTGCCTCCGTTATGGAGGGTTCGCGCCCGCTTCTTACCGAGGTTCAGGCGCTTGTTACTAAGACGACGGCTAATTTCCCGGCGAGGATTGCGACGGGGCTCCCTTTCGGGCGGCTTAACATTCTGCTTGCGGTGCTTGAAAAGAGAGCGGGGCTGTATTTTTCAAGGCTTGACGTTTTTGTCAACATTATCGGCGGAATACGCCTTGACGAACCGGCGGGGGACCTGCCGCTTGCGATTGCCCTTATTTCGGCGGTTTACGACAAGCCTTTTGACACCGGATCTGACAGCACAATGGCATTCGGCGAAATCGGGCTCGGCGGCGAGGTTAGAAACGTCCCGAACGCCGTCGGGCGAATCCGCGAAGCCGCTCGCCTCGGCTTTTCGCGCTGTGTGGTGCCGAAAGCTTGCCTTAATGAAAAATTGCCCGGGAAGATAGAGATAATTCCCGCTTCGCATATATCGGAAGTGTTGAGACTTTTCGGGGTGAAATAACCTGCTTGACAAACGCGATTTTTTGTGTTAAAATAAACTATAATATTGTTTTCGCAAGGAATATTTTATGAAAACCTATGATTTAGTAACCCCCGCAGGAACTTCCGACCTTCTCCCCGAGAAGGTTAAAGCCCTCCGCGCAGTCGAACGCGACCTCTCCGACCTCTTTATCAAGAACGGTTTTTTGGAGATAATGACGACTGAACTCGAATTCATCGACGTTTTTAACGCGAAGAGCCGACATTTTCCTCCCGAGGGTCTATATAAGGCAATCGACGACAAGGGCAGAGTGTTAACCCTCCGCCCCGATTCAACGATGCCAATTGCTCGCCTTGCCGCAAGCAGGCTTAAGGCGTATTCCGAACTGAGACTTTTCTATAACCAAAAAGTCTTCCGCAATTCCCCGGGCGGACGCCGCCGCAATGACGAACTGCGGCAGATGGGCGTTGAGCTTATCGGGGGGGATAACACCCATAAAACCGACCTTGAAGCGGCGAAACTTGCCCTTAACGTGTTTAACCTGTTACCGGAAAGCACAAAATGTATCCTCGAAATCGGCGACATCGGCATTACAAAGATGCTTCTCGACCTTTTGACGGTTGACGCGGATAAAAAGGAACTCATACGAGGCGCAATTGAACTTAAGAACACACCCGAACTTACCGAAATACTTAAGAGCGTTGAGGGTGCGGACGACATAAAGAATGCGGTGTTAAAGCTTCCGAGACTGTATGGGACTGACTCCGTATTTGACAAGGCGTTCGTAATTATTGCAGACGAGAGGGTTCAGGAACGGTTAACACATCTGCATGAATTCTACCTTGAACTTGTCGCGGCGAACACCCGCGAGAACACAAAGATAACGGTGGATTTCGGTTGCGCCAATAAGATGGACTATTACACCGGCAACGTCCTCCGCGGCTTTATCGAAAGCGCGGGCGAGGCACTTATAAACGGCGGCAGATACGACAACCTCATTGGCGAATTCGACCCGGAAGCGGCTAAACCCGCGACAGGTTTCGCCGTTAATATGGATATTTTAGTAAATGTTTTTGAAAAAAAAGCCGCCGCTAAAAACATGACCGATGTTTTATCGAAACTCACCGCACAGCTTTCAACAGTTGCGCCCGAACATACGTTACGGATTGCGATGACAAAAGGCAGACTCGAGAAGGACGCAGTTAAGCTTTTTGGGGAAATCGGCTTTGACTGCAAGGAAATTCACGACAAAGGGAGACGGTTAATCTTAACCGTTCGCGGGACGGGGTTCGATTTTGAAGCAGTTCTTGCGAAACCGAACGACGTTATAACCTACGTTGAATCGGGGGTTTGTGACCTTGGAATTGTCGGGAAGGACACAATTTTAGAGGACGGCGGGAAGTTTTTCGAGATACTTGACTTGGGTTTCGGAAAGTGCAAATTCGCCGTTGCCGGGAAAGCGGGAATGAAGAGCAAAACCGCGATTAAGACCGTTGCGACGAAATACCCGGCGGTTGCGAGGAGTTATTTTGACGCGCTCGGAGCGGATATTGAGATTGTTAAGATTGAAGGGTCGGTTGAACTTGCGCCGCTCTTGGGGCTTTCCGACGCGATAGTTGATATAGTTGAAACCGGCTCAACCCTTGTTGAAAACGGGCTTGAAGTCTATGACGACATAACTTTGCTCTCCGCAAGACTGATTGCGAACCGCGTCAGCCTTAAAATGTATTCGCGGAGTATTAAAGACCTCATAAAGGCAATTGAAGGGAAGAACAGAACATGAATATAAAACGGATTGTGGGCGACGGGGCGGTTGAAACTCTATATCTTGCGGAAGTTCGCGGGCGGGGAATCGAGACGGACAGGGAAGTTACCGCCGTCGTTTCCGAGATTATCGAGGCGGTAAGAACCGGCGGGGATAAGGCGGTTAATGCGTATACCGAAAAGTTCGACGGGAAGCTGCCGGCGTATTTTGAAGTGCCGAGAGAGGCTATAAATGACGCGCTGACCAATGCAGACGAAAATTACGTCAACGCGCTCCTTAACGCGATAGAAAACATCACCGATTTCCACAACCGACAAAAAGAGCAGTCCTTCATAGTCCCGATGGCGAATGGCTGTATCTTGGGGCAGCGTACACGCGGGCTCGCGAGGGTCGGGCTTTATGTTCCCGGCGGGCGGGCGGCGTATCCGTCGAGTGTACTTATGAATGCGATTCCGGCGAAGATTGCGGGGGTAGAAGAAATTGTAATGGTAACTCCGCCGCTTCCCGACGGGACAGCAAATCCCGATATTCTCGTTGCGGCGGCTCTTTGCGGCGTTGACAGGGTTTTCCTTTGCGGCGGCGCGCAGGCTGTCGGAGCACTTGCGTATGGGACGGAAACTATTCCCAAGTGCAATAAAATCGTCGGACCGGGCAACATCTACGTTACAACCGCGAAGAAAATTTTATTCGGCAGCGTCGATATAGACATGGTTGCCGGACCGTCGGAGATACTTGTTATCGCGGACGGGAACGCTGACCCCTCCTATCTTGCGGCGGATATGCTTTCACAGGCTGAACACGACCCGCTCGCGTCGGCGGTTTTGATAACCGACTCCGAGGAGGTTGCCGACAAGACTGTAAACGAGCTTGAAAAGCAACTTGAAAAGCTTTCAAGAAAGAATATTGCAGAAAAGTCGCTTGAAAATTTCGGCGCGGTAATAATTATGCCCGACATCGAAAGCTGTATAGCCCTTGCAAACGACTTCGCGCCGGAACATCTTGAATTACAGGTTGAAAATCCGCTTTCGTATCTCGGCAAGATTGACAACGCCGGCTCGGTCTTCTTGGGCGCGTACACCCCCGAAGCGTTGGGGGACTACTACGCCGGACCGAACCACGTCCTCCCCACGTCAGGCACGGCGGCGTTCTTCTCCCCCCTCTCCGTCTACGCATTCACAAAGCGGAGCAGTTTCATATACTATACTAAAGAGGCTTTGGCGGAAGCGAAGGACGATATTTTAACAATTGCAGGAAAAGAAGGGCTTGATGCACACGCTAACAGCGTAAGCATACGCGGTTAGCGTGTGCTGCACATAGCGAACAGCGTAAGCATAAGAGGTTAACCATGTACGAACTTAATCGAAAACTTCGCAAGATTGAAGGTTACGACCCGGCGGCGGGGACGTCAAAGATTGTCCTTGACGCGAACGAGTCTCCGTTTAATATTAACGACACTTTCCGCGAGGAGATCGCGGAGGGTGTAGGGAAGCTTGCCTTGAACCGCTACCCCGACCCCTACGCAACCGAAGCGGTAAAAGCCTTCGCGAAGTTTTATAACGTACCCGAAAGTTTCGTTACCGCCGGGAACGGTTCCGACGAACTTATAAGCATTATCACTTCATGTTTCCTTGAGAAGGGCGACAAGATTTTAACGTTGTCGCCGGACTTTTCGATGTACGCATTCTATGGCAAACTTTACGAAACGAACGTCACGGTAATGCAGAAGGACGACATTTATAACACCTTCTCCGTCGGGAAGGTTATCGAACACTGCAACAACAACGACATAAAAGCGGTTATCTTCTCGAACCCCTGTAACCCGACCTCTCTCGGGATAAAGCGGGAAGAAATCATAAGGCTTATTAAAAACGTCTTCTGCCTCGTTATAATTGACGAAGCGTATATGGACTTTTGGACGGAGAGTATACTGCCCGATATAGCGCAGTTCGACAATGTTATTGTCCTAAAAACTCTCTCGAAGGCACTCGGCGCGGCGGGGATACGCCTTGGTTTTGCCGTTGCCGGGGAGACAATAACCGGCGCGCTCCGTGCGGCGAAATCCCCCTATAATACCGACCTTCTCTCGCAGGAAATCGGGCGGATAGTCCTCTCTCACCCCGAAACCGCGAAGGAAAATATCAATTACATAGTAACCGCGAGGGAAAAGCTACAAGAGGAGCTTGTTAAGCTTTCGGATAGGTATCCTTGCCTCGATAAGGTCTACGATTCGGTAACGAATTTCGTGTTTATTAAGACTTCAAAGGGCTTAGAGATTTACGAAAAACTTTTAACCCGCGGAATTTCAATCCGCTACATGGGAATTTATATTCGGATAACCTCCGGAACTGAAGAAGAAAACGCAGAATTCATCGACGCTCTCAAGGATATTTTAGCGCAGATTTGCGAAGCGGAATAGAGGTAAAAATATGCGAAAAGCGGAAGTTACCCGCAGGACGAATGAAACGGACATTGCGGTTAAAGTTAATATCGATGGCGGCGGCGTATCGGAAATCGACACCGGTATCGGCTTTTTCGACCATATGCTGACCGCCCTCGCGAAGCACTCCGGGATTGATATTACGGTAAAAGCGGCGGGCGACCTTAACGTTGACGCACACCACACCGTCGAAGACACCGGCATTGTCTTAGGACAAGCGTTCGCGAAGGTACTTTCAGATACAAAGATTACCCGCTTCGGCAGTTCATTTATACCGATGGACGAGGCGCTCGGCTTCTGTTCCCTCGATATTTCTAACCGCCCATACCTTGTCTTCGATGCGGATTTTAATTCCGAACGCTGCGGCGACTTCGATAATTTTTTAGCTGAGGAATTTTTCCGCTCGTTTGCATTTAACGCCGGGATAACTCTACATCTTAAAAAGATGTACGGAAAAAACGACCACCACGTTATTGAAGCCCTTTTTAAATCGTTGGCGTATTCGCTTAAAGCGGCGGTAAAATCCTCCGACACGCTTCTTTCAACCAAAGGGGTACTATAAAACAATGTCAATTAAAGGAACAACCGCAATCGTTGATTACGACGCGGGCAATATATTTTCGGTAAAAAACGCGCTCGATTTTCTGGGTGAAAACTGCGTATTAACCGACGACAAAGATGTCCTAAAAAAGGCGGACAGGGTTATCTTGCCGGGGGTAGGTGCGTTCCCGGCGGCGATGGAAAGTCTTCGTAAAAAGGGACTTACGGACGTGCTCCGTGAATGTGCAAGAGAAAAGCCCTTCCTCGGGATTTGCCTCGGTATGCAGGTGCTTTTTTCAAAGGGTTTTGAATTTTCCGAGACGGAGGGGCTTGCCCTTATCCCCGGCGAAGTACGAAGAATCCCCGTTACCGACAGGGTTATACCGCATATGGGTTGGAACAGGCTTGAAATTAAGAGGGACTGCCCTATAGTTAAGGCGGGCGACGAAAATTACGTTTATTTTGTACACTCGTTTATGGGCTTCCCTGAGGAAATTTCACACCTTGCCGCAACCGTCAGTTACGGCATAGACGTTACCGCCCTCGTCTGGAACGGACTATATACCTTCGGCGCGCAGTTTCACCCCGAAAAGAGCGGCGAAACCGGGCTCGAAATTTTACGAAGATTTGTTAACCTATGATTCATTATTTCACCGACGAAAAGCCCTCCGGTGTGGAGAAACTCTCCGGTTCGGAGAGCACCTTCACCCTCCGTTATCGCGGAAACGAATTAAAATTCACCTCCGGCGCGGGGGTGTTCTCCCACGGGGAAGCGGACCGGCAGTCGATGCTCCTTATCGGTAATATTCCGCTTGCGGCGGATGAAAGTTTTCTCGATCTCGGCTGCGGTTACGGGCTTATCGGGATAACGCTTGCAAAAGTCACGGGCTGTAAAGTTACAATGTCGGATATAACCGAGAAGGCGGTCAAATTTGCCGAAAGAAACGCCGCGCAAAACGGCGTAAAGGCAAGAATAGTGAAGTCCGACGGTTTTGAAAATATAGCGGAAGCTTTTAATAAAATTGCCCTCAATCCCCCTGTCCACGCGGGGAAGGAAGTCTGCTACAGACTTTATGCGGAAGCCGCTTTGCACCTTAACGCAGACGGAAAGTTTTATATCGTAATTGCCGACAAACACGGCGCGCAAAGCCATATTAAAAAGCTTAATGAATTTTTCGACGTTGTAAAAATAACCGCCCGAAAGGACGGCGTTAACGTTATAGAATGTGACAAAACTAAAGGAGGACAAATTTAACAAAACTATGCCGATTCGTATTTCAAAAAATCTCCCCGCATTTTCGATGCTTCTTCGCGAGAACATCTTCGTAATGGAGGACAGCACCGCCGATATACAGGACATCCGCCCGCTTCGTATTGCGATACTCAATCTAATGCCGAAAAAAATCGAGACGGAGACGCAGATTCTAAGGCTTCTTTCAAACACCCCGCTTCAAGTCGATATCGAGCTTTTACAGACCGCAAGCCATGTTTCAAAAAACACCTCCGAGGAGCATCTTACGAAGTTTTACAAGACCTTTGAAGACGTTAAGAAAGATTATTTCGACGGGCTTATCGTTACCGGCGCGCCTGTTGAGAATATGCCGTTTGAAGAGGTTGACTATTGGAAAGAACTGACCGAGATTTTCGATTGGGCTAAAAGCCATGTTTATTCGACCATGCATATTTGCTGGGGCGCGCAGGCGGGGCTTTATTACCGATACGGTGTCCCGAAATATCCGCTTGCTCATAAGATGTTCGGAATCTTCAAGCACACCCTGACAAAGGAGAGCTATTCCGCAGACGGAATGAATCCGCTTGTGAGGGGGTTCGACGAGGCGTTTTGGGTTCCGCACAGCCGCCATACCGAAGTAAGGGCGGAGGACATAAAAAAAGCAGGGCTTATAATCCTTGCGGAGTCGGAAGTTTCGGGCGTGCATATTGCGGTTGACAAGGACGAGCGGAACATCTTCGTCATGGGGCATATGGAATACGACAGAGGAACCCTTGCCGATGAATATTTCCGCGACCTTTCGAGGGGGGACAAAATCCAGCTGCCGGAAAACTATTTCCCCTACGACCAACCTGACGAAGTGCCGAATTTTACGTGGAGAAGTCATGCGAACCTGATGTATTCAAACTGGCTCAACTATTGCGTTTACCAACGCACGCCGTTTGATATTACGAAAATAAGTGAATAATAAAAGCCGTCCGTGTGGGCGGCTTTTTGCGGTCAGTTGCTCCAATACTTTCTGTCAAGGGTGCGGAAATTGACAGCCTTGTTAATGTGCTTCTTCCCAATCAATTTCTCGTTCTCGGTGTCGGCGATGGTACGCGCAACCTTTAGTATACGAGCGAAGGCTCTGCCGGAGAGCCCGAGCGAATCGAAGGCTGTCTTGAAATGCTCTGATGCTTCGGGCGTCATGACACAGACTTCGTTTATTATATCATCGGTTATGTCGGCGTTGCATGATATGCCGGTGTTTTTGTAACGCGCCGATTGAATCTCTCGCGCTTTAGAGACCCTTTCGCGGATAACCTCCGAGGATTCTTCCTTCCGCGCGGAAGCAAGACTTTCGTAATCAGTCTCGCCGACTTCAATCTGTATATCAAATCGGTCAAGAAGCGGACCGCTGATTTTTGAGATGTACTGCTTTTTCTTCGCGTCGGTACAGGAACACTGCTTTTTTGAGCTGCCGAAAAAGCCGCAGGGACAAGGGTTCATCGCCGCAACAAGCATAACCCGACATGGGTATGTAAATGTTCCGCCGGTACGCGAAACGGTTATTTCGCGGTCTTCTAAGGGTTGGCGGAGAGCTTCGAGGGTGCTGCGGTTGAATTCGGGAAGCTCGTCAAGGAACAAAACGCCATGGTGAGCGAGGGAGAGTTCCCCCGGCTTGGGAATCGAACCTCCGCCCGTAAGTGCGGGAAGTGAACTGTTAGTATGAGGCGAACGAAACGGGCGGCGGGTTATCAGCGGATTTTTCTTATCAACCATTGCCGCGACGGAATAAATCCCTGTTATGTCGATTGATTCATCGAAGGTAAGCGGCGGTAAAATTGTCGGAATACGCTTCGCGAGCATAGACTTCCCCGACCCCGGAGGACCGAGCATAAGGAGATTATGCCCCCCGGCGGCGGCGAATTCAATCGCCTTTTTAACCACCGACTGCCCCTTAACATCGGCAAAATCGTTAATGTTTCGCAGTATCGTTTCGTCGGGAATGTATTTTTTCTGCGGAGGGATAACATTTATCCGCTTAAAATGGTTAATAAGATCCCTGACTGTTTTTACACCGTAGACATTGATACCGTCAACAACGCTTGCTTCAAAGGCGTTGTCACACGGGACAAAAATATTTTTATACCCTTCGCGCTTCGATAAAATCGTCATCGGGAGGACGCCTGAAACCGCCTTTATCTCCCCGCCGAGCGAAGCCTCGCCTATAAAAACAGAATCGGAGAGATCGGCATTTATCTCTCCTGTTGCGGTAAGCAGCGCGGCAATTATCGAAAGGTCTAAGAGGGTGCCTGCTTTTTTTATATCCGCCGGCGCAAGATTAACGGTAACTTTTGCATCCGGGAAGCGCAAACCGGAACTTCGCATTGCCACTCTGACCCTGTCTTTGCTCTCTTTAACGGCGGCGTCGCCGAGCCCGATTATTGTAAAATCCACTACACCCTTGCTTATCTCGATTTCGGTATCGACATGGAAAGCATTTATCCCCAAAAGCCCGCAGCTGTTTATCTTACAAAACATAATTTTCTATCCCTAAGTGTGTTGTTCCCAAAGTTTTATCAGCGAAACCTCATCATACATTTTAAGGTAGTTGTCAAATCTGGTTTGCGGAATCTTCCCCGTCCTTACCGCCTCAATAACCGCACAGCCTATCTCTTTCGTGTGTGTGCAGTCCTGATAACGGCAATCATGAAGGTAGGGGCGGAAGTCCTTAAAGTATTCCGCTAAATTTTCCTTGTATATGTAGTCATAACGTGTCGTCTCAAAAACGCCGAAACCGGGAGTGTCTGCGACATAGGCGTTGTTATCAAGCCTAAAGAGGGTAACGGAGCGTGTTGTATGACGCCCGCGCCCGAGTTTTCGGCTGACCTCGCCGACCTCCGAGTTGATACGGCTGTCGATGTGATTAAGGAGGGTTGACTTCCCGACGCCGGTGTTGCCGGTGAAGACGGCGGTTTTTCCCGCGAGGCTGTCGTAGAGTTTTTCATAACTTTCGGGGTTATTATAATCAATCGGGAAAACAGGCGCAACGTTATCGTTATATGTATTAACAAGCGACGAAGTCACAGACCCGGCAGCCAAATCAGTCTTCGTAACCGCTATTGCAGACGGGATATTCTTAAATTCCGCGATAGCAAGGAATTTATCTAAAATTTCAAGATTCGGCGACGGAAGGGTTGTAGAGATGACGAAAACAATGTAATCAATATTCGCAACAGGCGGGCGTACGATTTCATTTTTGCGGGGGAGAACTTCGACAATAACAGCGTCATTATCCCCGACTTTCATTATATTAACGATGTCGCCGACATAGGGAGAAATTCCGTCTCGGCGGAAAATCCCCCTTGCCTTACAGCTTAAGACCGTATCTTCTGTTTCGACGGTGAAAATTCCGCCGACAGAAGTTAGTATTTTACCTTCGTACGTTTCAGACAATTCCCTTATTTTATTCATATTTTGCTCGTATTCAATTTAACTTTTCGATGCATCCGCAGATGCTCTCTATTCACCGATAATATTGTTCCAAAAATCGTCGCCGTCAATTATTGTGTCGTCATCGACTGTCCACGGGTCGGGGAAGGTATAAGCGGTTGTCGTCGTCGTCGTAACCTCTTCTGCCTCAAAGAGGGTTAAGAAGTTGCGGGTCTTGAATTCAACCTCTGTAACTACTCCTGTGTCGAAGTCAACTTCGTATTCGCCGATGCTTATCAGCTTTTTGGTGTTGTTGTTAACACCCTCGACTATAACGCGCTGAATTCCTGTGCCGGAAACAGGGACGGAAACAGTCTCGGTATAGCGGATGTTGTCGACATCGGCAGACGCTTTGAGGTTGCCGTTGATATAGGTTCTGAATGTTGCCGAAGCGGATTTGTCAATCCCGTTCGGAACGATAAATGAGATGTTGATTGTTGATTCGGGGGAATTCCCGGTGCTTACCCTAATTGTTATCGGGTCGTTAACGTTAACAACATTCGGCGTTCCGTCCGGTAAAAGGGGCGGGATACTCTGTTCAACAACCGTTCCGGCGGCATCCTTCGAGTCGATCGGAAGAACCGTTACGGCAAGCTTTTCAAGGAGAATCCGCGCCTGTTCTTCGGTCTGTCCGACAACATTCGGCACATATATGGGAGGCAGGGCAGAACCGCTGCTCACATACATGAGGATTAAGCTTCCCGTGTCAACCTTTTCGTTTCTCGGCGGGTCGGTCTTAATAACCATACCCTCTTCGACAGTCTCGTCGGACTGGAAAACAGGACGCACGATAAAATCGCCGTTCGCCATCAGTATCGCCTGAGCGGATTCGGCATCCTGACCGTAAACGTTGTCGATAATAACCTGACGCTTGCCCTTGCTTACAGTCACTTCCTGTATCGAGGAACCTTTCTTGTAGTCGTCGCCCTCTTCGATGATCTGGCGGATAATTGCGCCCGCCGGCCAAGAGTCGTTGTATTCTTCGCCGATATTGCGAAGCTCGAATTGATCGGCATAAGCGGTCTTAACATCTTGGTAAGAAAGCCCGATGAGGTTCGGCATCTGTGCAACTTCGGGAGTGTTATTCACTCCGACTACATCTAAAAGTCTTATGGCAACAAAGGCAACCACAAGTATAACAATACCCGCCGCGATTGCGGTTAATATTGCCACAAAGTATGAAGATTTTGAAACATCACCGTCTTCATCGTCCTCGTCGTCTTCATATTGGGCGTGCTTAAGTTCGTCCTTTGTTTTTGCACGAACTTTTATGCCCTGCTTGTCTTCATTCGCTTTTTTGCGCCCGTCTCTTTCGGTAACAAGCGGCACGCTGTTTCGGTCGAGGGTGTTTTCAAATGCGCGGGAGGCGGATTCCTTTACAGCGGGGGAGAAATTTTGCGTCTGTTCTTTTGAGGTATATTCGTAAGCGAAGATTATTGCGGGGTTGCGCTTGAATTCTTCAATGTCTTTTATCATCTCGGAAGCGGATTGATAACGTTTTGAAGGGTCTGCCTGCATTGCCCTTGTAACAATCTCTTCGAGACCTTCGGGAATTGTGTCGTTAATCTGACGCGGGGGGCGCGCACCCTTTTGCATATGCATAAGGACAACGGTTACAGGGTTCTCGGCATCAAAAGGCTTAATCCCGGTAAGCATCTCGTACATCATTATTCCGACGGAATAAATGTCAGAGCGTTCGTCGGTAACATTGCCGGAAGCCTGTTCGGGACTGATATAGTGGACGGAACCGATTGCCTTGTCGGAGATTGTTTTAAGCTCCTCGCGTGCAAAACGCGCAATCCCGAAGTCCATGACCTTTATAGTCCCGTCCGGGAAGAGCATTATATTTTGCGGCTTAATATCGCGGTGGACAATGCCGCGGTCGTGGGCGTGCTGGAGCGCGCGGAGGATCTGAATGATAAAGTGGATGGTGTCCTTCCATTTTAGGACGCCTTGCTGCTCAATAAATTCCTTGAGGGTTATTCCGTCGATGTATTCCATCACGATAAACTGAAGCTTATCGGTAAACCCGACGTCGAAAATCTTGACGATATTCGGGTGAGAAAGCACAGCAATCGCCTTCGACTCGTTGCGAAAGCGGCGTATAAACTCATCGTTGTCGGAAAACTCCGGCTTTAATATCTTGACTGCGACAACCTTTCCCTCTAATATGTCGGTTGCTTTATAAACATCAGCCATGCCGCCGACGCCGATGAGTTCGGTTATCTCATAACGCCCGTCGAGCCTTTTGCCGATATTCTTATCCATAAATCCACCCTGTTAAGTTTTTATTTACCCACTAATAGTATACACCTAAAATGTTTACAAATTTAAGAGTTTATATGTCTAAAAGTGTAAATTAAATTAAAAATTATAGGCATTTTTGATAGCAGATTGGTTACAATTGTAACCGGTTGGAAACCTATTCCGCGTTTTCTGTCATATTATAGTATATTAGCCCGATTGTTATATTATCCTTGCCGCCGTTCTGCAAGGCTTTTTTGATAAGAACATCAATTAACTCATCGCCTTTGTAAATCTTCGACATGGCTAAAATTTCCGCTTCTTCAACATAGGTCGAAAGTCCGTCGGAGCAGAGGAGAATCACATCGTTTTCGGAAAGTTCAAGTTCAAAGTAGTCCGGGTCGGGGTCGAAGGGGATTCCGAGAGCTTTCGTAATATAGTTTCGCTGGGGGTGACTCCGCATCTCTTCTTTCGTAATCTCGCCCTTTTCGTATTTTTGCATAACAACGGAGTGGTCTTTCGTAATTTGAGAGATGTTATCGTTAATAAGGTAGGCGCGTGAGTCCCCGACACTCACAACATGAAGCTTCAAACCGCGTTCAAGCGCGGCGACGCAGGTTGTCCCCATGCCCTTCTTTTCCGGGTCGGAATAGGACTCGTCGAGGATAACCGAATTCGCCGTATTGAGCGCGGAAATCATCATGTTTTTAACGGTTTCGTCGGAAAGGTCGCGCCTGTAGACCTTTGTGAAGCGATCGACAATTGCTTCGGTTGCGATGTCGGAAGCGGCAGAGCCTGCGTTTTCGCCGCCCATGCCGTCGCAAAGGACAATAAACCCGGTTATCTCGTTAATAATCCCGGACGTTATTTTATCCTGATTTTCCGTTCGGCTCAGCCCAATGTCAGTTCCCGTAAAAACTCTCATTGAATTACCCCGCTAATTCTTTATACTCCGCCTTAGTTGACCGCACGCCGCATTAATGTCACTCCCCAGTGTCCTTCTTGTTGTAACGGGGATTTTTGCCGCGTTCAGATAACCTTCAAAGTTTTTAACATTTTCCCTTTTGTTATGAAAATTCGACTCCGCAACATTGTTGACAGGAATTAAATTAACGTGACAATTTATACCGCGAAGAAGTTTAATAAGCCTGTCCGCATCGTCCTTCGAGTCGTTAACCCCCGCAATTACCGCGTATTCAAAGCTAATCCGCCGCCCGGTTTCCGCAATATAAACCCTGCAAGCGCCGATGAGTTCATCTATATTATAAGCCTTTGTAACCGGCATTATCTCTTCGCGCTTCGCGTTATCAGCCTGATGAAGTGAAACGGAGAGGGTTAAGCCGAGACGCAGCGCGGCAAGCTCTTTAATTTTAGGAACAAGCCCGCAGGTCGACAGCGACAGATGACGAAGGCTTAGGTTCTTGCCGTTTTTATCCGACAGCATCGAAAGGAATTTAACGGTGTTGTCAAAATTATCAAGCGGCTCGCCGATTCCCATCATGACAAGGCTTCCTATAGTTTTCCCGGTGAGGCGTTCGACTTCGTAGACCTGTGAAAGCATTTCGGAAGGAGTAAGATTTCGCACCAGCCCGTCAAGCCCCGAAGCGCAGAATTTGCAACCCATTCGACAACCGACCTGCGAAGAAATACAGAGGCTGTAGGCGTGCCTATACTCCATGAAAACCGTTTCGATACATTCACCGTCGGGAAGCTCAAAGAGGTACTTAATTGTCCCGTCGCGCTCTGAAATTAAGGTTTTCACCGTCTTTAGTTTACATATTATGTAATCTTCACGAAGCTTTTCGCGCAGGGCGGCGGGGAGATCGCTCATTTCGTCAAATGTTAAGGCGCGTTTCACATGAAGCCAACTGTAAATCTGTTTCGCCCTATAAAGCTTTTCGGTCGGGAGTTCCGCTATCAGTTCCGGAAGCGTGTATGATAAAATATCTTTCATTTATCGGTCCTAAGTTTTGCAAGTTTTGCGATAAAGAATCCGTCCGAGTTAAAATCGAAGGGGAATATTGTCCGCATTTCTGCCGTGAACTCCGGGTGATTTTCAAGGAACCGGGCTATAACATCCTCATTCTCAGCCTTTCGGAGGGTGCAGGTTGAGTAAAGAATCATTCCGCCGTCGGCTAAATATCGCACGCTGTTTTCGAGTATATCGTATTGCACTTCGGGAAGATGTGAAAAATCCGCAGCGTTTTTATACCGTATCTCCGGCTTTTTTCGGATAACCCCAAGCCCCGAACAGGGCACATCGCAAAGAATACGCGTAAACTTCGGGAAACTCTCATTAAAAGACTTGCCGTCATGCAAAAACGTCCGGATATTAGTTAAACCAAGGCGGGCAGCTCCCGTATTAACCTTTTCAAGCCGCTTCTCGCTGATGTCGCAGGCGTAAACAGTTCCGTCCGTCATTTCGGCAAGGGTAAAGGATTTCCCGCCCGGTGCGGCGCAAACGTCCAGTATGTCTTCATCACCCGATATTTCCATGAGGTTACAGGCGTACGCGCAGGAATAGTCCTGTATGTGATACGCCCCCGCCGCAAATTCGGGGCTGTTAAGGTTAACATTGCCGCTGCTGAAAACGTTCGGAATGTCGGTAGGGGTAAAGCCGTCGGGCAGATTGTCTTTTGTAAACCGCCTGTTGTTAAGCTTAATATAGGTTACGTCGGGAGTTAAGAAGCTTTCTAAAATCTCCGCCGCTTTTGTTTCACCGTAATCGGCTCTGAAAGAGTCGTAAATTTCGGGGTTAATTGAATACTTTACCGCAACACTGCTGTCGTTAATCCGCTTGCCGTCGCGCAAAAACTGCCTTAACAGAGCGTTGACGAAGCCTTTCGCGGAGGTTTTCTTAAAAGCCGCGCAGAGTTTTACCGACTCGTCGACCGCCGCATTGTCGGGAACGCTGTCCATGAAAAGAAGCTGATAAAGACCGGCACGGAGGATATTTTTTACTTCGTGGTCAAGCCTCCCAAGAGGCATTTTACTGTAACCGCCGATAATACAGTCAAGGGTTAACTTGCGCTCAATAACGCCGTAGAAAAGGGTTGTACAGAACCGCTTGTTGACGCTGTCCATCGGCGTTACATCAAGGGCTTCGGAAAGCACCGCTTCCGAAAACTTGCCGCCGCCCATCTTCATGAGGGCTCGTACCGCCGTCTCGCGGGGGCTTTTTTTATCTGACATATTAACTCAAAATCGAATCGGAATCTATTTTATGCCCGCGAAGGTACTCGTCTGCCGAGAGAAGTTTTCCGCCTTCGGGCTGGAGCTCCGTAATCTCTAACAGGTAGTCGGAGCAGTTTATATATAAACCGTTATCGGATATAAGTTGCCCGGGTTCGCCTTTTGCGGTAATATCCGTTTTCCGTGTGGAAAAAACCTTTATCCGTTTTCCGTGTAACATTCCGAAGCCGGTTATTGCGCGGATTAGATTGTGAATGTTCTTAGCGGTGTCGGAGAAGTTAAGCTTACTCTCGGTTTTATCAATCATTGAAGCGTATGAAGCGTCATCAGTATTTTGCTTTGAAGCAGTAAGCTTTCCGCTTTTTAGTGCCGAAAGTGTGTCGAGGAGAGTTTTTGCGGCAATTTCGGAGAGACGCGAACGCAAAGCCGCCGCCGTCTCGTTCTCACCGATTTCGGTCGTGCTCTTAATTAACATATCGCCGGTGTCAAGCCCCTTCGCCATAACCATTGAGGTTATCCCGGTCTCAATTTCGCCGTCCATAACTGCGCGTTCAATCGGCGCAGCCCCGCGATATTTCGGGAGCAGGGAACCGTGAAGGTTAATACAATGCGGGAAGATTTTCGGGAGGGTTAAAATCCGCTCGGGCAGAATCTGTCCGTACGCGGCGACAATAATAAGGTCGGGGGCAAGTTCGCGGAGCGTTTCATACGCGGTTTCGGCGTCTTCCCCGGCTTTTAGTGAAGCGGGCTGATAAACCTTGAGGTTATGGTCTTCGGCGAAGATTTTAACGGGGGAGGGGAGCAGCCTGTTCCCGCGTCCGCCGCGCTTGTCGGGCTTTGTAAATACCGCAAGCACATCTTCGGTCTTTGTCAGTTCGCGAAGGCACGGCACGGCGAATTCCGGCGTACCCATGAAAACGATTCTGATGTTTGTTCCCCCTTTCGCCAACCTACCGCATACGTTTGCGGCGTTTCTTGTCGCGCTCTTCGACAACCTTCGGGTCAACCATTTCGTCCGCCTTGTCGGTGAAAACTATGCCGTCAAGATGATCAATTTCGTGAAGCACAGCTCTTGCGGCGTGTCCGCGATAGAAGTATTCCCGACGGTTGCCTTCACGGTCATAGGTTGCAAACTTGACTGTCGCCGGGCGAACAACGTATCCCCAGTCGTTCGGGCAGGAAAGACAGCCTTCGATGTCGCGGGAAGTACCCTTAACTTCGATAACTTCAGGGTTTATGAGCTCGCAATAGGTGTTGTCCCATTCTACAACGGCAACTCTGCGGAGTAACCCAATCTGCGGTGCGGCAAGCCCCGCGCCGTCAAGATGACGATTCGTCTGCGCCATATCGTCAAGGAGTTGGGAAAGCTTTTTGTCGAAATTATCTACAGGGCGGCATTTTTTGTGTAACATCGGATCGTCTTTATTAAGAATATTTCTGAGTGCCATATTTGCTCGGATTTCCCCTTTTTATTTTACATTGAAGCGTCGCCGTTTGAAGCAATGCTGACGGTTATGCGGTCGAAAACGCGTTCAGTAAAGGTTTTCTTGTAAGTATCGGATAGTAGACTGCGAAATGCTCCGTTAGATTTACATTTTATAATAAGCTTATAGCGGAATTTATTGTTAATCCGCTCTCGTATGCATTTCGACGGACCTAATAGAATAAGCGGTATCTTTTCTTTTGTCAGTTTGATTTTATCGTTAACTGCGGCTCTGATAAGGGACGCGAACGCCGCCGCCGCCGCTGCCGTCTTGCCGTCGTCACTGCCGGTGAACTCAACAACGTAAAGGTCACAAAAAGGCGGGTAGAGAAGGAGTTTGCGGTTGCCGATTTCTTCGCCGAAAAAGTCGGGGAAGTTTTGAGAAGCCGCAAGTTTTAGGATGTAGTGGTGAGGGTTAAAGGTTTGGATAACCGCTCTGCCGGGCTTTCCGCCGCGCCCGCCCCGCCCCGCAACCTGCGTTAGGAGCGAGAATGTGCGTTCATAGGAGCGGTAATCCCCGGCATAAAGCGCGGAATCGACCGATATAACCCCGACAAGGGTAACATTAGGGAAATCAAGCCCCTTCGCAACCATCTGCGTCCCGAGAAGTATGTCGTAATCGCCTCTGGAATACGCCTTGAATAGCTCTTCGTAATTTCCTCTTGAACCAATCGTATCGGCATCAAGCCTCAAAACCCTTGCGGAAGGAAAAAGCTCTGCAATCTCGCTCTCAATCTTTTCCGTGCCCGTCCCGATGAAGTTAAGGTACTCACTGCCGCATGACGGACAGACTGTAGCCTCTTCTCTGACGTACCCGCACCAGTGACAGCGGAGTTTCCCCGCAGACTTATGGTAGGTTAGGGCGACGCTGCAATTGGGACACATTATCGTCTGCTTGCAGGAGCGGCAGGTTATGATGGTGTTAAAACCGCGCCTGTTTAGCAGGAGTATTGTCTGCTCTTTCCGCGCAAGGTTGTCGTTAATCTCGGAAACGAGCGTGCAGGAAAGGTTTTGCGAGTCGTTATAGTAACCGTCCGCCGCAACATCAACAATGTTAACTTCCGGCAATACCGCTTCCGCAAAGCGTTTTTTGAGGGTAAAGAGGTTGTAACGCCCGATTTTTGCGAAGTGATAACTCTCAACGGAAGGCGTCGCGGAGGCTAAGACGAGGGCGGCGTTATGGTAAACGCAGCGCATCTTCGCGATTTCCTTTGCGTCGTAGCGCGGCGACATCTCGGAGACGAATGTCCGCTCTTGTTCTTCGTCTATTATTATAAGTCCTATATTTTCAATCGGCGCGAAGACCGCGCTTCTTGTCCCTATAAGCAGTTTGCAGTGCCCGGCGCGAATCCGCGCGTATTCCTCGCCGCGGCGCGAAACGGACAGACCGCTGTGGAGACAGCTTACCGCGTTCCCGAAAATCTCGGTAAAACGCTTTATCAGTTGGGGCGTAAGGGCGATTTCCGGCACAAGCAGAATTGCTGTCTTCCCGGAACTCAAAACCTTTACGATAAGCTCCGTAAAAACGGCGGTTTTCCCGCTGCCTGTTACGCCGAAAAGGAGCGAGGCGGAGGGCTTGCCGTTTCTAATAAGCGATAAAATCCCGTCGGCGGCGGTGCGTTGCTCTTCGCTTAATCGGAGCGGATTGTCGAAATTTGAAACAGCCCCGGCAACAGACCCGGTAACAGACCCGGCGACAAGCAAACCCTTCGCGGCTGTTAACATATCTATAACACCGCGCTTTTGCAGCGTCCTAAGCGAAGCGGAGGTTATGCCGAAGAGGTTAATAAGTTCTTTATCGGTTATGTCGGGGGAATTCCCCAAATGCTCTACCGTCTTTCTTGTCTTGTCGTTTGTGAAAGCGTATTTAAGCCTGCCCTCTCTGTATTCATCGGTGAGGCGGACTATCTTTTCGGTCTTTTCCTTTTTTGTGATATATTCTTCGGGGTAGATAATGTTTTCGGAAAGGAGGTATTTTAGGTTATCGCCGGAATAGTTCCCGGTTTTTTCTACCTGTAGTACCGCCTTAATGTCGTCGTCGGACATCAGGGAATGAAGTGCTTCAAAACGCTCTGCGTTAACCTTGTAGCGGGTCTTGAGCTTAACGTTGAAGCTTGCGGGTAAAAAGAGTTTGCAGGCATCGAAGTAGGTGCAAAAAGTCGTTTCCTTGAGGCGGTTAATTAACATCAACCCCTCGGCGGAGATCGCCGGAACATCGTCAATAACGCCCGAGATTTCTTTGTAGATAACGTTTTTGTCGTAGTCGCCGTAGGATAAGATTAAGGCGATGCGCTTGCGGTTGCCGTTCCCGAACGGAACGAGTACCCGACAGCCGGGCACAGGAGCAACTTTTATCGAATAGTTCGCCCCCGCATCCGCCTCCCACCCCGGCAGCGCGTAGTCGAAAGCCCGGTCGAAACCGTAGTTTGTGTCGGCTACGGCAACTTTTACGATTTGTTTTTGCTGCATGGGTTATGACTCGATTTTTGTTCCGCGAAGGGTTGGGTCTTCAATCATGCGGTAGCGGCGTTTTGCGAAGTCTTCGACAGCGGTTTTTACGGGCTTGTGCTCTAAAATCTGCCCGGACTCGAAAACGTCGTCGGCGATCTCCCTTGCGCGCTTTGCAACGCCGATAACTACCGTGTAGGGGTTCTCGTTTTGGGTTGTGATTTCTTGGATTGACGGTCTTAACATATTGTTTTCCATATTATATGTCCCCTTCAATTATTTTCTTTATTCTTTCTGCACAAGTTTCGACTTCATCATTGACGACAGTATAATCGAAGCTGTCAGCTAAGGCAATTTCGGTCTTTGCAGTTTCAAGCCTTGTTTTAATATCCTCCGGCTTTTCAGTACCCCGCCCGCGAAGTCTTGCTTCAAGTTCTTCCATGGACGGCGGCATTATGAATATCAGGACCGCTTCGGGGAGAGCTTTTTTAATCTGCGACGCGCCTTGGACCTCAATTTCAAGGAGAACATTCTCGCCCGCTTCAAGTCGGGAAAGCACCGGCGGCTTCGGCGTTCCATAGTAGGTTATCTTCCCCGCCCGACCGCTGTAGGAGGCGTGTTCAAGCATGAGGCCGTCGTTAACTTTCGACATAAACTCATCGTTTGAGAGGTAGTTGTAATTAACCCCGGCAGTCTCGCCCGCACGAATTTCACGCGTTGTATCCGAAACGGAGAGCCAAAACGGTGTAGTTTCCGCAAGCTTCTTTATAACAGTCCCTTTTCCGCAGCCTGACGGACCTGATATTACTATAAGTTTACCGCGTTTTCCGCTCATCTAAACCTCTTCGGTGATTAATTTTCTTCAATCTCTGCCCCTTCGGCAAACCTCTCGGGCGTTTTAAAGGACAGGATAATATGCCCGGTGTCGGTTATGAAAACCGATTTTGTGCGCTTACCGCAGGTTGCGTCGATTAGCATAAACTTTTCGCGCGCGTCGGTTATAAGGCGTTTTATCGGCGCGCTTTCGGGGGTAACTGCACAGACGAGGCGGTCTGCGTTGACGTAATTTCCGCCGCCGATAGAAAGAAGCTTCATTCTATGTTTTGAACCTGCTCTCTGATTTTTTCGATGTCGGATTTGATATTAAGTACAAGCCTTGTTATTTCAAGGTCGGAGGCTTTCGAGCCGATGGTGTTCGCTTCTCTGTTCATCTCTTGGGTTAAAAAATCCATCTTCCGCCCGATAGGCTCTTTATACATTAGGAAATCTTCAAACTGCGAGATGTGGCTTTTAAGACGGACGGTCTCTTCAAAAACAGCTGTCTTTTCAGCGAATATCGCCGCTTCGGTCAGGATTCGCTGTTCGTCTGCGCTGCCAATAATTTCATTCATTCTGTCAAAGAGCTTTTGTCTGTATTTTTCAACCGACTTCGGGGACAAAAGGTCAATTATATCAACAGCGTCCGATATTGCGGAAAGCCGCCCCTCTATGTCATCCTTAAGCTTGTCTCCCTCGGTAATACGCATCGAAGTGAAGCTGTCTAAGGCGTTAAGGAGCACTTCCTTAACATCGCTCCAAAGTTCTTCCTCATCGGTTTTTGCCTTCTGCACCGTAAACCCATCGGGAATTTTAAGGAGCAACTCGTAATCTATATGTGTGTCTATATTTTTATCGGAGTTTACGGCGTAATCAAAAAGTGAGTCAAGGTAGCCGTCAAGCACCGCCTTATTCGCGGTAACAATCGTTTCGTCAGAGCCTTCGGACACAATATTAATGTTAATATCAAGCTTTCCGCGGGCAATAAATCCCCCCGCAAATTTCCTCACCCGATCTTCAAGGAAACCATACGCACGCGAGGTATGGACAAAACATTCAAAGAATTTATGGTTAACGCTTTTTATCTCAACAAAAATCTCCCGCCCGGAGTTAACAGCTCTAAAGCTGCCGTAACCGGTCATGCTTCTTATCATGTTAAAGCTCCTAAACATAGATTTCGGGGCATAAATATACCTTCTAACATTATAACATAAATTTTCGTAAAAAGCAATAGCTTTTCAGGATAAATTTTGTGGGACAATAAAATTACCCGCATGGTTTTCCACGCGGGTAAAGGTTAACGGATTAGGCAATATGTGCAACCTTCGGGGAAACTATTTCTTCGGCGGCGGCAGGGTCGTGGGCTTTTATGAATTCTTCAAACTTGTCTGCCGGCATAGGCTTGCCGAAGAGATAACCTTGAACGTAGTCACATCCCGAATCGCGGAGGATTGAAGCTTGCGCGGCATTCTCGACACCCTCTGCAATTGTCTCGATCTTCTTGCATTTTGCGATTCTTATAACGGCGGAAACGATTTCTTTTGACATTTCGTCCTGCTCTAAGTACATTATAAACGAACGGTCAAGCTTTAGAAGCGAGATAGGGAGGACTTGAATGTACGAGAGCGAGGAGTAACCTGTACCGAAGTCGTCCATAGAGAGTTTTACGCCGAGTTTGTTAATTTCGTCCATCTGCGAAACGGCGTTGTCAATATCCTTGAGGGCGAGGGATTCGGTGAGCTCAATGTCGAGGTATTCGGGGGCAAGCCCTGTTTCTTCAAGCACTGCTTTAATGTTCGAGATAACGTCGGTTTGGTAAAAATCGACGGAGGTCAGGTTGACGGAGACGGTTAGCGGTGGGAGGCCCTTATCCTGCCATTCCTTATTCTGTCTGCAAGCTTCCCTTAGGACAAAGTTGCTTATCTGCGTAATGTTCATCGACTTTTCGGCGATGGGGATAAACTGAACGGGGGGAACGAGCCTGCCGTCCGGTTTAATCCAGCGGATAAGAGCTTCCATTCCCATTAAGGTGCCGTCGGTGAGGTTAATCTTCGGCTGATAAAAGAGGACGAATTCGTTCTTGGTTATAGCCTCGGCGATTTCCTTCTCGGTTTCGGCGTCGCGGAGAACGCGTTCGTGAACCTTGTTATCATAGCGGATAACCGATTCGCGAGAGCCGTCGGAGAGGGAGAGTGAGAATTCCGCCTGATCTAAAACCTTTGAAAAATCAATTTTGCTGTCGGACATCTTGCAATATCCTGCGCTACAGGTAATTGTTTGAGCCTTGAATGTATCGGACTTTATATCGCGGAGCATATTCTGAATGTTGTTAATTATAGTAACCGGGAATTCGTCGTCGCCGAAATCCTGAACAAGCAAAGCGAAGTTATCGCCGCCGATTCTCGCGACTTCGCCTTTAAAGCGTTTAACCTGTGAGGTGACTATTGAAGCCATGCGCTGGAGGAGCTTGTTGCCGTTTTCGTAGCCGGTTGTGTCGTTAACGATATGGAAGTTGTCGATGTCGGCGACAATTATCCAATAATCCGTCGCGGAGTCTTGGGTTGAGAGGAAAGCTTCCCTGCCGAGCTGCATGAACTTGTTGCGGTTATAGAGCCCGGTAATTTCGTCGTTATACGCCATCTCCTCGATTCGCTTGTCTTTTTCAACATCTCTTGAGATGTCGATAACCGAGCCGCCGAGACCGAACTTTTCGGACAAGGGGGAGGAAATGAGCCTGTAACGGAACTCAAACCATTTATATGAACCGTCGGAGGATTTAACCTGTAATCTTGAACTCTGAATTACCTCAATATCAGTCTTGCGGAAGCCTTTAACGAATGCGCTGATTTTTGCAAATTCGTTGCCGCTGCTCTTTTGGTGGATAATCTCCTGTAAATCTTTTAGCCTAATCTCGCCTTCGGGGAGAGAAATCATGTTTCGGAGCTGTTCGGAGATGTAGAACACTTCGTCGCCCGGTTGAAGAAGGAGGATACCGATTTCGGAAAGCTCCATCGAAAAGGCGTATTTCTTCTCGGATTCCTCGAGGGACTGCTTTGTGGCAAGGAGCTCTGTTAAGTCGTAACCGATTGACATGAGAATATAAAGCTTGCTGTCGCGCTTTTCGATAATCTCCATTATCGAAGTGTTCCAAACAACAGCAACAGGGTTGCCGTTTTTCGCGGTAACGTGGAATTCTTCGTCACGATTATTGATGATGCCTTGGAGCGAGGGCATGAAAGCATCGTCGGGAAGGACTTTATGTAAAACATCGGAACCGTTATTTATATCGTCTTCGGAGTAACCGAAAAGCCTTGTAAATTCAAAGTTTACGTATCTGTAATGGAAATCGGCATCCCATACGAAAACAGCAGCGTTTATCGAATCGGCAAGGCGTTCGAGTCGAGCCTTTGCATCGCGTTCCTTGCTGACCATGTGGCGGGTTGTGTGTAATACAATTCCTCCGAGGGATAGTATCGCGAAGATAATGATAGCTACGGTTATGTCTGCTCTATTATTGAAGACGTAGAAATTCACAATCATAAACACCGCCGTTACGAAGAACAGCATCAGTGCAACGATAATTTCAAACAGATGTTTCCGCATTTATCCACCCTCATGTATCATTAAGCTTATGAAAACGATTTCTTGTGAATGTATTATTTTGACGCAAACTATGAGCATACTTATTATATATCATTATAAATCATTCGTCAGAGTTTGTCAAGTGCTTTTTTTAAATTCGTCATAATAACAGTAAAAACGACACAAGAAGGCTATATAATTGTGAATGTAAACGATTACATTATGAACTGAACACAAAAAACCGCCCGCACAAAAATGTACGGGCGGCAGTTTATCGGGGGGGTTATTCGATTATGTCGTCGGGAACATCGTCGGGTACAACCGAGACGTTCGGCGTAATCTCTTCTTCATCAGGTGCAGGCGGAGCGGGTTTATCAAGTACCGCGCCGCATTTGCCGCAGAACTTGTCGTCAAACGGAACGTTCGCACCGCATACAGTACACTTAATGTAACCCTTTAGGGCTAAGATTTTCGCCTCCATCTCGACGATTTGTTCCTTCGAGCGGATTACAGCCGCGACTTTATCGGATATGCCCGGGTCGGGGTTGTCGGCGTAGTGTTCAACGTAGTAACGTCCGATTTCGGAATAGTTGCTTCCGATTGAAGACTTTTCTTGCAGGATCTTCGCGTTGAGTTTTGTTGCTTCCGCTACGTACTTTGACTTTTCGGAAACGGATTCGCCTATGTCTGAGAATGTCTGACCGATTTTATCGAAAATATCGCTCATAATAAATTTACCTCCGAGATTCATTTGTTTTTACCTTATGACTATATTATAGAGCATATAATATGTTTTGTCAATAGGTTATCAAAAGTTTTTTGTAAATATTTATAAGTCGTATTATTTCCGATATATTATTACGCGTTGACAATATTATTTCACTTCAATTCCGGTGTAATAATACTTAAGAATATCGGCATAGCCATAACCTTGCTTCGCTAAGATATTCGCTCCGTTTTGACTCATTCCGACCCCATGACCGTAGCCGTAGGTTGTTATCGTAAAGATTCCGTCATAGTAGCTTATCGAAAAAGCCGCGCTTCGGATTTTATAGTTCATAATATCTTCGCGCAGGTCTCTGCCGGAGATTTCAACCTGTCCGTCAACCATTATCGTATCGACATAACTGCCGTCAATGTGTCCTGTTATTACAAGCCAATTTTCGGGATTCGCGGAAAGATAGATACCGAGCCCCGATTCAAGGAGACTTCGGATTGAGCTTTCCGTGTAGGTTGTCTTTATTCCGTAGTTCGGGTCGGACGCAGCATCGAAGGGAGTTTTTACGCTTACAAGATACGGGTGTGCGCCGCCCCAGACGTTCTCGGAAGAAGCCGTATAACCGGCAGAGGAGGCGGAATAAACGGTTTGCGCAAGTTTCCCGTTATGGTAACAGGCAACCCCCCAAACGCTCTTAACGAGTTTCTCCATCTTAGCCGAATACTCGTAGTCAACCATGACATCGGGCGCGTCGCCCCTGTCGTTTGCTTCCTTTATGTATGTATAGGCGGCGACTGCTTGTGCTTTTATTGCCTCGTCGGAGAAGCTGTCCGAGATTTCGTTATTTGTTACCGCACAGACAAGAGCAAACGCATCAACCGTCTGTTTCTTTCCGTTAAAGTAGGCGGTGAGGGTTGAGGCGGCGGGAAGGGCAGCTGTAACATTACCGGAATCCGTATTGCTCCACCACTCGCCGGGCGCGCCGCCCTCTACGTTCCAAACAATATCCTTCGCTGTTCCTGTAACGGCTGTGGTTACAGGAACGGTATCAAGTATCTCCCCGTCGGGTTCATCGTAGCCTATAAGGAAATCGTTGTTATCTTCTTCATATAGCGAGGTGACTTCGGGCTCGTCCTCGTCTTCTTCGTCCTCTTCGTATAGTGCTGTGTCTTCGGGGTCTTCGTCTTCTTCATATAGTTCGGTGTCTTCCGGGTCGTCTTCTTCGTATAGCTCCGTGTCGGCGGTTGTGGTTGTTGTTGCCGCGGTTGTAGTTGTTGTTGTCTCTTCGGTTGTTGCGGTTGTGGTTTCTTCGGTTGTAGTTTCGGAAGTTGTTTCGGAAGTTGTTGTTTCAGAAGTTGTCGTTTCCTCGCTTTCTGTTACAAAAACAACTTGCCGCAAAGGCTCGGAAACAGTTGTAACCGTCTCGCTCGTGACCGGCGGGACGGTTGTAGTTGTTGTTTCATATACTATGCCCGTTTCTTCTATCGGCGAGGTTTCCCCCGTAACCACGGAAAGGGTATAGATACCGCCAACGAGAAGGACTGCTATAATGCTGTTTAGGATGGAGTTAACAGACTTCATAAATCCTTATCCGGTATATTTATAATAAACAGCCGGCCACACGGCGTCGGGATTGAGTTTAAAAGCGGTTGTGTCAATATTCGCGGTCGTCTCGCCGGGACGGAGCTTTCGCGCTATCATAACATGGCGGGAGGGTTCCCACTCGTAGGAACAGGTTGAGAGAGTTAAGTACTTGTCGTTTTCGTCATAGTCGAGACCGGTTATAATCTGATTTTTCTTATCAATATTCTCCTTGAAACTTTCAAAGGTATAGGTGGTGTCGTCGAAATTTAAAAAGTTCTGGTAATCGAAGACATAGCCGTTATCGTGTTTCGGGTCAACGTTCGTTATGAATGAAGCGAGGATAACATAAACATCTTGAGTATAAAAATTGTCGAAATAAACGAACGGATTTTTAAGCCAATAGTTTGCGTTGTATTTGTAGTAGTCCATGTTCCCGAACATCGTTCCGTCACGGTTGTTATGCCCGTAAAGGACGATGTTGTCCGAAACATTTTCACCGTTTATGACGTTTCGGTAATCGGCAAAAACCGTTCCGGCGGCGCGTCTTTGCCCGTAAAAATTGTGAGTGAGGTAGAATTCGTTGTCGGCGTCAAGGACAACAGCTTCCGAAAACACCCCGGGTATGCTTACATATCCCGCGTAATCGGGGTTAATCTCCAACAGTTCAATCGCACTCGGGAGCCTTTCCGGCTCTACCCACGGCATATCCGGCTCGGGAACGGTTGTAACGGGCATAGTTACCGTCTCACCCGGTATAGGTTCTTCCTCGTCGGTTTTGTTTGAAATAACCCTTGCGTTGGCGGTGTTATATATATCGCCGATGGTCTCGCTGTTATGTTTAGCTTCGTAAATGCGGAAAAAATATTCGCCTAAAATGAGAGCACAGACAAGCAGAGCGGCAACCGACCCTAAAATGATTAACTTATTTATTAAAACGTTCTTGGGGTCGTTTTTTGACGGTATAAAATTTTCGCGAAAACTCTTTTTCGGCTTTTTTGTTTCCATTGCATTAATCCTAATTTAAGTTACTCCGTCGGAGCGGTTTCTGTAACGGGAGCGCGTGTAATTATCATTCCTATTTCGTTCGCGTTGCTGTAGACGGTTTCAAGAGCCGGTTCGGTAACGATTACCGGTTCTTTTTTGGTAATCGCGTCCCAGTCGATACCTTCGGCATTTACGTTATATATTGTGCCCGAAAAGTCGAAGTCTTCCCGCTTTTCATTCGGGCGGAGTTTCCTTGCAAAAACAACGAATCTGCTTTCGGTAAATTCATTCGAGCAGGTCGAGAGGGTCAAGAGTTTGTCCCCGTATTCTACATCAACCGGCGATACAATCTGGTTGCGCTTATAGACTTCGTTAAGGTACCAATAGAAGGTTGCCTCGTTGTTTAGGGATTCCATGTAGTCGTGATAACGGAAAACCACTCCTTCGGAATCTTGCTCCGGCAGGGCGTTCGTTACGAAGAATCCGTAAATAACATAGTCGCCGACATCATAGAGGGTGTTGAATTTAACGAAGGGGTTGTCGGCGTAGAATTCAATGTTGTTTTTATACTGTTTGAGGTTGCCGAACATTGTGCCGTCTTCTTGGTTATGCCCGTAGATTACAACATTCGGTGAGACATAATCCTCCGTCATAACAACGCGATAGTCCATGAAGATTGCGCCGGCTTTATTCGGCTCGTCGTAGTAGGTCTGTTTAAGGTAATAGTCGTTGTCGTCCGCCTGTACGACAGGGTCGCTTATAAGGCAGCCGTCAACCCAGAGGTAGCCGACATAGTTATCGGTAATCTCAAGAAAATGGTCGTTGAGGGTATTATTATGCTCTACTTGTTCTTCAATTGTCGGCGGGATTGTAACAATTTCTCCCTCATCGTTAACGGTAGTTGCGATGGTTGTGTTGGCGAAGGATTGGTTAACCTCTTTATCCTCGACGGCGCGTTTTGACTGTAAGAGGGTGCTTACAAAAATAACCCCCGCGACGATAAAAGCCGTTAAAGATATTATGAATATTAACTTGCGGATTATTTCACCGACACTGTCGCCTTTTGCCGGAAACGGTGAATATTTTTTCGGCGGAGCTTCCGAAACAACTTCCGCCGGAACAGTTTCCGCCGGAACTTCCGTAGGAACAACTTCCGCCGCCGCCGCTATTTCTTCTGTTTTTGTCGTTTCATCTGACATCGGGGTAATCCTCTAATTTTTATAAATAAAATCCAAGTCGGGCTCGATTGCGTCGGGGTTTATTGCCGCCTTTGAAGTGTCAACCTCTGGCGATTCGCCCTCGCGCACACGCCTTCCTACTACGACAAGGCGGGAGGGTTCAAATTCGTTTGAACAGGTTGAAAGGGTCATAAACCTGTCGCCAGGGGCCATATCAACATTCGTGTCAATCGCGGAATGTGCGGTTATCTTTTCTACCCAGTTGTCGAAGGTGTATTCGCTCACTTCGGGAGAGGTGAAGATGATATAGTTGTGGTAATCGAAAATCTCGCCGGTGGGGTTTTGATACGGCTCAACCTCTATTATGAATATTGCGACAATCTTATATGTATAGTTTTCGTAAAGGTTCGAGAATGTGAAGGTCGGGTGTTCTTTGTAGAATTCAAAACCGGTTGGATTGACGCGGGTCGTCTTGTATTTTTTAAGCGTCCCGAACATGGTTGTGTCCCTTTGGTTGTGCCCGTAAAGGACGATGTTGTCCGCTTGGGCGTTGTTGTAGTCGTTTACAACGCCGCGAAAATCGGCGAATATCGTTCCCGCTTCGGAGTAGTGCCCGTCGAAGGTTTCGTCAAGGTATTTCTCGTTGTCCGCCGTCTGCATTACAACGTTGTCAACCCCTGTGTCAACCTTTATCCAACCGGCAGTATCAAGATTTTCGTCCAAAAACCCCTGCATTTCGGGAAGAACAACAAGCGGCGGCGGCGGGGGAGCGGTTGTAACCGCTTCGGTCTCGGTAACGGTTGTCGCGGCGGTTGTCGTTGTTATAACGTTTACCGTTGTGGTGTGGCGTTCTGCAAGGTCTGTATTAAGTTCGCGGTCACGCTCCTGTCCCGACAAGATAATAACGAGTGCGATAATGCAGGCAAGAAGCAGAACGCTTGCGGAGATTAAAATAATTTTTCGCCGAAGTTCGGAGGGTGTGTCTGTCTTTTGCGGGATTAATTTTTTAAGAAAATCTTGCATTGCTTTTCTCAACCGATTCTATTAATTATTATCTTTTATCCGTAAATAACATCCCAGTCGGGCTCTTTTGCGTCAGGGTTAATTGCAGCGGAATTGGTGTCAACAACGGTGTCTTCGTTCTCGCGAACCTTTCGTGCAAAAACGACAAACCGCGAAGGCTCAAACTCGTTCGAGCAGGTCGAAAGGGTTAATATCTCGTCCCCGTACTTAACGTCAACAGGCGTCGTAATCTCGTTCCGAAGGTTAATGTTGTCGATAAATTCGTCGAAGACTTCGCGCTCGGACAGGTCAATATAGTTGTGATAATCGAATATCACGCCGTCGGCGGTCTGGTGCGGCTCGACGGGGGTTACGAAGAACGCGAAAATCTTGTAGTCGTCGGTAACGTAGTTTGAGGAAAATTTTATTATCGGGTGGGAGCGGTAAAAGCCCAAATTCTTCTTGTAATTCGCAAGGTCGCCGAACATCGTCTTGTCCTTTTGGTTGTGCCCGTAGACAATGAGGTTGTCGGAGCGGTCTTTATAATCAAGCGTTGAGCGGCAGTCAAGGAACAGCGTCCCCGCCTTATTCGTCGAACCGTCGAAGGATCGTTTAAGGTAATATTCGTTCCCGTCCGAAGTCTTTTTAAGCACAACCGGAAGGTTAATATTTGTGTCCTCAATCGTTATCCAACCCGCTGTGTCGGCGTTAATGTCAAGGAGAGCCTTCGCGGAGGGGAGAAGTTCACCCTTGCTTCCGAATATTTCTGTTGTTATATACTTATTGTAAAGGTCTTGAAGAGAGGTATTGAGCTGTTTAGTTGAAATTGAGAGCCATAATTCATTCCCCAAAATGGCAAGACAAACAATTAATACCAAAACCGCAAATTGGGTAAAAACCTTGCTTGCGATTTCTTTCCCCGAATCGCCTTTTTGTATAAATAACCAATGTGAAGTTTTAAGCTTCTTTTTCTTCGCCTTGAGGGCTTTTTTATATGCCTTCTTAGCCGCACTTGAAATCTCTGCCATAATAACCTTGCTTCGCAGCCTCCCTTTTTGTAGCACAAATATTGTAACATAAAAATTTGATAGGCGGTTGACAGAAAAATGTTGTTTCTGTTAAATCAATCGGGGCGGATGTGCAAAATTTCTGTATTCGCGACTGCAATTTCTGTCAAATCGGAAAAGTTGATATTGTCCTGTAATTTTTCCGCGATTTCTTTGCTCGGGTGGGTTCGAGGGTGTTTTGGCGTGAAGACTGTACAGCAGTCTTCGTACGGCAAAGACGACGTTTCAAATGTGTCAATTTTTTCCGCAATGTCAATAATATCCGTCTTGTCCATGCCGATAAGCGGGCGGAAAACCGGGAGTTCGCAAATATTGGTGCAACGCAGCGCGCCCATAGTCTGGCTCGCGACCTGACCGATACTTTCGCCGGTTATAAGCGCGTCGAAGCCCTCTTTTTTCGCAATTTTTTCCGCAATAGAAAGCATAAGCCGGCGCATAATAATTGTAAAATAACCATCCTCGCCCGCTGCAGTTAAACCGTCGCGAAGCCGCTCTTGAATAGCCGTAAAGGGCACAGAATAAAACCTGACACTGCCGCTCCAAGCCGCGATTTTTTTCGCAAGGTCGATAACCTTAAGTTTCGCGCGTTCGGAGGTGTATGGCGGAGCCTCAAAATGGATTGCGGCAACCTTTACGCCGCGTTTTGCAATCATATAAAGCGCGACAGGCGAATCAATCCCGCCGGACAAAAGCCCCAGCGCGTAGCCGGAAGTCCCCACGGGAAGCCCGCCCGCAGCAGGAACGTTGCCGGTGTGAATGTAGCAGTGCTCCTCGCGGATTTCGATGTTGACGGTCAAGTCGGGGCGATGAACATCGACGGAAAGGTGCGGAATCTGTTCTAAAATACAGCCGCCGAGTTCGCGGGAAATTGCGGGAGAATCGAGCGGAAATTTCTTGTCGGAACGCTTCGCCTCAACCTTGAATGTGCGGAAATCCGCCGCTATATCGCGGATATAATCGACAGCGGCAACCTTTATAACGTCAAAATTCTTTTCACAAAGTCTGGCCCGGCAGATTGCCTTAATACCGAAAACTTTTTTAAGCCGCTCGTAAACAGCGTCATAGTCCGTGCCGTCCGCGAGCTTAATATATATGACGGATTGTGCGCGAGAGACGTTGACGCCGGAAAAATCCGAAAGCGTGTAACGAATATTCTTCATCAGCACGTTTTCAAACGTCTTTTTATTAAGCCCCTTAAGCGCGATCTCGCCCTCTTTAGCAAGGAAAATTTCTTTCATAAATAAACCGATTTCGTGATAACATAAATATACATTGTTATTATAGCACATAATTTCTCTAAAGATGATAAAATTTTGTAGAATGTTGATGAATAAACTATAAATATAATACAAACAATTAATTATTCACACTTTTTTTACAATTAAAATAAAAAAAGATATTGACAAACGTTCTGTAATATCGTATAATAGTTATCGTCGCCGTTAACGTCACAAAAAACCATTCCCGAATAGCGGCAATCGCCGTTAGAGACAACCACCAAAATTACGGCAGATTATTTTCGGCGATGTAGCTCAGTTGGCTAGAGCATTCGGTTCATACCCGACAGGTCACCGGTTCAAGTCCAGTCATCGCCAGTCCTCCCCGGACATCACCAAGCATCTCCAAATTCGGCCCGTTGGTCAAGCGGCTAAGACGCCACCCTTTCACGGTGGAATCATGGGTTCGATTCCCGTACGGGTCATAGCTTAACGAAGCTCGCAAATCCTTTATTATATTGGATTTGCGGGTTTTCTATTTTACGGATTTTTGCGTTTGTCCGCTATTTTGTCCGCTACACATTTGTTCGGCTTGAAAAGTCCAAACTGCTTGTTATGGCATCCGAAACTTTAGTCTGCACCGTATCGAAAACGTGGCTGTAGATGTTCATGGTGGTACTCGGAACGGAATGTCCGAGAGCCGACGACACGCTCGTCACGTCCACGCCTGCGTTAATCAGTGCTGAGGCGTTGAAATGCCGGAAGCTGTGAAGCCCGTAAAACGGTAGTTCCACCCGCTCGCAAAATTCTTTCAGCCATCCATACGGCGTTTGGTTGTTCATCGGCTCGCCGTTCCACTTCACAAACAGCCTGTCGGTATCCACCCAGAAATTGCCGAGTTCTTCACGCTCTTTGTCCTGCTCCGCCTTGTAGTCGCGTAGAATTTCCATGACATACGGCGGGAATTTGAGCGAACGTCTTGAACGCTTCGTTTTCGTCGTGTCAGTGTAGATGCCCTGTGCTTTGGTGTAGTTAGAAGTCCGCCGAACGCTGATAACGCCGCTCTCGAAGTCAATGTCCTTCCACTCCAAACCGAGCATTTCGCTCCGACGAAAACCGCTGTAAGTAATGAGCGTGAAGAACGCCCTGTATTTGAGCGGTTCGCCCTGCAATCGCATGAAAAGCTTCTCAATCTCTTTTTGTGTATAGATTTGTTTCTCCTTCGGCTCGCCTGTGGGGAAAATGAGCCTGTTACAAGGATTGTTTGAAACTAAATCCATCCGCATGGCGTAGTTGAACACGTCGGAAATGAAGGTGACATAGTGTCGAATCGTCTTCGGAGCAAGTGAGCCGCCTGTCCGCTCGTTCACACCCTCTTTGGTGAAGGAGTTCACAAGTTTTTGCAGGTCACGAGTGGTGATTTTGTCAAGCCGCATATGCCCGATTGCGGGATAAATTCGATTCCGCACAAGCTTAATTCGCTCATATGTGGTGCTTTTCATCTGAAACGGTGCAACCTCGGTAAGCCATTCCTCCGCAAACTTTTCAAACTTCACGGCGGTTGTCTTATGCCCGTATTTACACTTCTCATCAAACAGCACCGCTTGGCGGTTGAGTTCCTTTTCAATCTGCCGCTCGGTCATGCCCTCGTCGGGTGTCCATGTAAATGAATGCTCGACGTGCTTCCCGGTTAAAGTATATCCGCCCGAAGACCGTATGAGATACGATTTCCCGCGTTTTTTAATAGTAGCCATAAATACCCTCCTGATTATTTATGACGTACTCCTGTGTGAATATTTTAACACAAAACAAGAGTAAAAGTCAAGTTTAATTTTCGCCGTAATAATTACCTTGTTACCGCAAAATTACGGCAATGTTACGGCAGTAGTATTGCCATTAAATCCTTTGTCAGATTCATTGTTACAGCAAAATAGGGGTAAATGGGGGGAGCACAAAGAATTTTAGATTAGCGGTAATAAACGTCGTAACCACTGTCTATATCCCTTTTGCGTTCAAGCTCCCTCCGTATCTGCTCAGCTTCAATCTGTTCAGCCCTAACCTGCTCGAAAACCTTTGTGTAGTCGTCTTTAAGTTCACGATTATACCGCTCAAACAGCAATGTTACTCGCTGACTCTTCGCCTTTTGCTCATTGTATTCTTTTTCAGCATTCAGAATCTGCTCTTTGAAGCTTTCGAGTTTCACCCCATAAGCATCAAGCTTCTCTTTGCTCCAGATATTATACTTGCCGATATACATAAGCGTTCGTATTTCGCGATTGTCTTCATCTGTTCGTTCTGACTTGTCAAAAAGATCAAAATACCGTTTGCCGTCCGCGAAAATCTTTTCCATACTCGTCTGCTCGGTTTTCATTTTCTCAAGCTCTTCCAAAAGACTACACGTTTTTGCAGTCTCATTTTCAACAAGCCGACCGAATTGCTCATAAGACGTGATTTGATTTTCTGATAAGAAATTAAGAAGTTCCGCACCGTCCATCAGATTTTTATAGTTCCATCGCTTCGGATTTGGGCGTTTCTTATAAATGGTAAGCTCAACTTGCCTTATTACAAGAGCATACTCGAAAGAGATACCTCTATAACGTTTATAGATGCTCGCAAGGCTCGTTTCTTTGTCCTTATGCTCAAGCCGGTATTCAAGCTGTTTCTCCGAGTAACCGTTCCCCAGTTTGTAAAGCCTGACTGCCCTCTCGGCTTCCGGCGGCTTCACAGAAATATATTTCCCCCGCCGTATAGCACAACCGTCCGCTTGAAGCCTACCTAACAAATTATCTATAGTAGTAATTTCATCGTCGGCAACAAGCAGATCAATTTTGCGGCGAAGATTATCTTTCCACGACTTGCCCTCTTTGGCTTTTTTCCATTCATTATAAGTCTTGCCCTTATCGGATTTGTTCTCAATAATCGAAACACCGTACTTTTCGCAAACCTCGTTTGAAAAGTTTCGAGCTTGCCATAATGTTTTTTGATTTTCGTGCCACTTAACACCGTTCATGTCGAAGCCCGCTACTCCGATGTGATTATGAACATG
>JAISGY010000028.1 GCA_031262835.1 Ruminococcus sp.
GACGGCGATTTATACTACTTCATGGACCAAGAATCCTATGAGCAGGTTCCGATAAACGCGAAGACGCTCCCCGACAGCTTCAAATTCGTAAAAGAACAAACCATCTGCAAGGTTTGCTCCTATAAAGGCACGGATTTCACCGTCGAGCCGCCGAAAAATATCACCCTTGAAGTTACCCACACCGAGCCCGGCGTTCGCGGCGACACAGCAACCAACACCCAAAAACCCGCGACCTTAGAAACAGGCGCGGAGGTTCGCGTTCCCCTCTTCATCAACGAAGGCGACAAGATTATAATCGACACCGAAACCGGCAAATACTCCGCAAGGGCTTAAAATAAAGAAAAAAAACGCAGCAGGCAACCCGGGAGCAGGATTTCTGTATTCTGTACTCTCGCTTCTGTCTTCTGTATTTGGAGGGTAACCGCTATGAAACTTCCCGAGAAAGTGTCCTACCTGCAGGGTCTGATGGACGGTATGGAAATTGATACCGCAACAAAAGAGGGCAAGCTCTTTAAAGCGATTGCCGATATTCTCGACGATATGGCTATTCAGCTTGAAGACCTCGAAGACCAAGTTGACGAAATAACCGAAGCAGTTGACGAAATCGACGAAGACTTGGGCGAGCTTGAAAAGGACGTCTACAGCTGCGATTGCTTTGATGAGGACGATGAAGATGATGAAGAAGACGACGAATTCGACGACGAACAGCCGATTATCCCTATCTACAGCGGCGACGACGAGTCAATCTTCGCTCACGACAAGGACATCTTAGACGACTTCCTCGATACCGTCGACGAAGATGAAGAGGACGAAGAAGAAGACGATGAAGAGCTCTACGAAGTAGTTTGCCCTTCATGCAACGACTCAATCTACCTCACCGAAAAGATGCTATCCGAAGGCTCGATTAACTGCCCCGGATGCAACGAGCTCCTTGAATTCGACCTTTCCGAAGACACTAACGATTGAAAGTAGTTTATGGACAAAAAACCGAACAAATATTTCAGTGTGCGCAGCCTTACTGTAACTGCGGTTTTGGCTGCGCTTGCTTCCGTATTGCAGCTTCTTAATTTCCCCGTTCCGCTTATGCCGAGTTTTATTAAGCTCGACTTTTCGGAGCTTCCCGCCCTCCTTGCGGCATTTGCCCTCGGACCCGTCGCGGGAGTTACCGTCTGCTTTATTAAAAACGTTGTGGACTTGATTTTTTCGGGGCTCGGCGAGACGCTTGGGATTGGTCCGCTATCGAACTTTATCCTCGGCGCGTCCTTCGTATTCACCGCCGGAATAATCTACCGCTTCCACCGTACCCGAAAGGGCGCCGTAACAGCCGCATTTATCGGCGCGCTCGTCATGGCGGCGATGAGTCTTCCCTCGAACCTGTGGCTCGTTTACCCCATCTATGAGGTCGTTTTCTTTAGCAGGGAACAGATTGTCGACGCCTACAACGCAATCTTTGAGCCTTTAACGTCAAGAAGGCTGACAAGCCTCTGGCAATGTTTACTTATCTTCAACGTCCCGTTCACCTTCATTAAGGCGGCTATTTCTGTAATAATTACCCTTTTCATATATAAGCCGCTCTCCCCGCTTTTACGGGGCGTACATAAAGGCAGCTAAATATAAAACATAAAAGTCTGTTCGCTTTGTCCCGCGATTGCCTTCTGCGAAAGGCTTTCGAGTGATATTTCGGACAGCTTTTTGCGTAAAGCCGCGTCAAGTTCAGTAAATACTTCCGATATAACGTTATCAATTTCGGGCGCGGAGCGAACCGTTTCGTAAGAGGTTTCGGAAAAGCCGTCTTCAAGCGCGAAGACAATCTCAGCAAGGCTTATATCCTTCGCATTTTTAGCAAGCTTATATCCCCCGGCAGACCCCTTTACCGACGTGATTATCCCGGCGTGTTTAAGTTTTCCGAAAACCTGTTCAAGGTAAATTTTAGAAATCTCAAGCTGTTCCGAAATCTTAAAAATGCTTGTCAGATTGCTTCCGTGGTAGGTTAAAGCAATTAATGCGGCTATACCATACCGGCATTTTGCGGAAATTCGCATTTATAACCCTCTTTTCATATATGTTATAAATGTAATATTAACATATACTTTTAGTTTTGTCAAGCTTTTTTTGTGAGTTTATACAAAATTTTTAAAAACTATTGACAAACGAGAAGTTATAGGATATAATTATACCATACTAAACATATATGATATGTCCGAAATATGGAGGCAACTTTATGAAGGTTTATAATAGTATTACCGATCTTATCGGGAGAACACCGCTCCTTAACCTTACGGGATTTAACCGAATGTATGACGTAAACATTTTCGCGAAGCTCGAATACTTCAATCCGGCGGGAAGCGTTAAGGACCGTATCGCGAAGGCTATGATTGAGGACGCGGAAGAGAGGGGAATCCTTCAACCCGGCGGGACTTTAATCGAGCCGACAAGCGGAAACACCGGTATCGGGCTTGCTGCAATTGCCGCCGCGAAGGGCTATAAGGTTATCTTAACCATGCCCGAGATGATGAGTATCGAGCGGAGGAAGCTTCTCGCGGCGTACGGCGCGGAGATTGTTCTGACCGAGGGCGCAAAGGGCATGAAGGGCGCGATTGCGAAGGCTGATGAGCTGCAAAAGGCAACGCCGAGGTCGATAATTCCCGGGCAGTTTGTTAACCCTTCTAACCCTGCCATGCATTACGCTACAACCGGTCCGGAGATTTGGGAAGACACCGACGGAACCGTTGCCGCTTTCATTGCCGGGGTCGGAACGGGCGGAACACTTTCCGGCGTCGGGAAGTTCCTTAAAGAGAAGAACCCCGACATTCGTATCATTGCGGCGGAGCCCTCCGACAGCCCCGTTTTATCGCAGGGTAGAGCGGGCGCGCATAAGATTCAGGGTATCGGCGCGGGTTTCGTACCCGACACGCTCGACACTTCTATCTACGACGAGGTTATAACCGTAACCGCCGACGACGCGTTCGAGACAGGGCGTAAGGTCGGGAAGTCGGACGGAATCTTAGTCGGAATTTCCTCCGGCGCGGCACTTTGGGCGGCTGCACAGGTTTCAAGCCGCGGCGAATTTAAGGGGAAAAACGTTGTAGTCCTCCTCCCCGATACAGGCGAACGTTATCTTTCAACTGCATTATTTGAATAAAAAGGAAGTTATAAATATGAAATTCGAGACTTTAGCACTCCATGCCGGGCAGGAAACGGCTGACCCTACAACCGACGCAAGAGCAGTCCCCATTTACGCGACGACTTCGTACGTTTTCAAGGATTCCGCGACTGCGGCGGGGAGATTCGCTCTAACAGAAGGCGGGAACATCTACACAAGGCTCATGAACCCGACTTCCGACGTTTTCGAGAAGAGGATAGCGGCTCTTGAGGGCGGCGCGGCGGCGTTGTCGACGGCGAGCGGCTCGGCGGCTATTACCTATGCGGTGCAAAATATCGCCTACGCCGGCGACCACATCGTTTCAAGCACAAACGTCTACGGCGGAACATACAACCTCTTCGCGAACACCCTTAAGGAGCAGGGCATCGACTGCACATTCGTTAACCCCGACCCAGCGAATTTCGAGGCGGCAATTAAGCCTAACACCAAGCTCCTTTTCGCGGAGACCCTCGGCAACCCGAATTCCGACGTTCTCGATATCGAGGCAGTTGCGGCGGTTGCGCATAAGCATGGGATTCCGCTTATTGTTGACAACACATTTGCGACCCCATATAAACTTCGCCCAATCGAACACGGCGCGGATATAGTCGTACATTCCGCTACAAAATTCATCGGCGGGCATGGTACGGTAATGGGCGGCGTAATAATTGACGGCGGGAAATTCGACTTTGCGCAAAACGATAAGTTCCCGGGTATCTCGAAGCCCAACCCCTCCTACCACGGTGTAGTCTTCGCGGAGGCTTGCGGCAATATCGCGTACATCATGAAAATCCGCACAACTTTGATGAGAGACCAAGGCGCGACAATTTCCCCTTTCAACAGCTTCCTCCTTATTCAAGGGCTTGAGACCTTGCCTTTACGGGTTGAACGTCACGTTGAGAACACAAAAAAGGTTATCGGCTTCCTAAAAACTCACCCGAAGGTTGCGAAGGTTAACCACCCCTCCCTTGCAGAGGGCAAGCAGAAGGAACTTTACGACCGCTACTTCAAAGACGGAGCGGGTTCAATCTTCACAATTGAGGTCAAGGGCGGCGCAGATGAGGCGAAGAAATTCACCGAAAGCCTAAAGCTCTTCTCCCTCCTTGCGAACGTCGCCGACATGAAATCCCTTGTAATCCACCCCGCAACAACCACCCACTCCCAAATGTCCGAAGAGGAACTGCTAAGTTCCGGCATCAAACCCTCAACCGTCCGCCTCTCGATAGGCACCGAACACATCGACGACATTATAGAAGACCTCGAATACGGCTTATCCCAAATATAGTAAAAAAACCTCCGTCTTAACTAAAGGCGGAGGCTTTTTGTGAAAATTGCCAAAAATCGAACATTGGTTTCATACATTTTAAATAGTTACAAATTCATTTTAACTATTGCATTTTGATTAATCTTACTGTATAATATAAAAAAGGTGACAAGTGGGCAGATATGGTGACAAGTGGTGATTTTCAACATCGCTTTCAACAGTTGTTGAAAACTCGGAAAGGGGGAAGCGCATTGAACTCGACGTTAAAAGGCACCTACACACACTCAATCGACACAAAAGGACGCATGGCTTTCCCGCAAAAGCTCCGGGACAAGCTTGGGTCTGCTTTTATCGTTACAATCGGCAAAAACTGCCTTAACGTTTACTCCCCCGACGAATGGGACTTATACTGCGAACAGCTTCGCACCCTCACAGGGGCTAAAACCGCCGCCGCAAAACTAATCGTAAACCGCGCAATCGACGTTGAAACCGACTCCCAAGGGCGCGTTTTAATAACAAAAGACCTTCGCGAATATGCCGGGCTAACAAAAGACGTTACCGTCGTCGGGGTTATTAATCACGCTGAAATTTGGGACTCTGAGCGTTATAACGAATTCACCGACAGCGTTTCCGAAACCGAGCTTGCGGACGTACTCGATATTTTCGCGTTTTAGATAAAATACGGAGAGCAGAATGGAATTTTCACATGAGCCTGTGTTACTCCGCGAAGTAATAGAGGGGCTTGATATTAAGCCCATTGGCACCTACATCGACGGAACCTGCGGAGGCGCGGGACATTCCGCCGCTATTGCAGAGAGACTTCGGGGCGGCTTTCTTATCGGGATTGACCGCGACCCCGACGCCGTTAAAATCGCTTCAAACAGGCTTGAGCCGTATGATGCGGTTGTCGCTGTCGGGAACTTTGACGAAATGACTGATATAGTGTCGAGATATGAAGTGACTGAAGCTGACGGGATTCTTCTCGACCTCGGCGTTTCCTCCTATCAGCTTGACAACCCCGAGCGTGGCTTTTCTTACCACAACGACGCTCCCCTCGACATGAGAATGTCTAAGTCCGGGCTTTCCGCTCGTGACGTTGTAAACAACTACACCGAAGAGGAACTCATTCGGATTCTGCGGGAATACGGCGAAGAACGTTTTGCCTTTCGTATCGCGGAGGGGATTGTAACTTCACGCGAAGAAAAGCCGATTGAGACTACCGGGGAACTTGCGGGGATTGTTGCAAATGCTTACCCTGCGCGTTTCAGGAAGGACAAAAACCCCTGTCGCAAGACCTTTCAGGCGATTCGCATGGAGGTTAACGGTGAGCTTGAACACGTTAACACCGGTATCGGCGCGGCGTTTGAGCTTCTTAAGCCGGGGGGAAGGCTTGCTGTTATAACCTTCCATTCCCTCGAAGACAGGCTCGTTAAAAAGCGTTTCGTCAGTTTCACAAAGGGCTGCACCTGTCCGCCGGATTTTCCGCAATGTGTCTGCGGGAAGACTGCGAGGGGGAAGCTTGTAACGCGAAAGCCGATTACGGCGGCGGCTGATGAAATAGCACGGAACAACCGCTCTCGGAGCGCGAAGCTAAGGATTATTGAGAAGCTGGAGATATAGATTATGGCAAGGGAATCTGCGGTAAGAAAACCCGGTTACGATTTCGGGCGGTTTGAGAGCACTAAAGACTCAGAGGATGAAACGCGGAAAGCACGTATCCGCCGCAAAACAACCGACCCCGCAAAGCGCGGCAGTATCGTTAAAGCCTTGATACAGGCTGTTTTAGCGGTTATGCTCCTGTCATTGCCGCTCCTTTCCGAGGCGCAAGACACCGAGCTTTCGCGGCAGATTACATTACAAGAGGCGAAACTTGACGAGCTTAGGAGCGAGAATGTCCGCCTTGCCGCCGATATGGAAAGCAAGTCGGCGATAAAGGCTGTTCAGACCTACGCCGAAGAGGTCTTGGGCATGGGGAAACTCGACAAGAGTCAGATTGAATACGTCTCAACAGAAGGCGGAAGCGAAGTTGTTATCCCTGAATACGAAAAGGGGTTCTTCACAAATCTCTACAATGGTTTCCTCGAATTCGTTGAATTTATCGGCGGGTAATAATAAACATTGCTTTTACATAAATTTAAATAAATAACTTAAACCGAGGACTAATATGTCTTATCAGCCGGGAAACAAGATGAAACGGCGCGGCGCGATTGTTGTGACCGTGCTTATGCTTGTCCCTATATTTATCGTAACGGTTATGTTTCGCACCTCCGTTACCGAATCCGCCCGCTTTCAGGCAATGGCGAACGATTCCCAATTCGGAAGCACAATCGTTAACGCCCGCCGAGGCACAATCTACGACGCGAACGGCAAGATTTTAGCCCAATCCGCAACCGTCTTCAACGTCACAATCGACCCCCTCCTCCTCTACGGCGTTATCGAAAAGAGCGGGCAGGAAGAGTTCGACAGACAGCTTGACGTTATCTCAACCGTCTTGTCGGAAGAGCTGCCGAACATTAACTACGAAGATATCCCAGCCCTCTTTGAAAAATACAAGGCGGGGCGTTGGGCAAATATTGCGAAACAGGTTGAGAAACCTGTTATTGACGTTATAATGGGGCGGCTTAAGGACGCGGAAGTCCTTACAAACGTTGTCTACACCGAGATTGACACGAAGCGTTATTACCCCCAAAACGAGCTTGCGGCGGCTGTTATCGGGTTTACAAACTACGAGGGCGACGGCGCGTACGGGATTGAAAAATACTACAACGACTTCCTCAAGGGCGTTAACGGCAAGATAATCTCCGCCGAAGACGGCATGGGGAACAAGATGTCCTATAAAAACGACAAGATTTACGACGCAAAGGACGGCAACGACATCTACCTCACAATCGATATGAACCTTCAATATTTCTCCGAGAAGTATCTTGAAGAACAGGTTTTAACAAACAAGGCGAATAATCGCGGCTGTGTTATAATGATGAACTGCAACACGGGCGAGATTTTAGCAATGGCAACAAGCCCCGGTTTCGACCTTAACGACCGCGGCAGTATCTACAACGCCGAAGACAAGGCTGTCCTTGACCTCATAACCGACGAGGAAGAATACGCCGAACAGTACGCTATCCTTCGCGAGAAGCAATGGAAGAACAAGGCAATAACGGAGATTTACAACCCGGGTTCGGTTTTCAAGGTTGTAACGGGGTCTGCTGCGCTTGAAGAGCGGGTTGTAGACCTTCACAGCACCTTTAACTGTTCCGGGAGCATAACCGTTGTCGCAGGGGTTCCGCCTATGCACTGTTGGTCTTCCCGCGTTCACGGCACCCAAGATTTCACAACCGCAATGACGAACTCCTGCAACCCCGTGTTCATTCAGATTGGCTTACGCCTCGGCGCGGAGCATTTCAACAACTACTTCACCGCCTACGGTTTTACCGAGCGGACGGGGATAGACCTCCCCGGGGAAGCCCTCGGGATAACCCTAAATACAACCGAATACGGTCCCATTGAGCTTGCGTCCTCCGCCTTCGGTCAGACCAACAAGATTACCCCGCTGCAGATGATAACAGCCTATGCGGCGGTTGTAAACGGCGGCTATCTTGTTACGCCTCATGTTGCGGACAAAATCGTTGACAGCTCCGGGAACATTGTAAAGATGTTCGAGACCGAGGTTAAGCGACAGGTTATCTCGGAAGAGACTTCCGCAACAATGCGACAGGTCTTGGAGGACGTTGTTAACGCCAAGAACGGCTCGAACGCTTACATAAAGGGCTATTCAATCGGCGGAAAGAGCGGCACATCACAGAAGATTGACGAGAACCGTGCGCAAGGGCGCGAAGACCTTTATGTTTCAAGTTACTGCGGTTTCGCTCCGGCTGACGACCCGGAAATTATCTGCCTTGTGATGGTTGACGAGCCGACCGCTACCGACGAAAACGGCGGACACATCTATTACGGCAGTCTTATTGCCGCACCTGCCGTTGCTTCTATCTTCAAGGACGCTCTCCCCTACTTGGGGTACTATCCCGAATATACCGCCGAAGAACTGGAAACAATGGATATAACTGTTCCTTCCATCGAAGGGCAGATTGCCGCAACCGCCTCCCAAACAATTAAAGAGCTCGGCTTACAGACGGAAATTTTAGGCACCGGCAGCACCGTAATAACCCAAGTCCCGGTTGGAGGCAGCTCTATCCCCCGCGGCGGTAAGGTTATAATCTACACCGAAGACGACATCACCGAGGAATACACAACCGTCCCCGACATCATCGGAATGACCCCGGCAAGGGCAAACGAGACTTTAACGAACGCCGACCTAAACTTGAAGCTCGGCGACGGAGCCTCCGCAAACAGCGGCTCAACCGCCTTCCAGCAAAACTACGCCCCCGGCGATGTTGTCCCCGTAGGCACAATTATAGAGGTTTATTTCATTGTAAAAGACGAAGGATAACATTTCGTTTTGCAAAAATAGACTGACTATACTGACAATTCTAAGAAAAGTCAATATAGTCAATGTCATTCTGACATTTTCATCACGCTTATCATACGTACATAAACACAACATTAGCACGCTAAAGTATTAAATTCGCTCTTGTGAATATGGTAATGTTTATATGATATTGGCGGTTTTTGGTTAAAAAGAGGCTAAAAGCAGAGTTAGTTTTAGAAAGCATATTGACTATATTGACAATTCTGAGAAAAGTCAATATAGTCAATATAAAATCGAAGTTTGTGCGGTAAGGTATTATGAAATTTTCGGATATTGTAAAAGGCTTACAAAACTACGGCGTGAATATTCACCGGGGGCGGCTTGACCTTAACTGTCAGGTTACCGGCATAACCGACAACTCCAAGCTCTGTAAAAAAGGGTTCATCTTTGTCTGTGTTCGCGGGCGGAAGTTCGACGGGCATGATGTTGCGGCGGCTATGCTTGAAGAGGGTGCTTTCGCCGTTGTCACCGACCACGATATGGGGCTTTCAGGGCAGATTGTTGTAACAGATACAAGAGATTTTTACGGGAAGCTCTGCGCGGTGTGGTTCGATTCAATCGAACGCCGCATGAGGTTTATCGGCGTTACCGGCACAAACGGCAAGACAACAACAACCTCCCTTATTGCACAGGTTTTAGCCTATGGCGGAAAAACAGTCGGACTTATCGGCACAACAGGTTCTTATGTTTTTGAGGGTCAATCCGAGCGGAAGATACCTTCTACAGATAATACAACCCCTCTCGCCTATGAGCTTTTCGAGATTCTCTCGCGTATGTGGGACGAGCGGGTAACGGTTGTCGTTATGGAGGTTTCAAGCTTCGCGCTTGAACAGTCCCGTATCGGTCCTATTATCTTCGACGTTTCGGTATTTACAAATTTAACCCAAGACCACCTCGACTACCACGGCACAATGGAGAGTTACTACCAAGCGAAGTTAAAACTCTTCTCCGAGCACTCGAAGGTCTCCCTTATCAACACCAACGACCCGTACGGACTCCGAATGTATACGGAGCTCACCCGCGATAAGGCAAACGGTGTGGGGAGTGCTTATAACTACGGCGGCGAAATATTCGCATACGGGACAGCTAAAAATTGCCAGATACTCATAGAAGCGGCGAAACTTGAACCACTCGGCACTCGTTTCCGCATGGAAGCAGGCGGAACCTTCTTTATCGTTACAACAACCCTTGTCGGGGAATATAACGTCTTCAACGCGGCTGCTGCTATTGCTGCTGCTAATGCGATTGGCATGGGGATTGTCGCTGTCGTAAAAGCGATAGCAAGGGCGCACGGCGTTATGGGGCGTTGTGAGATTATCCCCTGTAATCGCGGCTTCAACATAATCTGCGACTACGCACACACCCCCGACGCCCTTTCACAGGTTTGCCGCTCGCTTAAAAAGACGATTGAGAGCAATGCAATTGCCGGCGGCAGGCTTGTACTCCTTTTCGGCTGCGGCGGGAACAGGGACGCGGCTAAGCGTCCTCTCATGGGCAAGGCGGCGGAGGAATATGCCGACGTAATAATTGTAACCTCTGACAACCCGCGTGATGAAGACCCCGAGGCTATTGTCGACCAAATTATCGACGGAATGACCGAAGCGAAACAATTGGTGCGTATTGTTGACAGAAAAGCCGCAATTAACTACGCAATTTCAATCTGCAAAAAAGGCGACCTCCTTCTCCTTGCGGGGAAAGGGCACGAAACATACCAGATTTTAGCGGACGGCATAACTATACCTTTCGACGAACGAAAAGTGTGCGCGGATATGCTTGCAAGATACTCCGCACCGCCTGCGAAAGTCGGCGGCGAGGGCAAAATGCGGCTCTCGGAGCTATCCGACGTCGTTAAAGGCACAACCCGCGAGCTTACGGAGATTACACGCGAATTCCCGATTGACGCTGTATTCACCGATACAAGAACGCCGAAAAAGGGCGGCGTATATATTGCACTTCGGGGCGAAAACTTCGACGGGCACGACTTTATCCCCGCCGCAACAAAAGCGGGTGCGATAGCCTCCGTAACGGAGCGTATCTATCAAGGCTACCCCTGTATTATCGTTAAAAACGCGAAACAGGCACTGCTTGACATTGCGAAAAATTACCGCAAACGCTTCTCCCCTCTTACAGTCGGAATAACCGGCAGCGTCGGGAAAACAACAACAAAAGAGATGGTTGCGCTTGCTCTTTCGGCTTCAATGACCGTCTTTAAGACCGAGGGGAATTATAACAACGAAATCGGCGTTCCGAAGTCGCTGCTGTCCCTAAACAGCTCTCACACCGCCGCTGTTATCGAAATGGGAATGAATCACGCGGGCGAGATTGCGCGTATTTCATCGGCTGTGCGCCCGGATATCTGCCTTATTACAAATATCGGCTACAATCATATCGAGTTTTTCGGCTCCAAAGAAGAGATTTTAGAGGCGAAGCTTGAAATCTTGGAGGGTGCCGTAAAGGGCGCGCCGCTTGTAATTAACGGCAACGACAAGCTCCTTATCGGCGCGAAAAAAGCCCTTTCCGAAAAGAGAAAAGTTTACACATACGGTATACCCGAAAAAGAGGAACGTTTCGACTACGAGGCAACAGACATTGTTGTAACCCCTTCGGGTACGAATTTCCGCGTAATAAAGGCTGATAAAATCATCTCCGAAGTTACTCTTTATATCGGCGGGCGGCATAATATACTAAATGCACTTGCGGCGATTGCTGTCGCTGACTTAGCAGGGGTTGACACCGCCGTTGCAGGGCAGATGCTCGGCTGCTATCAGCCTTTGCCCCTTCGCGGGCATATTGAAAAGCGCGGGCTCAACACCGTTATTGTCGACTGTTATAACGCGTCCGTAAGTTCGATGGAAGCCGCACTTAAAATGCTTGCCGATATGCCCGTTAAACCCGGCGCAAGGCGGGTAGCTGTCCTCGGGGATATGCTCGAAACGGGTGAACACGCACGTGAACTTCACGAAAAGGTCGGCGAGGCTGTTGTCGAAAACGGTATTGACCTTCTTGTATGTTATGGGGAAAACGCCCGATATATCGCTAAAAAGGCGGACGAATTAGGTATGCATTCCGGGCACTCAACCGACCCGAATGTTGTTAAAAACTTCCTTAAGTTTAAGCTTAAACCCGACGATGTTATCCTCTTTAAGGCTTCACGCGGTATGCACCTTGAGAACTTAATCGAAGAATATTTTGCATAATCGGAGTAAATAATGCCCTTTTGGATTCAGTTAACAGTACCGCTCCTTGCGTTCCTCCTATCCGCTTCTGTCGGGACAATCTTAATACCGTATCTTAAAAAGCTCGGCATGAGGCAGTCGATAAACAAATACATCACCTCAATCGACGGAAAAAAAGAGGGTACTCCCATGATGGGAGGGTTCATGTTCATAATCGCTTCGATAATAGCCCTTGCCGTCGGAATGGTTCTCTTTATCACCTTCGGCGGGACTTATCACTTACGCGCCGACAACTCCGCGCTTTATAAACTCCTTGCAGGGCTTATCTTCGCACTGCTTAACAGCGCGCTCGGTTTCGCCGACGACTATTTTAAGGCGGTAAGAAAAAACAACGACGGAATAAAGATGCGGCAAAAACTTATCCCACAGTTTATCATAAGCGCGGCTTTCGTCTACGCGCTCTACCTCTTGGGGGACAGGAGCACTGCCGTTTGGCTGCCGTTTATCGGGAACCTTGAGCTCTCGTGGTTTTACTATCCGCTTATGGTATGCTTCGCGGTCTATCTTACGAACGCAGTTAACCTTACCGACGGCGTTGACGGGCTTTGCGGCTCTATGACAACAGTCTCGGGAGTTGCCCTTGCAATGCTTTCTACAAGCTTTTCGAGTCCCGAATACACCCTCTTTTCCCTTGCGGTTGCGGGAGGGTGCTTGGGCTTCTTGGTGCATAACCTCCACCCTGCGAAGGTCTTCATGGGGGACACCGGCTCAATGTTCTTGGGGGGCTTTATAACGGCAGTCGGCTTCGCGCTCCATGCCCACTTCCTGCTTATTATTATCGCGCTCGTTTATATTATCGACGCGCTTACGGTACTCATTCAGAGGCTCTATTACAGGGCAACCCGCGACCCTAAAACCGGCAAGGGCAAGCGTATCTTCCCGAAAACCCCTATCCACCACGGCTTTCAGGAAATGGGCTTTTCGGACAACAAGGTAACTCTGCTCTTTACCGGCTTCACACTCCTTTGCGGTATTGCCGCAAATCTAATTGCATACTTGTCTTAAACTCACTCGGAGGCGTAAATGGAAAATACACGTGCGTTGCAGCACAAAAAAGCGGTACCGAAACCTAAGAATACTGTACCCAAACCGCGTTTGCGGAAGGGTCCGGTTGACGTTCCGTTTGTAATAATCCTCTTTGTGCTTCTTGTAATGGGGCTTATAATGATGTTCTCGGCGGGGTATGCTTGGGCAATTGAAGAGAACCACCCCGGGGACTATTACTTCCAGCGTCAGCTTCGCTTCGCCCTCTTAGGGCTCGCCGCCGCGTTCGCCGCCTCCCATTTCGACTACCACCACTTCATGAAAAAATGGGTGGTTATAGGCATATTCGCGGTTTCGATTCTGCTGCTTATACTATGCCTTGTGGGACCGTTCGTCAGCCCTCATAACGGCTCGTACCGTTGGATACAGCTCGGTCCTATCCCCGAATTCCAACCCTCGGAGGTTGCTAAATTCGCGGTTATCGTTACCTTCGCGGTGCTCTTTGTACGGTTCGGGAAAAAGCTTGACAAATTCGTCTACGGCATCGTTCCCTTCTTGGCAATTTTAGGGATTGTTGCCGCACTCCTTATGCAAGAGCGTCACCTCTCCGCGACGATTATCATCTGTATAATCGGCGTAATAATGATGTTTGTCGGCGGTTCAAGCCTAAAGCACCTTATCCCCCTCGGTATTGCGGGCGTAGCGGGGCTCGGCGGGTTTCTTGCGTACTCGTACCTGTCCGACAAGGCACAGCTCTATTTCGGCGACCGCATTGCCGCGTGGCTTAACCCCTTCGCCCCCGAATATGCCAACGACTTAACGTGGCAGACCCGCCAATCGCTTATTGCAATAGGCTCGGGCGGTTGGTTCGGCTTGGGGCTCGGGAACAGCCGTCAGAAGTTTTTGTACCTCCCCGAAAGCAAGAACGACTTCGTTTTCGCAATAGTTTGCGAGGAGCTCGGCTTCTTCGGTGCGCTTATTGTTGTATTAATCTTCCTGCTATTCATAATAAGGGGCTTCCATATCGCAAACCACGCTCCCGACAAGTTAGGTATGCTCTTGGCGGTCGGCTTAACCGTTCAAATCGGCGTACAGGCACTCCTCAACATCGCGGTTGTAACAAACACAATCCCGAACACCGGCATCTCCCTCCCCTTCTTCTCGTACGGAGGTACTGCGCTCGTCATGCAGCTTGCCCAGATGGGGGTGCTCCTTAATATCTCGCGGCAATCCATAATAGACAGCTGACAGAATACAGAGTACAGAATACAGAATCAGAGGACAGAAGCCAGAATACAGAAAATGCGGATGATTTTATGTTTAAAATTTTAATATCCGGCGGCGGAACTACCGGGCATATTCACCCCGCCCTTGCTATTGCAGAAATAATAAAGAAAAGGCTGCCCGATACCGAGTTCCTCTATGTAGGAACCCCCGACAGCCTCGAAGAGCGGATTGCGAAGCGCGAGGGCTATACCTTCGAGGCGGTTAACGTTACCGGCTTCGGGCGAAAACTCACTCCCGTAAATATTAAGCGAAACGCAAAGAGTGCCTTTAACCTCATTAAAGCGGACAGGCGTTCCCGCGAGATAATTGCGGATTTTTCACCCGACCTTGCGATTGGGACAGGCGGTTACGTCTGCGGTCCTGTAATCCGCGCCGCCGCAAAGATGGGTATTCCCACAGCTTTACATGAACAGAACGCCTTCCCGGGAATGACGGTAAAACTTCTATCCGCGAATGTTGACGAGGTTATGCTTAGTTTCCCGGACGCTGCCGACAGGCTTTCGAGGGGCGTTAAATACACCGTCACCGGGCTTCCGACAAGGGCTAACTACCAAAACCCGCTAAGTCGAACCGACGCAAAACACAAATTGGGTTTCGACGATTCGCTTACGATACTCTCTTTCGGAGGCTCTCTCGGGGCGAAAACGATTAACAATATCGCCTCAAACCTCATACAGTTTGAAAACACCCTTCCCGTTAAGGTTAACCATATCCACGCGTACGGCAAAAACGGCGTTGACAGCTTCACAAAGGGTTTAACCGAAGCGGGGATTGACTACAGCGGCTCTTCAAGGCTGATGATAAGGGAATACATCGACAACATGAACGTCTGTATGTCGGCGGCTGACTTGGTTATATGCAGAAGCGGCGCGTCTACAATCTTCGAGCTTCAAGCTCTCGGGCGGGCTTCAATCCTTATCCCCTCCCCGAATGTTACCGAAAACCACCAATATTTCAACGCCTGCGTTATCGGGAAAACCGGCGGTGCTGTAGTCCTCGAAGAGAAGGATATAAAGCCCGACAGCGTTAATAAACTCGTCTCGGAGCTTGTTTCCGCTCCCGAAAAGATAAGGCAGATGGAAAGAGACGCAAGGTCGGGTTTTGAGCCCGGTACGCCCGAAAAAATCTTCAAATGCGCAGAGTTTTTACTAAACGGGCGGAATATTGCTTAAAATTTAAGCATATAGTTTTACTTTATAGCAAATCTCCGATTACAGCATATTATGTTAAAAATGCTGTAAAAGGGGTTTACTATATGCAGATATTTAAAGTAAACGGGGGGCGAAAGCTATCCGGGGAGATTGTCTCGGGGGGGGCTAAGAACGCCGTTTTGCCGATACTTGCGGCGGCTGTCCTTATCGACGGCGAAGCGGTTATTGAAGATGTACCCGAACTCTCCGACACATACTCCGCTGTCAGGATTTTATCGCATCTGGGCGTAAAGGTTAACTACTGCAACACCGGGAAGACCGCTTCGGTTAACGCTTCGCAGATATCTTCCTTTGAGATTCCCGACGATATGATGAAGGAGATGAGAAGTTCAATCTTCTTCCTCGGTCCTATTATCGGACGTACGGGCAGTTGCAGAATCAGTTACCCCGGCGGCTGCGACATCGGGCTTCGTCCTATTGATATGCATATTTCGGCACTCGAACAGATGGGGGTTAAGGTAACTCATACAGCAAAGCATCTTTATTTTTCCGCCGATAAGGGGCTTCGCGGCGCGAAGATTGCACTCCGCTTCCCCTCCGTGGGAACGACCGAAAACATTATCTGTGCGGCGGTTACCGCAAAGGGCGAGACGGTTATAACAAATGCCGCCCGCGAACCCGAAGTTGTCGACCTCGTTAAGTTCTTAAACGCCGCCGGAGCTAAAATTAAGTTTGAATCGGGCGGAAGGATAACTATACAGGGCGTTCCCAAACTTCACTCGCTCCACCACACCGTAATGCCCGACCGCATAGCCGCGGCGACAATCCTTGCCGGAACGGCGGCGGCAGGCGGACTTGTTACCGTCCGAAACTGCCAACCCCTCGATATGGAGGCAATCCTCCCGCTCTTTGAGGCAATGGGCAGCAGTATCTATTGCGGCAGGGACTATGTTACAATCAACTCCGGGAAGCGTCCGAAGGCACTCCCCGAAAAGCTCACGACGATGGTATACCCCGGCTTCCCGACAGACGCGCAATCGGTTATAATGGGTGCGCTCTGCAAGGCTTCCGGGACGTCGATTATTGAAGAAACGATATTTGAAAACCGATACCGCCACGTTCCCGAAATGCAGAAGATGGGCGCGGATATCGTTGTCTCGGGGCAGACCGCAGTTATAAAGGGTGTAAAACGCCTACATGGGGCAAGAGTCAAGGCAACCGACCTTCGCGGCGGCGCGGGAATGGTTATCGCGGGGCTTACGGCGGAGGGCGAGACCGAAATAGAGGACATACGCTTTATCGACAGGGGCTACGAACAGCTTGAGGTTACGTTTGCATCTTTGGGCGCGGATATTAAGAGGATATAAAAAAAGGTTCTGTAATGGATTATACGGGTGAATACAATAAAGCTATACGTGGCAAAACAAGGCGGAAAAGGAATTACTCCCTCGTCATTCTGACCGGGTTTACAGTCGTTCTTGTAATCTTCGCTGTCTTAAGTTTTACCGTGCTTTTTCCTGTTAAGACGGTGAAGATTACAGGCTCTTCCGTCTACAGTCCCGCCGATTTGAGCTCTGCCGCCGGAATAAAGGACGGACAGCAAATTCTAACCGTCGGTTCTGACGGTATAAAAAATGTTATCCTCGACAGCTTCATCTATATTGACGATGTTAATGTTAAAAAGAGTTTCCCCGATACGATTGTAATTGAAGTTATTCCGTCTAAGCCGATTGCCAATATTACCGTTGCAGGTGATGACGAGGCAGACAGTTATCTCTATATTTCCGGCAGCGGCAAGATTCTTGAAATTTCAGAGACCCCGAAGCGAAATGTTCCTGTGTTAACAGGGGTTCAGTTTTCCCCCGCTGTTATTCCGGGCGTAACGATTGATATTAATGCTGATACAAGGAAGCTGACGGAAGAACAGATTGCGGATATTAACGCCGTTTCCTTTATCCTTGATGTTGCAGATGAAATAAAGTCCTCCCCGCTCGAAAAGATTGATTATATTGACATATCCGACCCGGGCAATATTAAAATCATGTACGATAATCGGATAAATATGCTCATGGGGGGCTTAAGCGACTTTTCGTATAAGCTTTCCTTCTTAAAAGAAATTATAGATACTAAAATCGGTCCTAACACGTCCGGGCGGCTTTCAATGCTCTCGACAGGCGACGCAAGCTTTATCGACAGCGACGGTATTGCCTATAACGACAGGAAGTTTGAACAAAACATCGCCGCAAGAGAAACGGCTGTCGAAACCGAACTGCCCGACGAAGAAGTGGCAGAAACAACATAAGAAAAAATTTCCTTAAAAAACTATTTGATTTTCGTAAAAAACACTTGATTTTGACATGAGAATGTGATATAATCATAATGTGAATTTATTTGTCAAGTAAATTTCACAGCCAATAATTTGTAAATCATTATTAATTACATAAATAACAGATTGCAAAAAAAGTTTTCGGAGGAACAAAAAAATGGCGAATTTTACCCTTGAAGACGACGATTTTATAAGTGATATAAATATAAAGGTAATCGGCGTAGGCGGCGGCGGCGGGAATGCTCTCAACAAGATGATTGAGGAGGGCATTAAGGACGTGCAGTTCATCGCCGTTAATACGGACGTAAGGGCTCTTAAAAACTCGCGTGCGGACGTGCGTGTCCAGATTGGGCAGAAGCTCACCAAAGGGCGCGGTGCGGGGAACAAGCCGAATGTCGGCGCGGAGTCCGCTGTTGAGAATCATGACGAACTCGTCGACGCAATACGCGGGGCGAATATGGTTTTCGTGTCTGCGGGAATGGGCGGCGGAACCGGCACGGGAGCTGCTCCCGTTGTTGCGCAGATTGCAAAAGACATGGATATCTTAACCGTTGCGGTTGTAACAAAGCCCTTCGATTTTGAACAGAAGGCGAAGATGGACCAAGCCGAGAAAGGCATTGCAGAGCTTCGCCGTCATGTTGACTCCCTCGTGGTTATCCCGAACCAAAAGCTCCTTTCGACCATGGAGAAGCCCCCGACGATGATGGACTCCTTCAAGATGGCGGACGATATACTTAAAACAGGCGTAAAATCAATTGCCGAGCTTATAACCCGCGACGGGCTTATAAATGTAGACTTCGCCGATGTTGAAACGACGATGAAGAACGCGGGGATTGCCCACATGGCTGTCGGGCACGGTTCCGGCAAGGACAAGGCTACCGAAGCCGCTAACGCTGTTATAACAAGCCCGCTTCTCGAGACTTCGATTAAGGGTGCAAAACGTCTTCTCGTTAACATTGTTATGTCCGAAGACACCCTCTCAACGGACGTGGAGGCGGTTGCAAACGCTATCTCGGGTGCAGCAGACGAAGGTGTTCAGACTATTTTCGGCTCGGCATTCGACGAAAACCTCAAGGACGAAATGCTCGTAACCGCTATCGCCTGCGAATTCCCGGAATACGACGAAGAATCCTCCGGCGTTACAAAAATCGACGCCGAAACAATGGATTCCGAAAACAGACCGATGACCTCCGACACCGTCCCCGACTACATGGAAGATTTTAAAGACCTGTTGGGAATGTTCTCCAAGTAGAATACAGAATACAGAGTACAGAATACAGAGTACAGAGTACATAAAACGCCGTCCGGGTGGAATTCCGGGCGGCGTTTGCGTTTCTATTCGGCTTTGTCTTCGGGTCGCTTAGGTTTGTTTCCTGCCTTCCCGAGTGTTAAGAACAATATTATTATCGCAAGGATTGCGGCGCATGATACTATAAATATCGGTGCCACTGCCGCATATTTATCGGGTTCGCCGCCCGGAACTATACGAATTCGGTTCTGCGTCTCCGTTAAGGAGTTTTCGGTTTGGTTTAGGTATTCCGCGAAAACTGCTGCAATATCGCCCTCGCCGACTGCTCTTGCTCCTGTGAACGGTTCTGTAAGCATATCGTAGCCGTCGCCGCCGAGTGCCAAGAAGTCGAAGGTTGCAACGCTGTAGAGAGCCTCGTCTTCAAGCGGTTCGCCGTTAACTGTAACTTCAATGAGCCGCTCGCCTTCGGGCTTTTCGGGGTCGAAGGAGTAGGACACCCCCGAAACCTGCATAAACCCGCCGTCGTCCTGACCGTAAAGGCTCGCGCTGTACTGTAAAACCTCGCGGATTATGCTCCCCTTAAGGTCGGCAACATAAATTATGTTTGAATACGGGAGTACATTTGAGATTACACCGAGGGTAACCTTCCCTTCAAATATCGGACCGCGGACGTTCCCGGCGTTGCAAAAGGCAATGTCACTGTTCGCCGCCCATCTCATCGAATCGGCAACCATATCGGCGATAACGCTCTCCCTTGAGCGGATTATCTCGCGTTCATAGTCGGTAAGCGTTACCATGCTTATTGCTACAACATTTTTTGAAAGTCTTTCGGCGTTTTCGTTGCAGGCAGCTAAAACCTGTGCCGTCGCAGAATCGGGGGCAACCGACAAAGTTGCCGACTTTGCAATGACAGATGTCTTAACACTCAAGCCGCCGTTTGCGTCCCTGTACACCTCTGCAACCCCTATATCCTCGCCCTGCTCCCCGGCAATGGATATGGGTGTCAAAGCTTTTTGTGCCTCTCCCTCAACGTAAATATCGCCGTCGATGATGAGGTCAATCCCTTTTGCGTTATTTGCAATATCGTAAATATTGCCGTTGTGCTTTATGGTATCGCTGTCGGCTGTTCCTATGTGGGATAAAAGCACAACGATATCCGCGCCTTCGCTTCTCAGCTTCGCGGCAGTCTCCGTTGCATAATCCTTAAGCCTTGATATATCACCGAAGTCAAGGTCAAAACCGCCGTTCGATTTATGTTTCGCCGCCGGGGTAGTTATACCTAAAACTCCGACTGTAATGCCGCCGCGCTCGATAAGGGCAGTCGACACAAGCGGAGGATTATCCGCCGCCGCAGATTCTTGAATTAAAATCGGGAAAGAAGCGTTATCGGCAAGCTCAAGAGTTCGCTCAAGCCCGTAATCAAGGTCATGATTCCCGATTGTCATTGCGTCGTAGCCCATTGCGTTCATAACATTAACGGCGTTTTCGCCGCTGTCAACGTTGACTAAAAAGCTGCCTTGGAATGCATCGCCGGTGTCGAAGAAGAATGTTGCGGGAAACTCCGATTTCTTTTCCTTTACGACCGAAGCAATAATATCCGCGCCGATTGCCGTATCGGACGTGTTAAGGAAGCCCTCCGTCTCGCCGGTATGATAAAACACCGCAATAGGCGTTTCTTCCGCTACAGCCGGGAAACTGCCTATTCCGAAAATTAATACTATTGCTGACAGGATTGCAGTAATCTTCTTCATATTAAGTTCCATTCCGCCGCGAGTGCGGCAAAAACAGTAAATAATTTTTTCATTTCCCCCCGCCTTCGGCGGAGGGAAAAACTACCCTCAAGTTAACCACTTTTTAAGGGTGCCGAACAGGTCTTTCAGTTCAATCGGTTTTGCTATAAAATCGTTCATACCGCCCGCGATAAAGGAGTCCTTAACGCCGGACACTGCGTTTGCTGAGAGGGCTATTATCGGGACGTCTCTGTAATGTACACCCGGCAGGTCACGGATAGCCGCCGTAGTTTCAAGACCGTCCATCTCCGGCATCATGTGGTCCATTAGGATAAGGTCGTATTGTTTCGTTTTACAGAGTTCGAGAGCTTCCATGCCGGAAAGAGCCGTATCGGCGTTTATCCCCGCAAGCGTTAAGAGTTCCGCCGCTATTTCAACATTAATTTCAAGGTCGTCAACAATTAACACCTTCGCGTTCGGTGCGAAGAAATTCATGTCGGTGTCGGTCGGTGCTTCGAGTTCTATCTTTTCGTCTTCGGAAGGGGTGTCGAGGATTATTGTCGCCGTGAAGGTGCTGCCCTTGCCGTATTCGCTCTCTACGGTTATGTCGCCGCCCATTGCCGTACAAAGGCTCTTCGTTATCGCAAGCCCAAGCCCCGTGCCTTCGATTCCTATATTCTTCTTCGAGTCGAACTGATTGAATGAGCCGAAAAGCTTCGGGATATTCTTCTCTTCAATCCCTATCCCGGTATCGGTAACAGCCATCATAAGCGTCAATTCGTCGTCCCAAAGCTTTTCACAGGTTACAGTAAGGGTAACGCTCCCCTCGCGGGTATACTTTACGGCGTTCGTCAAGAGATTGAGCAGTATCTGCCTCACCCTCGATTCATCACCGATTAACACATCGGGAATATCAGCGGCAATTACCTTCTTAAACACAAGCGATTTCTGCTCGGCGCGGGTGTCGATTATACTTAAGACATCGGAGAGGAGAACCCGGAAGTTAAACGGAACGCTTACAATTTCAAGTTTCCCGGACTCAATCTTGGAAAAATCAAGGATATCGTTAATAATCGAGAGCAGACCGTTCGCGGCTCTGCGGAGCTTGTTTATGTATTCCCTCGCCGTATCGGAGATGTTCTCCCTCCCCGCAAGCTCACTCATACCGATTATCGCATTCATCGGCGTTCGGATTTCGTGGCTCATTCGGGCAAGGAAACTGCTCTTTTCGATATTTGCGGCTTCCGCTCTTTTATTTGCTTCGGTTAGTTCGACATTCCGTTTTTCAATCTCGTCACCGCTTCGTGCAACGACAACATTTGAAAGGATAAGCACCATGCCTATTACAAAAAGCATGACAAAGAATATTGCCGTAAAGCTGTTGCCGAAAAGGGTAGAAAAGTTAAGCGGGTATTTTACGGCAATATACCAATCAAGGTTCGGTATATACTCAATATGGTACATATTTAAGTCCATCGCGAAGTTAACCGATTCGTTATCCGCCGTATCAATCGAGATAGCCCGACGCATAATCTCCGTACCGGGCGAGTTTTCCAAGTCGGTAATATTAACCTTGTCCGCGACGATTTGCAGGTCTTTTGAAACGGTTATTTCGCCGGTGCGGTTGAACATTATTACTTCCGCTTCTTCGTCAATATTCTCATAAAGATCGGTGATGAATTTTGAAAGGTCAACGCCCGTCCCGAGCATACCTATTGTGTCGGCTTTCTCGTGGAAGCTGTTGACCGAATATACGGGCGCGTTAATCCAAATCCCGATCATATCAAGTTCCGGGTTGTAGTTAACGTTGAACCAATAGAGGTCGGTATTGTAAAGGGTGCGGTTGTACCAATAATTCTCCGGCTTGTTCGGATTAACAATATACGGGGCGGCATAGGACGAATAGAAAATCTTATCAACGTCGTTGCACCAGAAAACAAGCTTCTCCCCCGCGTACTCCCCGCGATAGCTGTCGAACTCACGAAAAGCAGCCGTTCGGATTTCTTCATCCGCCGGATTTGTAAAATATTCCTGTATTATAGGCATACCCGTAAGCTTCGTACAGAGAACAAGCTCGTTGCTCATAATGTCAGATATACGAAGTTTTGCTGTTTCCGCCGCCGATGCCGTCATTCTGGTGATGTTGTCGTAACTCATCTTCAGAGAAAGAAGAAAGAATGTTATTATCCCAACGAAAAATATCACAGCAAAAAGCGCACCCGAAAACAGTCGGAACTGCCTTCCGATCGTTTTATCGCTGTTTTTATCAACCGGCATATGTAAACACCTTAAATTTAGTACACTTATCAATATACATTATATCACAACATTGTAAAAAAGTCAAGTAAGAAGCATAAATTTCTCATTTTGCTTCATATTTTTTTCATAATATTTATAAAAAAGTATTGCAATTTAATCGGAAAAATGTTATAATGGTGTTAGTTTTATATTGTCCGATAAAAAGGAGGGGTTTTGTTGCCCGAAATCGTCACGCTCGGTGAAGCTCTCGTGGATTTTACATACGTCGAACACGAAAACGGTATTTTTTACAAACAAAACCCCGGAGGAAGTCCCGCGAACATCGCCGCCGCCGCAAAGCTCTTAGGAGTTAAGACGGCTTTTATCGGGAAAATCGGTATGGGTATCTTCGGGAATTTCGTTTACGATACAATTTCCTCCCTCGGTATTGATACCTCAGGCATCGTCCGCGATAAAGACCTCTTAACCGCACTTGCCTTCATTAAGAAGAACAGCTCCGGCAAGCGTGAGTTTACCTTTTATCGAAACAATACCGCCGACATGAATCTGCGTTTCTCCGAAGTTAATCTTCACCTTTTAGATGCGTGTAAAATTCTGCATTTCGGTGCACTTCTCCTTGAGAGTGAACCCTCGCGAAGCGCGGTTACAAATACCGTCGAATATGCGAAGGACAAGGGTAAGATTATTTCATATGCCCTAAACTATCGGGAATCGCTCTGGAACGAAACCGACGTTGCCGCCGCCGCTATGCGAAGCGTTCTGTCAAACGTTGATATATTAAAAGTCTCCGAGGATGAACTTGAACTCATTACCGACAGCAGCAACCTTCTCCCCTCCATATATAAACTCATGAAATACGGCATAAAAGCAATTATCATAACTCAAGGCGCGAAGGGCTGCGTTCTTGCGACACCGAAAGGTATTCGCGAGATTCGCTCCTATAAAACGCCGATTGTAGATACCCTCGGTTCCGGCGACAGCTTCATGGGGGCATTCCTCTCCCGCATAGCATCGCTCCCCTCCGCGCTGCTCGAAACCGATGCCGCCGCCCTCACCGAATTCGCCGAATACTCGAACGCCGCGGGTGCGGTTTGCGCTTCAAGGGTCGGTGCTATCCCCGCAATGCCGTCTGACAGGGAGATTCTTGACTGTATGCGCGATAACCCCTTGCTTTAATAAATAAAAACGACGGACGGTATAAGCCCTTTTATCCGTCCCGGGAGTGTGAATATGGACCAACAAGTACAAAATCCGCCGGAAGACTGCGTTGTAACCGTTGATATTAACACAAATAACTCGGTCGCCGCTATGAAAATTACTCCGCCCAAATTCGGCGGCAAAGACCTTTCACTTGAACTCGTAAGAAAGGCTCTCGCCGATGCCGGAGTTACACACGGTTTAAATGAAGACAATATTACAAACGCCGTGAAAAAATTCCAATTTAACACCGATATTATCGTTGCGGCTTGGACTCCGCCCGAAGACGGTATTGACGGAACTATACGCTGGAAATTCGACCGCGAATCGAGCGGGACTCCGATTGAAGACGACCAAGGCAATGTTGACTATAAAAACCTCGGGACCGTTCGCAATATCTATAAAAACACCGTTCTCGCCGAGATAACCCTCCCCACAGACGGCACACCCGGAACCGACGTTCGCGGTAACACCCTTATGCCGAAGCCCGGCAAGAAGGCTTCCTACACTGTCGGGACAAATACTGCCGTATCCGAAGACGGAAAACGCATAACCTCAACCGCCGACGGTGCGCTCGTTTACAAGAGCAACACGTTCCATATCGAGCACGAAGTAGTTATTAAGACAAATATCGACTTCGCAACCGGCAACATCGAATTTATCGGTGATATTGTCATTAACGGCGATATTATGGAAGGCTTTAACGTCACTTCCATGTCCGGGAACGTGCTTATTAAGGGCGGCGTCTACGGCGGGACTGTCAAGGCTGCGAAGAATATTACCATTAAAAAGGGTGCCAACCATTCAAAAATCGAATGTGAAGGCGATTTTACCGTAATGTTTTGCGAATACTCCGACATAAAATGCGAAGGCGACCTCGAAGCTACAAACCTTATAATCTGCAACGTCTACTGCGGCGGAAAACTTAAGATTAAGGGCAAGTCCGGCGGGCTTGTCGGCGGCCGCTATACAATTATGAACGAGGTTGAAGTCGAAAATATAGGCTCCTCACACTACCCCGTAACCGAAGTCACCCTCGGCAACAACGCAGTCCTCACAAACGAAAAAGGCGAGCTCATGAAGGCAATCGAAAAGCGCAACCAAGAAATCCACGACCTAACCCTCATCATCGATTTCCTCAACGACAAGAAAAAACGCGACATGAAGCCCCTCCCCGCCGAAAAAGAGGAAATCTTAGGAAACGCTGTCCGCACCCGCCTCATCAAATCCCGCGATATTCAGACTATGAACAAGCGCATAGGCGAAATAGACGAAATCCTCCAAAACAAACAAAACCTCCGCATAAACTGCAAAGGCACCATCTACCCCAAAACAAAAATAGTAATAAACACCTCCCGCTACGAAGTAGCAAACGAATGGGTACGCTGCTCGGTATTCATAGGCGAAGACGGAGAAATAGCGTTCGGTCAACTGTAAAAAAGAACAGACCGCCGTTCATTAATATGAACGGCGGTCATTTTATCTATTCTACATTAGTGATTTTTAACATATTAGTGTTGCCCGCTATGCCCAAAGGCAGACCTGCCGTTATTACGGTTGTGTCGCCTTTTTCGAGGATACCGGAGTCCTTGGCGGCTTTTACGGCGGAGATTAGGAGGTCGTCGGTGGATTCTTTTTCGTCGATTAGGACGGGGATAACGCCCCAGCTTATGTTGAGCTGACGGAGGGCGGATTCGGAGGGGGTACAGCCGATTATTGTGCAGCCGGGGCGGAATTTCGAGAGGTTTCTTGCTGTGTTGCCGGATTTTGTAACGGTGACGATTGCCTTGGTGTCGAGGTCATGGGCGATTGAGACGGCGGCGTGGGAGATTGCGTCGGTGGCGTTGCTTGTTGCGTTTGCAGGGCGGTTGCGGAAACGTTTTTTGTAGTCGATGTCGTTTTCGGTTGTTTCGGCGATGCGGGACATTGTTTTTACTGCTTCAACCGGGTACGCACCTGCGGCGGTTTCGCCCGAGAGCATTATTGCCGATGTTCCGTCATAGATTGCGTTGGCGACGTCGGTAATTTCGGCACGCGTGGGGCGGGGGTTGGTAATCATTGACTCGAGCATTTGGGTTGCGGTTATGACGAATTTCCCGGCAGAGTAGACCTTGGAAATTATCTGCTTTTGGATTGACGGGATAAGTTCAAAGGCAATTTCAACCCCCATATCGCCGCGAGCAACCATTATTCCGTCGGCAGCTGCGATAATCTCGTCGATATTTTTAACACCGTCGGGGTTCTCTATCTTTGCAATAATCCGCGGTGCAGACCAGCCCAAGCTCTTAAGGCACATTCGCAGGTAGTTAACATCGGCGGAGGTGCGGCAGAAGGAAGCGGCGACAAAATCGTACCCCATCTTCGAGCCGAACTCAAGGTCAGCCATATCCTTTTCGGAAACATACGGCAGCGAAAGGTCGGTTCCGGGGACGTTTATACCCTTGTTGTTCGAGACTTTTCCGCCGTTTTCAACCCGACAGATTATATCGGTTTTGGTAAGTTTTTCAACCTTAAGTTCAATCGCGCCGTCGTCGATAAGGACATCGCGCCCGACGGCAATATCGTTAACAAGCCCGCGATAGGTAATTGAGGCTTTTTCGGCTGTTCCGACAACATCCTCGTTCGTGAGGGTAAAGAGGTCGCCTTCTTTCAGGAAGACAGGCTCATTATTTTCAAACTTCCCGAGGCGGATTTCGGGACCCTTTGTGTCGAGCATGGTTGCAATAGGCAGTCCTAATTCGTGGCGGAGCTTTTCAACCTGAAAAAAGCGTGCTTTATGGGTTTCGTAGTCGCCGTGAGAGAAATTGAATCTTGCAACGTTCATGCCCGCAAGCATCATCTCCCGCAAAACATTGTCGTCGTCAGTCGCCGGACCTATTGTGCAGATTATCTTGGTTTTTCTCATAGTCTACCTCACATGATTTTTATTTCGGGATAGTTCCTATATATATTTTGTAAAATCTTTAGCTTTGTAACACTGTCGCAGTGGTTTAAAATCGCGTTTATAGGGGCGTCCGCCCGTTTTGAAAGCAACATTCTTGCCAAGACGATTTTTTGTTTGTCCGATTCCGAGATATAGGTATTGTTATCATTAATCGGACGTTCGGGGAGGTTAATTGTGTCCAAGGCGCGGTTATAATCTTCTTCGGAAGCCCTAAGGTTGCCGCACATGATGTTATCGCGGAGGCTTCGGTTGAAATAATAATATCTGTCGCCGCTCGTTTCTTCTTCCGATTCAAGAAGTTTTATTTCCTCTTTAAACTCCTTATCGGAAGAAAAGCTCCTTATTATCCCAACAGCAAAAAGTACATCTACCGTAATCGCAACGAAAAACACCCCGAGTAAGCTTGCCGCGAAAATGCCGAAATCTTGCGGGTCGTTAATATTCAGAACCGCCGCAAACGCAAGGACTAAGAGGGCTAAAAAGGTTAAAGCATAGCTTCCGACGGCGGCAATTACTAACGCCTTCTGCCCACCGGTTAATTTATTCCATCTCCCTGAGAAGTTCAGAAAAATCACCCTCTCGCGGAGGAATATATGCATCGGGGTTTTCGGCTGCGAAAAGCTCGCGGTATAAAAGATTGTTTGAAAGGAGCGATTCGTGGGTTCCTATCGCTTCAATCATGCCGCCGTCAATAACCGCAATACGCCCGCAATCCATCACGTCTGCTGTAATTTGCGACGCGATAATAACCGTCTTCCCCGTTATTTCGCGGAGAGGTTTTACGCCGTCGAAAACCACAACCCGTTCGGAATAAATATAGTCGGCAAGCTCTGCGGTCATGTACTTTAGCCCCGCGCCGTCAATATAAATCTCGCCGGAATCGGGCTTCTTGCTGTTCGTTATAATATCAAGCAGCGTCGTCTTCCCGGAATTTGTCCGCCCGATAATCCCGAAGCGTTCCCCCGCCGCGATTTTAAGCGAAATTCCGGCAATTGCAGGGCTTTCACCGTTGTAGGAATAGGCTACAGCGTTTACGTCAATCGCCGCGCCGAGAGGGTTCGCCGGAATATCGTTTATTACAAAGTCGTCGTTTCCGGTTGTGTCACCGAGCTCGAACTTTTCTTCCGGGATTTTCACGTCATTATAGCTCATAGCAAGAGCCGAAAGCGCGGCAATCGTCCCCGCAAGGGTAAAAACCGCCTTTGCCGGTTCGTCCGTCCCGCTTCTCATCAGCGAAAGGTATAAAACGCCGATAACCGCAAGTATTATAACAAGCTTTATCCCGAGTCCGTGTACAAACTTGAATCTTAAATACATTCGTACAATTTCGGAATAATCTTCAATCCCGTCTAAATACCGCTTCATTTCAAAGGCTGTATTACCGAGGGAGCGGATTGTTACAATTCCCTTTTTTACGTCTTCCGAGCCGTTTTCGACAATCCTTCTTCGCTCCGCAAGCTCGTCAGCCATGACTTTGATAGATGTTCCGAAGAGTCCGTACAAAGCTAACAAGAGTATCGCAAAGAAGGTCACCGATTGCCCGTAACCGAATATCCATATAAGCACAATTAAGGCAATTGCTGTAATAAAATAGACAAGCCTTTTCGGTTTCAGACGTTCTTTCATTAATATTTCTCCGCAATGAAGGTTATAAATCACCGTGCGAAACGGCGGTGAGGTAGCCGCTCATGAAGCTGTCGAGGTCACCGTCCATCACGGCGTTTATGTTACCGTTTTCGACTCCTGTGCGGTGGTCTTTCGCGAGGGTATAGGGCATGAACACGTAGGAGCGAATCTGCGCGCCCCATGCAATGTCCTTCTGGACGCCCTTTATGTCCTCAATCTTGTCGAGGTGTTCCCGCTCCTTGATTTCAACAAGCTTTGAAACAAGCATTTTCATTGCGTAATCCTTGTTCTGGTATTGGGAACGCTGGGTCTGGCAGGAAACGACAATCCCGGTCGGGATATGCGTTAACCTTACCGCCGAAGAGGTCTTGTTAACCTTCTGTCCGCCCGCACCCGACGCACGGAAAAAGTCAATCTCAAGGTCCTCCGGGCGTATTTCAATATGCGCGGCGGATTCGTCCATCTCAGGCATAACTTCGAGCGAGGCGAAGGAGGTGTGCCGCCGCCCCGAGCTGTCGAACGGGCTTACCCTCACAAGTCGGTGTACGCCGTTTTCGGATTTAAGGAAGCCGTAGGCGTTCGTCCCTTCAATCAGCAGCGAAGCGGTCTTAATCCCCGCTTCCTCCCCGTCAAGGTAGTTGAGGAGGGTAACTTTATACCCGTGGGATTCCGCCCACATATTATACATTCTGTAGAGCATCTGCACCCAATCCATCGCCTCTGTCCCCCCCGCACCCGCGTGGAGGGTTATTATCGCGTTTTGGGAATCGTATTCACCGGTAAGAAGGGTCGAGAGTTTCAAGGCGTCAACTTCGCGGCGTATCCTCCCCGCCTCAACCTTCATGTCTATAACCTGTTGGTCGTCGTCGGCAAGCTCCGTCTCTTCCATCAGCATTTCAACCATCGTAACCGCGTCTTCAAGCCGCTCCGAAAGCTTCTCATATCCCGAAATGCGGTTTTCATTCGCCTTGATTTCTTTCATAACATTGCCGGAATTTTCAAGGTTATCCCAAAAGCCCGCCTGCCCGGACTTTTCTTGAAGCTCCGCAACGGTTGCCTTTGCCTTCTTGATGTTAAGTATCTCGTAAAGTTCGGCAAGGCTGCCCCTCATGCCTTCGAGTTCAACCTTCAGTTCCTCTAAAATTACCATTATTTATGCTCCGTGTTCTAATCTATTCAAATTATTATACCATATAAATGCAAGTCTGTCAAGCACTCAAAATCTCAATCACGCCCGTCATGAGGTTAAGCGGGTTGTCCTTCCCGACTTTTACGGCGATATGCGGCTTTACGCCCGAATTTATTGTTACGCGCCGCTTGTAAGCCGCAACAAGTTTTGAAATTGTCTCCGGCTCGGCTGACTTAATGTAGAAGAACATTATGTCGCCCTTTTGCGTAACCTCGGTAATTCCGGCGGAGGAAGCCTTGTTCCTCACAAGCGAAACGGTAATAAGCCCGTTTATCGAGTCGGGCGGGTCGCCATAGCGGTCGATTAGCTCGTCGATAAGGTCTAAACTCTGCTCGTTGGTCTTAAGCGACGCGATTTTGCGGTAGATGTCGAGGCGGTCGGCGAGGGACGGAATGTAGGTTTCGGGTATATGCGCCTCGATTTGAAGGTCGATAAGGCAGTCCTCCGGCTTTTGCGGCATAGGCTCGCCGCGTTCCTCCGACATAACCTCCGAAAGGATTTGAAGGTACATATCGTAACCTACCGACTCCATATGCCCGTGCTGCCTTGCCCCTAAGAGCGAACCTGCGCCGCGTATTTCAAGGTCGCGCATTGCGATACGAAAACCGCTCCCGAATTGGGTAAACTCGCGGATTGCGTCGAGGCGTTTTGCGGCAATTTCGGTTAGGGCTTTTCCGCGGCGGAATGTGAAGTAGGCAAATGCCCTTCTTGAGCTTCTCCCGACACGTCCGCGAAGCTGGTAAAGTTGTGACAAACCGAATCTGTCGGCGTCTTCGATTATGAGGGTGTTGCAGTTAGGGACGTCAACGCCTGTTTCAATCAGGGTTGTGCAGACAAGAACGTCAATTTCGTGTTCGACAAGCTTCTGCCAAACCTCCGAAAGTTCCTCCTCGTCCATACGCCCGTGGGCAATTCCAATACGCGCTTCCGGGATATGCTCGGCAATCCTTGCGGCGGCGAGTGTTATTGAATCGATTCGATTGTGGATATAGTAAACCTGCCCGCCCCGCCGGAGTTCCTTGTTAATCGCCTGAATTATGACGCCGAGGTCGTATTCGAGGACGTAAGTCTGGACGGGGTGGCGGTCGATTGGTGCTTCTTCCAATACACTCATATCGCGTATGCCGCTCATCGCCATGTTGAGCGTACGCGGAATCGGTGTAGCCGATAGTGTTAAAACGTCAACGCCGGTGAAATACTGCTTGAACTGTTCCTTGTGCTTAACGCCGAAACGTTGTTCCTCGTCGATTATAACAAGCCCCAAGTCCGGGAACTTCACGCCCTTTTGAATTAACATATGCGTCCCGATAATGAAGTCAATCCGCCCGTCCGCAAGCTCTTTCTTGATTAGGTTCTGTTCCTTGATTGTGCGGAATCTTGACAGCAGTTGTATCCGTACGGGAAAGCTCTCGAAGCGTTTCAGGGCGGTCTGGTAGTGCTGCCAAGCGAGGACGGTCGTCGGAGCAAGGAGCGCGCACTGCTTGCCGTCTTCTATACATTTAAATGCGGCGCGGAATGCTACCTCTGTCTTCCCGAAGCCCACGTCCCCACATAGAAGTCGATCCATCGGCAGCGGTTTTTCCATGTCCGCCTTAATCTCGGCGGTTGAGGTTAACTGGTCGTCCGTTTCGGTAAACGGAAAACGTGTCTCAAAATCGTTAATAAGGTCGTCGTCAACCGGGAACGCATAGCCCGGGGTCTGACTGCGTTTTGCGTAAAGCGCGATAAGTTCGTCCGCCATGTCGCGGACTGCGGCTTTTACCTTTGCCTTCTGCTTCTGCCAACCGTCCGACGACAGCTTATTGAGCTTAACCGTCTCGTTGTCGATACCCTTCCCGCCCGGACCGATGTATTTTGAAACAATGTCAAGCTGATTTACTGGGACGTAAAGCACGTCCGTTCCCGCGTACTTTATCGTAATATAATCCTTCGTAACGCCCTCAAGAGAGAGCTTGCGGATACCCTCGAACCGCCCGATACCGTGCAGAGCGTGGACGATTAAATCCCCTTTTCGGATATCCGAAAGGGACTTTATCTCCTCGTTTTTGTTGACCTTCTTAAGTCTGCGCTTGCTGTGCTCGTGGACTGATTGGGCAATAAACGCGGTTTTCGCGTCCGGGTAGTCGAAACCGCCGCTTATTAAACCCTTCGCGGAGGGGAAAAGGTAAGTTTTGCCCTCCGCAAAAACGCTCGAAGGGGTTATAATTTCCGCCGTCAAGCCTTCTTCCGCAAGGTCTTTTTGTATAATCGGAAGCGTCTTGTCCGAACCTGCGCTGACGAAGACGCTGTAGCCCCGCTCGGAGAAGTTTTTGAGGTCGTCGATAAGCTGCCTTATTTCGCCGCCCCAAGGTGCGGTCTGACCGGCGTTGAGGTTTATACCGGCGGCGAATTGCCTGCCGCCGCCTCGGGTGAACGCGTCCATGTAGATTGCTCGGAAAGCGTTTGCGTGACTGTCGAAGGTTTCAAAATCGGTAATATAGCTGTCGGAGTGCTTGTCGGCATTTGTTCCCATTCGGAAGAGTTCGCCCGACTCGTAAAGCGCGGCGGTCTCGTCCCGGTGGTGGGAATAGACGCCCTTCGCGGTTGTTAAACAGTTTTGAAACTCCGAAAAAATAACAAGCGAGTTTTCGGGGAGATAATCGAGGATTGTCGAAGCCTTTTCGTAAGCAAGCGGATAGTATTTGTCAATATTGCCCAAGATATGCCCGCCGCCGAAGTCGCGGAGGGTTTGTATATCGCGGTTAATATGCTCGCGGATAATTTCGGCTTTTTTTGAGCGGACAGCCTTAGCGGCGGCTTCCATCTTTGCGATTTGAATTTCCGTACTTTCAAAGAGGACGGAGCGCGCCGGAGGGATTGTTATAACGCCGATGTCGCCGGTACGGCGTTGGGTGTCTATATCGAAATAGGCGGCGGTGTCAACCTCGTCCCCCCAGAACTCAAAACGCACGGGGTTCTTCTCGGAAGCGGGGAAAACGTCGAAGACAGAGCCCCGCCTCGAAAACTGCGAAACCCCTTCGACCCGCTCCGCTCTCGTATAACCCGCCGCGACAAGCCTTTTCGTAAGTTCGTCAACGTCCAAGATGTCGCCGTTTTTTATTGTAATTGTATTTTTTTCCAAAACGTCTTTGGGGATAGTATTTTGCATAACCGCTTCGGCTGACGCGGAGATAACTTTAATATGCCCGTCGGCGGTATTCCCGCGGCGTTCATTGCGCTTTATGAGGTTAGACAGCGTTCCTATTGCGGCGTATTCGTATTCGCGGGAGACAGCTTCGGAATTTATGAACGCGAAATCCTTCGCCGGAAGGACTGCCGATATTGTCTCCCCGGAAAGGGTGTTAATATCGTCCGAAAGCCGCCTTGCCGTCTGCTCTGTGTCGGAAATAATTAAGATTACCGGGCAGGTACAGACAAGCCCCGCGATAAAATGCGCCTTGTGAATATGCGCAAAGCCCGAAGCATAAAGAGGGGCGTTGCCTCTTGCGACGAGCGATTTTATTTCCGAAAACGCGGAAATTTTATTAAGCGGCTCTAAAATCAATGACATATTAGTATTATATTATTTTTATCTCCAATAGTCAAGCATATTTTTGTGATTTTTCACAAACTTTCACCTGTTTTTTTTACATAAATTTTCGCTCTTGGCACTTGACAAATATACATTTAATATGTATACTATAAACTGTGGAAAATTTCGTTTTAAGGGGAGTACGTTACCTTCCCTTGTTTTTAGCGTTATGTCTTCTTTGCGCCTGTGGACGGCACACAGAGTCTGTGTTCCTGCTCGACACCGTCGTTACGATTGATTCCGATTTGAGTTCCGATGAGTTAACCGATGTTTTAGCGGAGGTTTCGGAAGCGGCAGATGAGTGTTATAACAAGCCTTTTGACGAAATCGGTAGTACACTATTAACGGATATGTTCGCGAAGGGCGAAATACTTCGCGAAACGTACGGCGAAGAAATTGATTTTCGTATCGGCGCGTTAACACGGCTTTGGAATATCTCGAAAGGGACGTCGGGATTGCCGTCTTCAACAGAGATACAGGCTGCCTTAGAGGATAAAAGCTTCTATGACCCCGGCGCGATTGCGAAAGGTTACGCGCTTGACCAAGCGTACAAAACGCTCGCTAAAACGAATAGTAAGTACACGATAATTTCAGCCGAAAGTTCCATACTCCTGTACGGCGAAAAACCGGGCGGAGAGCTTTGGAAGACAGCGGTAAAAGACCCTTTAACCCCCGGGAGTTATATCGGCTACATCGAAACAGAAGCGGTCTTTATCTCAACTTCGGGCAACTCTGAACGCTTCATCGAAATTGAAGGGGAGCGTTACGGGCATATTATAGACACTGAAACGGGATACCCCGCTAAAACCGACCTTGCCGCCGTTACGGTAATTGTCCCGACAGATGTCCTTGACGGCGGAATTATGTCAGACTTTTTATCCACTTTAATCTTCATGCGCGGGACTGCGGGTTTAGACACGTTTTTGGGATATGACGGTTTCACTTTCATTGCGATTGACAACACGGGAAAGGTGTATGGAAATCAGGAACTTTTTCCTATAGATTAATTTGAAAAGGTTAATTAAGCCCAAAGAAGCAGTCCTTATATTAATCGTTTTAGCGGTCTTGACGGTTATAATTCTACTCGGTAATAACAGCAAGGGTGCGGCTGAAATCACGGTTATAACGGAAACCGGCGCGCAGGTTTATTCGATAGATTTAAGAGCAGACCGGCGGTTTGTTTTAGAGGACCTGACGGGTACGCGCATACCGGATATGGAATTCGAGGTTTCGGGCGGGGATATTCGCGTTACAAAAAGTGATTGCCCCGGCGGTGATTGCGTACATCAAGGTTTCGCGTCACATACCGGCGGTGTGATTGTCTGTGTACCGAATCGAGTTACTGTCAGACTTACAGACACGGAAAACGAGTACGATGCAGTTGTATAAAGATACCAAAAGCCTTGCATTAACCGCTATTCTCCTTGCGGTAACGATACTGTTGTCGTGGGCGGAATCCGCAATGCTTCCAAACCTCCCGACAGGGGTTCGCCTTGGGCTTTCAAACATTACGATTATGACGGCGGTTATCTTCATCGGGGGGAAGACAGGGCTTACCTTAACGCTCCTTAAGTCGGGGTTTGTGCTCTTGACAAGAGGGGTTGTCGCGGGGGCTATGTCGCTTTCGGGCGGGGTTTTTGCCTTTGTTGTAATAATCCTGCTCCTTAAAAAGACGGACTCAAGTTACGTTTTTGTCTCCGTCACGGCGGCGATTTCACACATTATCGGACAGCTTGTCCTATCAAGTATTATTACAAAAAGCGTTTACGTATTCTACTATGCGCCCTTCCTCCTTGTCACGGGGATTTTAAGCGGAATTTTAACCGGTGTTATCCTCGGAACGGTCGTAAGGGCGATTAAAACTAAAGAATCAGAGCTGAAATATGAAAAATCTCGGCGGAGTTAAGCTTCCTCACCACAAAAACACAGCGGACAGCAAAACGGTTGATTTCGGTTTACCGAAACTCATCAGAATCCCTATGGCACAGGCTATGGGGGCTGTTCCGAATCTCTACCTAAAAAAGGACGACAAGGTTTTTGTCGGGCAAAAGATAGGCAGTGCCGACTCGTTTATGTCTGCGCCTATCCACTCCCCCGTTTCCGGCGACGTTATCGACATTTCGGACTACCTTAACCCGAACGGTTCGCGCTGCAAGGCGGTTACAATCCGTCCCGACGGTGAGCAGACCCTCTTTGAGGAGGTCCGACCGCCCGAAATTACGGACAAGGCTTCCTTTATCTTAGCCGTCCGCGAATCGGGGCTTACGGGGCTTGGCGGGGCGGCTTTCCCGACCCATGTTAAGCTCTCTTTCGACGAAAAGAAGACTCCGATTGACACGCTCGTTATCAACGGCGCGGAATGTGAGCCGTACATTACTTCCGACAGCAGATGTTTTATCGAAGACACCGAAGACGTGCTTTCCGGCATTAAACTTTGCATGAAATATCTGGGCATTGCGCGGTGTGTTATCGGGATTGAGGACAATAAAAAAGAGGCAATTGCCCTCATGCGGGAAAAGACCGCCGCCGATAGCGATATTGAAATTAAGGTTCTGCCGTCGCTCTACCCGCAGGGCGCGGAGAAGGTTATCATCTATAAAACCACCGGGCGCGTCGTTATGGAGGGGCAACTTCCCTCGAACGCCGGAGTGCTTGTCTTAAATGTATCGACGGTTAGTTTTATTTCAAAATACTGCAAAACCGGTCTACCCCTCACCTCGAAGCGCTTAACCCTCGACGGGACAGCGTTGACGAAAAACCGCGGGAATTATAACGTCCTTATCGGGACGCCCGTCGCGGAGCTCCTCGAATTCGCCGGGGCGGAGAATGTTAAAACGCTCCTCTATGGCGGACCGATGATGGGGGTGCCTATCTATTCCCCCGAACAGCCGGTCCTCAAAAGCACCAACGCGATTTTGGCGTTTAACACCGATGCCGCTTTGACGGAGCCTATCGCCTGTATCCGCTGCGGGACCTGTTCGAGAGCTTGCCCCCTAAACCTGCTCCCGATGCGGTTTGAGACTGCTTATAAGGTTAAGGACACGAAGCTTTTAGCGAAATTAAAGCTCCCCCTTTGCATGAACTGCGGGTGTTGTTCCTATGTTTGCCCGGCAAATCGCCCGCTCACCGAAACAAATCTGCTTGCAAAAGAGCTTTTAAGGAAAAAATAAATGAACGATCTGCTTACCGTCGCGCCCTCCCCGCATCTTCGCGGCAAGAACAGTACGAAAAATGTCATGCTTGCCGTTATAATCGCGCTTGCCCCCGCCGCTGTTGCCGGCTGTATCATATTCGGTTGGCGCGCCGCTCTTGTGTTACTGATAACCATGCTCTGTTCGGTGGTTTTTGAGGCTATATTTAACCTTATTACAAAACGTCCGCAAACTATCGGAGACCTTTCGGCACTCCTTACCGGGCTTCTTCTCGGAATGAACCTGTCGTCGACCGTTCCGCTCTATATCCCTGTTATCGGGGCGTTTTGCGCGGTTGTAATAGTTAAGGGGCTGTTCGGGGGCATCGGGCAAAATTTCGCCAACCCCGCCATTTCCGCAAGGATAATACTGGCGGTTTGCTTTGCCGCGCAGATGGGAAGTTACGCAGAGCCGGTAGACAACTTCCTCAAATTCGACGCGATAACGGCTCCGACGCCGCTTTCCGCTGACTTTCTCATTGCCGGAACCGATAAGGTCCTCCCCTTTACCTTCACCGATATGCTTTTCGGGACGACAGGCGGCTGTATCGGCGAAACCTGCGCCCTCGCGCTTATTATCGGGGCGGTAGGGCTGATGGCTTTTCGGATTATTACGCCGACTATCCCGCTTGCCTATATCGGGACGGTTTTTGTGCTTACGCTTATTTATACGGGCAGTATAGATGAGGCGATATATTACACCTTAGCGGGAGGACTGATGATCGGGGCGTTCTTCATGGCGACCGACTACACAACCTCGCCGCTGACTGAGCGCGGAAAGCTTATCTTCGGTATCGGCTGCGGACTTATTACATTTGTAATTCGCTTTTTTACGAAGATGCCGGAGGGTGTCTCCTTCTCAATCCTGCTTATGAACCTCCTCACGCCTCTTATTGACGATATTGTATTAACTCACCCTCTCGGAAGCAGAAAGCCGGAGGTGACAAAATGAAATTTATAAAAAAGGCAATTCCTGCAATAACCCTCCTTATAATCTGCGCGGTATCGGCTCTGCTCCTTGTTTTCGTACACGACCTCACGGCGGTTGACGAAGCCGGGAACGTTACGCCGGAGATAAAGGCTGCTCTTGCCGGAATTTACGGCGACACGGAAGAATTTACCGTTTACGACACGCCGCTTGGCGGTTCCGAGACGGCTTACGTTAATATGTCGCTTCGCGGTGACGGGGGAGATTACGCATTTATAATAGTATCGAACGGTTACAACAAGGAAGGCTTAACCCTTCTTATAGGCCTCGACAGCGCGGGTGCGGTTAAGGGGATAGTTACCCTCGAATCCTCCGAAACACCCGGGCTCGGTACAAAAACCGACAGCCCCGAATTCATGGGGCAATTTATCGGGTTTACCATTGATGAAGTCCCTGCTCCTGTGACCCCTGACGAGACGGTTTACAAGGTTCGTTTCGCAAAGTCAAAAGAGGAACTTGAGGCGTTAAAAGCTTCACAGCCGGAAGTGCCCGCAAGTTTCGAGTGGGACGCGATAACCGGCGCAACGCTTTCTTCAAACGGCGTTTTTGACGCGGTAAAACTTGCCGTAACCGCCTACAGAGAGGTGCACATTGGATAAGAAAAGTAATATTTACGCCTTGTTAAAAGGCTTTGTGGTCGAGAATCCGACGCTTGTCATGCTGCTCGGAATGTGCCCGACGCTCGCCGTAACAACCATGGCTTCTAACGGTATCGGAATGGGGCTTGCGACGACGTTTGTCCTCCTTTGTTCAAACATCGTTATCTCCGCGCTCCGCAAGGTTATCCCGGGGACGGTGCGGCTACCCTGTTTTATCGTTGTTATAACAACCTTCGTAACCCTCACCGACTTTATCCTCAAGGCTTATATCCCCGCGCTTCATTCCCGCCTCGGCATCTTCCTCTCGCTGATTGCCGTTAACTGCATTATCCTCGGGCGGGCGGAGGCTTTTGCCTCGAAAAACAGTCTCCTTCGCTCCGCTCTCGACGGGCTCGGCATGGGGCTTGGATTCACCTGCGCGCTCTTTGCAATGGGGGCTGTGCGCGAAATCTTGGGCTCGGGGCAATTTTTCGGAATTGATCTGCATCTCCCCCTCGTCTTCCCGATATTCGTTATGCCGGCGGGTGGGTTCTTTACCCTCGGTATAATTATTGCCGTTGTTTACAAATTCACGAAACGAAAACCACCCGCAAAGGTCGGCTGTGCGGCTTGTCCCATTGCTTCCGACTGTATTAACTGCAAGGAGGGAGGGTAAAACTTGAAACTTCTGCTTGTAATTCTTTTAACCTCCATGCTCACCGAAAATATGGTGCTTGTACGGTTCATGGGCATCTGTCCTTTCCTCGGGGTATCGAAAAAATACGACTCCGCAATCGGTATGGGGCTTGCGGTAATATTCGTCATGGTCTGCGCGACAATCTGTACCTATCCCATCTACACCTTTATCCTCGTTCCGCTTGGGGTAGACTACTTGAAAACGGTCGCGTTTATCCTCCTTATCGCGACGTTCGTACAGCTTGTCGAGATGATAATAAAGAAAAAAATTCCTCCGCTTTATAAGTCACTCGGAGTATATCTTCCGCTCATTACAACAAACTGCGCGGTCTTGGGGATAACAATCCTCAACACCGACGAGGGTTACAATTTTATCCAGTCGTTCGTAAACGCCCTCGGCGGGGGCTTGGGCTTTACCGTCGCGCTTATCATCTTCGCGTCGGTACGAAGCCGTATTGAAACTTCAAATATCCCGAAAGCGTTTATCGGCGTTCCCTCAACCCTTGTAGCCGCCGCAATTGTCTCGGTGTCCTTCATGGGGTTTACTTCACTCTTACAATAAAGGAAATTTATGTATACTATATTGATTTTCGCCGGGCTCGGGCTTTTCGCGGGGGTGTTGCTGACAGTTTTTTCTAAGCTGTTTGAAGTAAAGACCGACGAGAGGGTAGAGGCGGTAACGGCGGTTTTGCCGGGGATAAACTGCGGTGCCTGCGGATATGCGGGCTGTTCGGATTACGCCGAAGCGGCGGTTGCCGGGGAGGGCAAAGTGCCTGTTAACCTTTGCAAGCCGGGCGGACAGGAAGCCGCCGATGATGTCGGGAAGATTCTCGGAATCGAGGCGGGGACGGTTGTACCGATGACTGCGATTGTCCATTGCAGCGGCGACAGGACCGCAACCTCGAATAAATTCAACTACCGCGGAATCCAAAGCTGTAAGGCGGCGAACAGTTTCTATAACGGTTCAGAGAGCTGTTCTTACGGTTGCCTTGCGTTCGGGGACTGCGTGAATGTCTGCCCGGAACGCGCTATCTCGATAGTCGACGGTCTTGCGAAGATTGACAGGTTAAGATGCGTGGGCTGCGGAATCTGTACGAGGGAATGTCCGAACAGGCTTATTGCGCTTCGCCCGCTCGGTTTCGACTACGACGTACTTTGTTCCTCCTATGACGCGGGAAAGATTGTCCGGGGGTCCTGCAAGGCGGGTTGTATCGGTTGCAGACTGTGTGAGAAAGCCTGCCCCTCCGGTGCGATTAAGGTTAACGACAACTTAGCGCGGATTGATTACGAAAAATGCACCTCCTGCGGACTCTGCGCGGAAAAATGCCCCGCGAAGGTTATTAAAAAATGCGGTTAGTATTTAGTATTCCGTTTTCGCGTATAATACGCTATAATGGTTTGAGATTTTAACATTTTTAAGATTGTTTTGTATTTGTTCATAAATATGCAATACGCTCTTCTCTTTTATATGTTAAAATACCATAGTATAGATTTGTATGCTGATTAAACTGAGGTAATCGAATGAAGGTAATCACCGCACGTACATCAGAGCCGGACGACAAAGAAGCCGCTTTTGACAGTATTTCAGAGCAGATTGCTGCGCACGGTGATTTACATAAAAGCACTGTAGGTTTCATGTTTTGCCACTACGACTTCGTCTTTTCGGGCGTTGCCGAATATGTTGCAAAACACCTTCCGTTCCCGGTTGTAGGGTATTCAACCACCCTTGCCGGGTTTAACAGGACCAACAAGGAAAAGATATTCTACGCAAAGGGCGACTTTCGTCTCGTTCTCTTAATCGTCAGCTCCGACGATATTGAATTTACCCCGATTTTAACCGAACCGCTGTCCCCGGAAAAGGACGCTGCCGATCTTTGTAATAAAAGCCTCGGTGATATCGGTAAACAGAAAATGGGGTTTTTATTCCTCCCGCATCTGCTTCTGACCGACACGGAAGCAATGATAGACGCGGCAACGAAGGAAACCGGTGCGCAGATTATCGGCGGTTTTTCCGTTGACGACAGTCCCACCTACATCGAAAACTGCTTCGTTATCGCAAAAGGACAGGCATACCGCGACAGAGGAGTTTTCCTCTTCCTTAAGGGCAATGTTGCCCCGCATTTTGCGACGACGGTTGTTACCAAAGACCTTTATCTTGATAACACCGCGATTATTACCGAATCGAAGGGCAATGAAATAATCAGCCTTAACGGCCGCCCTGTAACCGAGTTTTTAGAACGTCTCGGCTTCAACCTTACCGGCTCGAAAGAAAACGCAATCAGCAGTGCGGTTATGATTGTCGATGACGGCGACGGCGACACATACGGGCGTTCGATGATGTACTTAACTCCTGATCACCACCTCTTTGTCGGCGGAAGGGTTACGACCGGCGCAACCGTTTCTATCGCGATGTTTGAACGAAGAGGCATTATCGATGCTTCGGCGGAGATAACAAGAAAGTTTATTGCCGATAACCCCGATGCTCATGTTGCGATAGTTATATCATGCGAGACACGCCATATAGTTTTGGGTTCCCAGACGCATGACGGCGAAAAGATGCTTCGCGACGAGCTCGGCGATATCCCCTTTATACTCGCGTACGCGGGCGGCGAATTCTGTCCCTCAAACGCCTCAACCCCCGAAAAGCCTGTCAACCGTCTTTTTAACCAGTCATATTGTATATGTTTAATATAGTAAATTTATTTTTTGAGTGAAAAATTATGTCAGAACAACTGCAAAACCCTGAGATAATAAAACTTGAACGTGAACTGCGTCTTACAAAAACACAGCTTGCGAAGTTTACTTCGCTCCTTCGCGAAAAAGAGGCTTTAGAACAGGCTATAACCGTTCAAAAGAAACGTCAGGAAGCGTACACCAATATCCTTCTCGAAAAGTCCCCCGTAATTATTGCCGTAACCGACAAATACGGGATTTATCAGCTTGTTACCCGCAGCTTTCTAACCGCGCTCGGGCTTAAAAATTACGGCTATGTTATCGGGCGGCATTACAAAGACGTACTTACCGACACCCTATCTCCCGAAGAAGCCGAACATATTCACGAAAATTACGTTAAAACATTAACCTCCGGCGAGCCTATCCGTTACTACCAATACCTAAAACTTGCGACGGGAATGAGATACTACCTCTTTGAATTTAATCGCATACCTGCCTCGGACAATTTCGACGAATGTTACATTGCCGTAGTCAGCGACAGCACCGAACTTGAAGAGCAAAAAACCGCAGCCGAAAGCGCGAATATTGCAAAATCAGCCTTCCTTGCCGCAATGTCCCACGAGATAAGGACACCAATGAACGCGGTTATCGGGCTTAACGAGCTTCTTGCGCGGACAGAACTTGACGATAAGCAGTTTAAATACCTCGTTGACATGAAAAAAAGCGCGGACGCCCTTCTCGGGATTATTAACGATATTCTCGATTTTTCAAAGGTTGAATCCGGGAAGACCGATATTATAAACGCGCCATACAACCTCTACTCGATGCTTGACCACCTCTACAACTCCTACGAACGGATTTTTGCCGAAAAGGACCTTTATTACCATATCGTCAAGTCCGATAACCTTCCTGTTTGGGTTTTCGGGGACGAACAACGCGTCCGCCAAGCTGCTACGAATATAATTTCAAACGCTGCGAAATACACCAAGACCGGCGGCGCAACCCTTGCCGCGTCCTTAGAGGGGAAATTCCTTGTCTTCCGCCTTTCCGACACAGGTATCGGGATAAAGAAAGAAGATTTGCCGAAAGTCTTCTCCCCCTTTGAACGTTTCGACCTCATGCAGAACCGTTCGGTTCAAGGCACCGGGCTCGGTATGCCCATAAGCTTCAAATACTGCGCGTTAATGGGCGGCTCGCTCGAACTCGAGAGCGAATACGGAAAAGGTTCGACCTTCATAATGAAGATTCCCTATGTCCACGCCGACCCCGTTGTTCCTGCCGAAGCCCCCGATGACGAGATTTTCTCGGCAGCCGGTCTTCGTGTTCTTATCGTTGACGATATCGAAATCAACCTACAGATTGCGGCGACCATGCTTGAAGCTTTCGACATTAAAGCCGACACGGCTTTATCCGGCGCGGAGTCGATAGAACTATGCACCGAAAAAGAATATGACGTTATCTTCATGGACCACATGATGCCCGAAATGGACGGCGTTGAAGCAATGCTTAAAATCCGCGCAATAAACGAACACTACAAAAATCTTCCGATTATCGCCCTAACCGCCAACGCCGCAAACTCCGCCGAAAAATTCTTCATGCAAAGCGGCTTCTCCGGCTTCCTCTCAAAACCCCTCGAATTCGTCACCCTCACAAGGTGCATAAGAAAAATCTACAACCCGGTGGGGTGATTCCCCCCCTCGCAAGGTTAATATAAAGCCGACTGCTCGTATAGGACATACGAGCAGTTTTTTTCTGAAAACATTGATAAAAAGTGAACAATTTTTGAAAAAAACTATTGCATTTTTTTACGAAATGTGTTAAGATGTATAAAGAAGGGTATTAACGCTATGAAAAGGGGCGGTGTTTTACATATGAAAAGACGACGTTTATTCTATAAAATACTCGTTCCTCTTATTCTTGCTTCGGTTACACAGGCTGTCCTTTTCGCGCTTATTGTCTTCCTCTCCGGCACGCCGAGGGACATTAACCGCGCCGCTGAAACCCGTTTTGAAAACACCCTCCTGACCGCCGTTTCTCTCATTGACGGAAGAGTAAAAGAGGTCAATCCGAGCTTCGCCCCCTTCGCACAGGCGGCGGCGTCCGATATGCAAAGCGTCATGCGGCAAAACGGTGTCGACATGGAAGCCTTCATGAACGACCCCGAACTTAAGTCGAAGTTTACCGCCGAGGTTGTCGCTAACCTTACTGTCTTAATAAAAGAAAACAATGCTGCCGGGGGGTTCTTGATTCTCTCCCCCGAAAGCGGTATGCCCGACCCGGACGTTGACGGCTCCTATCCCGGTTTGTTTTTTTACCACCCTCCGACAGGGCAGAAAAACGAGCTTGTTGCTCTTCGCGGCGATGAGGATTCTATCAGGGCGGGCGGCATTACAAAATCCGTTAACTGGCGGCAGGACTTTTTATACGCTGCCGGTGTAACCGCTCTCGACTGGATGTATGAGCCGATGAAGGCTGCATCGGGGATTGAAATTGACGATATTAACGACTGGATATACTGGGGCTTTCCGTTCTATCTTCGTGAACACGGCATCTCCGATGCCTTCACACCCGTTGCCGTGCCGCTTGTGGTTGACGGGACTGTTGTCGGTTCTTTCGGTATTGTCTTTATGACTTCCGATATTTTAGAGCTTGATATGCGGTTTGACAACATCTCGCTGATGGTTGCTTCGTATTCCGCTTTGGACGGCGAGAATTCGGAGCTTATGGACAATGTACAGACCGAATTCACCGAGAATCCTTTCGACGCTCTTGAGCGGCGTCCGGATATTACACTTGTTCCGAAGTACACCTTCGACAGCAAAAATATAATGTACCCGCCCGGAGCGGCGGTTACGCTTACGCCGAGTGCCGATTACAAGGACCTTTATTACTCCGACTCCCTAACCTACGTCGGGAACCCTTCGGTCAGCACCGTACACGATATCCCAATCTATCCCGCAGACTCGCCCTATAACGGGACACGCTGGGGGCTTGTCGCGGTCGGCGATGAGGCTTCCGTATTTGAACTTTCAAGGCGGCTTGTTTCACAGCTCATCTTGATAATTGCAATCGCGCTGACTGCAACGCTCGTTGTCGCCGCGTTTATTTCGAGAACCCTTTCAAAAGGGCTTGTTAAGATTGTTGACAGCGTCAATAACGATGAAGACATTATCCCCGTTATTGACGACGGTACCGTTGAAATTTACAGACTTTCGGAGCGTCTTCATGAGTCAAGTATGCGGTTTAAGGAAAACATTTCCGAGCTTGAAGAAGAGAGACGGCGGTATTATATCGCGCTGATAAATTCGGACGGAACCTTCTTTGACTATAATGCGTTAACAGATGTGCTGTATCTCGACACCCTTGCGGAGGGGACCTCTCTTTCCGAAGACGAACAGACGATTGAAAACAGCGTCCTACATAGCGAAACCGAACATTTTATCGAACATCTTGCAAACGGCGAATACTGCGTCCGCGAGGATATTTCGACGGTAATGAAATTTCTGCGCGGTCAGTCTTCCGAAGTAATTACGGTGCGTGTCATCGACAACGAACTTTCCCCCTCGGAGGTCGGTCCGTATCGCTATATCACCGGTAAACCGAACCACATCTACGACTCGAAAACAGGTAAACTCCTCCGCACAATCGCCTGTCTCCGCGACATTACCGAAGAGAAGAAAAAAGAACTTTCGACAATCCGCGACAGCCGTATGGATAAGACTACCGGCTTCCTTCGCCCCGAATTTACGACAGTTGCTATCCGTGACTTCTTGGCTGAGACAAGGGCGGAAGAATATTTCGCTGTACTTATATTTGTCGAAAACTACTGGTATTACACCGAAAAATACGGGCGGTTCTATTCAGACGCGCTCATAACCGAAACCGCAAGGCGTATCACCGAAATTTTCGGCGGGAACATAATAATCACGCGCGAATGTACAAACGAGTTTTTTATGATTATCCCCTGCCCGGCTTCCGACGAGGGCCTTGTAACCGCTGATATTAAGGCGAAACTGTATAGCCTTATTGATACGGTCGGGAGTCTGCTTTTATCGGACGAAGAGACGGAAAATATCTCGCTTTGCGCGGGTGTTTATTTCAACGACACCGCCCGTTTTATCGCTATTGCAAGGCAAAATGCAGAGATTGCGGCGGCGGCGGCTTTTAAGCGTCTGCCTTCAAGGCACCTTTCCGATTCGGAAGCAGGAAACCCGAACTCCTTCTCCGTTCAGTTTTACAGCGATGTTGAAAATGATTACGATTTTACCGAAAACGAAGACATCAACAAGATTTTATCCGATATTCGCGTAATCGACGACTACAGCATCGACTCCCGCGATCTTAACACCTTCGCGTTTAACATTTTGGAAAAAACTGCCGATATGAAATCGGCGGTACAGATATTAATTACCCGTCTCGGCAGTCAGTTTAATTTCAATGCGGTTAAGGTTTTCATGTTCGATACAAGCACTGGCACTTTCGGCTGCGCTTGGAGATGGAAAAAAGACGGCGTATACAGCGGTCCTTACTACAGCGCGGGGGTCAACAGCTTCGACCGCAACAACTTCGACGGCTATATGCAGGGCATGGACTACATGATTATCGACAGAAACAGCAAAGATGCTCCGAGGATTCTATCGGACGGGTTAAACCTTTCCGAGGGCGTTGCCGCCGCTGTTATCCCCTGTCCGGCGGGCGAAACTTTTATCGGGTGTGTTGCTTTTGAGGCTGACGATGATGTTCTTGCCGAATGTGATTACGAACCGCTCAAGTCTATTGTCAAGCTCCTTTCGGCGTTCATGTCGAAACAGCGTTCAACCCGCGAGAGCCGCGCAAAATCCGAATTCTTATCGAAGATGTCCCACGAAATCCGCACGCCGATGAACGCTATCCTCGGTATGACCGAAATCGCGCTCGGCGATACCGATGCCTCCCCAGCCCAGCAAAGTTATCTTAAGAAGATTGAATATTCCGCAAAATATCTCCTGACCCTCATTAACGATATCCTTGATATGTCGCGAATTGAGAGCGGAAAAACTCATGTCGAAATTACCGATGCCGACCTCGACGAGATTATTTTAGGGCTTCAAAGTATTATTGGCACCCAGTGCGAAGCGAAGGGCGTTACCTATACCATCGAAGATAGCGTTGGGCACCGCAAACTAAAAACCGATATACTAAAGCTGAATCAGATTCTTCTTAACCTTCTCGGCAACGCCGTTAAGTTCACCCCCGCCGGCGGCAAGATAACCCTCAAAGTCTCTATGACCGAGCCCGACGCGAGCGGACACGGCACTTTAACATTCGTCGTCGCCGACACAGGCATAGGCATCCGCAACGACCGCCTCAAAAAGATTTTCGAGCCCTTCGAGCAAGCCGACGAAACCACAGCCCGCCAATACGGCGGTACAGGTCTCGGGCTCCCCATCTCCGGCAATTATATATCCCTCATGGGCGGCGAAATTAACGTCGAAAGCGTCCTCGGTGAGGGCACAACCTTCACATTCACTATCCCCGTAGTCGTAAGCGGCGACACCTCCGCCGAAACAAAAAAATCCTCCGACCGCGAAGTTAACCTGAACGGCAGGCGTATCCTAATCGCCGAAGACGACGAACTCAACATGGAAATCGCCCGCACTCTCCTCGAAAAAGCCGGCTTAGTTGTAACCGGCGCGGCAAACGGCGAAATTGCCCTCAAAACCTTCTCTGCGTCTGCGCCCGGCTACTACGACGCAATCCTCATGGATATCCGTATGCCCGTCCTCAACGGTCTCGCCGCAACCGCGAAAATCCGCGCCTTAGACCGTCCCGACGCTTCAAAAATCCCCATCCTCGCCCTCTCCGCCAACGCCTTCGCCGAAGACATAAAAACCTCCAAGCAAGCCGGCATGAACGACCATATAATTAAGCCGCTCGATATGCGTGTACTGCTCGCTAAGTTAAAACAATATCTATAAGCTTCGCAATTATTAATTTTCTGTAAATTCTCCAAAATCTCTTGACTATCCCTCAAAAATACGATATAATATTAACGTTGCGAATCTGCGTTTACAACGTTAATTTGCTGCTATAGCTCAGTCGGCAGAGCGCGTCCTTGGTAAGGACGAGGTCATCGGTTCAAATCCGATTAGCAGCTTCCGGTGCCAAATTTAAGTTACACGTTGCCCCCCACGGGCTTTTTTTGTTGAGGTTCAAATGCGACTTGATAAATACGTCACGTATGCGGGAATATCGCGCTCCGCCGCTGTCAGCGCAATAAAAGCCGGGCGCGTTGCAGTTGACGGCGTTGTTGTAAAAAATCCTGCAATAAAAATAGACAGCGGCGTCATAACTCTTGACGGTGAAGCTATTGACGGTTCGGAATTCGTATATCTTTTAATGAACAAGCCCGCCGGTTACGTTTGTGAAAGAAACCGCCCCGACAGCGTTTTTAACCTTCTTCCCGAAAAATACTCCCGTCGTAACATTTCAGTTTGCGGGCGGCTCGATAAAGACACCGAAGGTATGCTCCTCCTATCCGACGACGGCGATTTCGTTCATCGTATTATTGCTCCCGCAAAGCACCTTGCGAAAACTTATCTTGTCCGCCCCAAAAACCCCGTAACCGATGCCGACATCAAAGCCTTTGAAAGCGGGCTTAGAATCGACGGCGGCGACGTCTGCCGCCCCGCAAAGATTGAGCGGTCGGGCGTTGATGCTTTTGTTACAATAACCGAGGGTATGTATCACCAGATTAAGCGAATGTTTGAAGCTGTTGACAATGAAGTTTTGTACCTTCGCCGCATAAAAACCGGCGGTTTATCGCTCCCCGAAACGTTATCTCCCGGCGAAATTTTAAGGCTTTCGGAAAAAGACTTGTCACGGATATTCCGCTGAATTCGGGATAAAATTACCGTAACAGAATACTGCTTGTCAAATTGCATAAAAAACAGTTAATGATTTTGTAGTATTTTTTACCTATTTAGTCAACATTAATAATAGTATCGCTAAAAGTTTAGTTATTTTCCCACTTGTCTTTACGGCGTAAATCTGTTATTATATATATTAGAGATTATAGTCCTATACCTATTAATGCGTGATTCACGCTATAAAATATATCGGGAGGAAAATCTAAAATGGCAAGTTTGTCGCTTAAGAATATTTACAAAAAATATCCCGGAGGCGTGGTTGCGGTTTCCGACTTCAACCTCGAAATCAGGGATAAGGAATTTATCATCCTCGTTGGTC
>JAISGY010000052.1 GCA_031262835.1 Ruminococcus sp.
TATAGGATAAAGCGATTTTCGAGTGCGTTCGGGCGAATTGTCGAAAAAATCGACCGCGCCGCCTCTGTCTTGAATAATCAGGCATTAAACGGAAAAAATAACAGCATTGATTTTGCAAACGTTTTCACAAAAGTATGTGAAAATTGCCCCGATTTTGAAAATTGTGTCATGAAAAACCCGAAGCATTTTAACCGCGAATGTAATATTTATACAGAATATCTAAAGCAGAACGGTTTTTTAACCCCCGCCGAACTCCATATAAACGGTTGTCTTTATAAGGATATTATAGCGAAAGATATTAACAAAGAGTATAATTATTATAAATATATACAAAACAGCGGGATAAATTCCGGGCAAATCGAAGAGATAACTATCCGCGAAATGGACGTGACAAGAAAGCTTTTTGAAAGCGCAGGGGCAGGAATAATTACGTCGCCCGACCCGCAAACGTCGCTCTTCATAAAAAGCCTTCTCGAAACGGGGGCAAAGAAGGCGGTTGTAAACTGCGGCTTTGACGCCGATAAAAACTACCACGCCGAGATTTTGGTTTCAAGCGAGCTTGACGGCAGGACATCGGAAAGAATAACCCGCTTTTTAAGCAGTAAAATTTCAAAAAAATTCCGCGAAAAGCCTTTCAAGGAGCGGATTAAATGGGGACAGACCGGCACAAAATCGGGCAGTCAATACGGCGGACAATTAGGCGGGCAATTAGGCGGAGGTTTCGCCGACGGACATTTCGTCGGTAAATCCGTTGATAATTATTCCGGAAACTCCGACTCCTTGCTGTATAAATACAGATATGTATACTCCGAGGAATACAAATTCGAACTGGCTTACGGCATCTTCGATACCCCCGCACCCGAGGACCTCTCAGAGGGCTACAGCGGCGATTCCCACGCAGTGTTTGAAGACGGTTTCGGGAATGTTGCTTTCATAATATCGGACGGTATGGGGAGCGGAGCGCGAGCGGCGGTTGAGTCCGCAATGACGGTCTCGCTCATAACCGAGCTTTTAGAGGGCGGCGCAGACCCGCAAAATACCCTCCGATTCGTGAATCTTGCGCTTGAAATAAAGTCCTCCGACGAGACGACCGCGACCGCCGATATTCTCATGCTAAACCTCTATTCCGGAAAGGTTAACCTCTATAAGATGGGCGCGGCAAGGACAATCGCCGCCGTTTCGGGCGTAACCCGCGAATTTTCGGGGACAAGCCTTCCCGCCGGAATTCTGTGCGACAACGAGCCCGACAGTTTCACCTTCCGCATCGCTGAAGGCGACAAAATCGCCCTCTTTTCCGACGGAATAACCGAGGAGTGTTACCCGAAGCTCCGCGAAATGCTCCTCACGAGCGGTATCTCCCCCGACAGTGCGGCGAAAATTTCAGCAGAAAATGACAGAAACTGCTCCGAGGGCAGCAGAACTGACGATAAAACAATATTTTTCGTTGCAGTTGATTAAAATTCAAACATATGTTTCGGCAATATATACTAATTTGAAAATTTCTTTCATGCAAAACTATTGAAAATTAACAAAAGCTATTGTAATTGCTTGAAATAGCTGTTATAATAAAATTAGCAAAAAAGTAAGAAAAATTAAACAGAAAAGATACTGACAATTATGTTAGAGCTTCGGGAGTGATTGCCATGGATAATTTAAAAGAATCTAAAACAGGCGCGGCTAAAAATATGAAGCCCGCGGAAGTTGCAGAAGTTAAAATAATGCCGAAAGAATACGAGTTTCCGCTGCATATCTTTCATGAGGGAACAAATTTCGACTTGGGCGATTTTTTCGGAGCGCATAAGGGCAAAAAAGACGGAAAGAACGGCGTCTATTTCAGGGTTTGGGCACCGAATGCGAAATCCGTTTCGCTCGTCGGCGATTTTAACGAATGGGACCGCGACAAGACACCGATGGAACGCCTTTCGGACGAATCGGTTTGGGAAGTGTTCCTCCCCGACGTAAAGCAGTTCTTCCAGTATAAATATTCGATCGAAACTTCGCACAGAAGCGTTGTGAATAAAGCCGACCCCTTCGGAACACATATGGAAACCCGCCCCGGAACAGCAACAAAATTCTTCGACATATCCGATTATAAATGGACAGATGCCGGATTCTTGAAGAAAAAATCGGATATTAACGTCTATAAGTCCCCGATGAACATCTATGAAGCGAACCTCGGCTCTTGGCGGCAGTATGAAGACGGCTCGCCGTTCGATTACGTCAAGTTCGCCGAAGAGATTATCCCCTATCTTAAAGAGATGGGTTACACGCATCTTGAACTAATGCCGCTTGCGGAATACCCCTTCGACGGCTCTTGGGGCTACCAGATTATCGGATATTTTGCGCCGACCTCACGGTATGGCACACCCTTCGACTTCATGAAGATGATAGACCTTTTTCACAATGCGGGAATCGGAGTTATCCTCGATTGGGTTCCCGGGCATTTCCCGAAAGACGCGGCGGGGCTTTACGAATTCGACGGCTCCTGCCTCTATGAATACGCCGACCCCTTAAAGAAAGATCACCTCTCGTGGGGCACTCACGTTTTCGACTTCGGCAAGCCGGAGGTTGTAAGCTTCCTTGTTTCAAACGCGCTCTATTGGCTCGAAAAATACCATATCGACGGGCTTAGGGTTGATGCGGTTGCTTCGATGCTCTACCTTGACTATGACAGGCGCGAGTGGCGCCCGAACAAGGACGGCGGGCATGAATGCTATGAGGCAATCGACTTCTTACGAAAGCTCAACACCGCCGTTTTCGCCCGAAACCCGAATGTTCTCATGGTTGCGGAAGAATCGACCGCGTGGCCGCTCGTAACAAAACCCGTTGACGTCGGCGGACTCGGCTTTAACTTCAAGTGGAACATGGGCTGGATGAACGACGTCTTAGACTACATGAAGATGGACCCCATCTACAGGGCGAATAACCACAACAAACTCACATTCAGCTTCTTCTACAGTTTCTCCGAAAACTACATCCTGCCGATTTCGCACGACGAAGTTGTCCACGGCAAGGCATCGCTTGTCAACAAGATGAGCGGGACAGGTTGGACACAAAAATTCGCCTCATATCGCGCCTTCATGGCGTACATGATGGCGCACCCCGGGAAGAAACTCTCCTTCATGGGCTCCGAATTCGCACAAGTTACCGAATGGGACGAGAAGAAAGAGATTGACTGGGCTTGCCTTTCCGACAAGAGCCACAAAGGAATCTTAGACTTCTCGAAAGCCCTCAATAAATTCTACCTCGACAACTCCCCGCTCTGGAACCAAGACGACTCGTGGAACGGTTTCGCGTGGATTTCGCACGACGACTATATGCAGAGCATTATTGCATTCAGGCGGATTGACGAGCGGGGCAATGAGATTGTTGCCGTCTGCAACTTCGTACCGGTTGACAGGAAAAATTATCGAATCGGCGTACCGATAGAAGGCAGTTACGAACAGGTTTTCTCATCGGAAGACCCAAAATTCGGCGGCACGGGCTTTGTTGACAACAAGAAGGTTAAGACCGAAGACTTCGCCATGCACGGTTACGACAATTCGATAGAGCTGACAATCCCCGGCTTGTCGGTGATGTTCTTTAAGCCCATTCCGGCAAAGCCGAAGGTTAAAAAGACGGTAAAAAAAGCGGAAGCGGCGGAAGAAATTATCGTTGAAGCAATTGAAGTAATTGCGGAGAAGCCGAAGAGAACCCGCAAACCTAAAAAGACCGAATCGGAGGGGTAATAGATATGTATATAAAGAAAGAATGTGTTGCGATGCTGCTTGCCGGAGGGCAGGGCAGCAGGCTGTACGCGTTAACAAAAGACATGGCGAAACCGGCGGTGCCGTTCGGCGGGAAATACAGGCTTATTGACTTTCCGTTGTCGAACTGTGTTAATTCGGGGATTGATACCGTCGGGGTTTTGACTCAATATCAACCGCTCGTGCTGCACGATTACCTCGGCAACGGGCAGCCTTGGGACCTTGACAAGATGCACGGCGGCGTTCACGCGCTCCCGCCGTATCAGAATATAAACGGCGCGTCGTGGTACTCGGGTTCCGCCAACGCCATCTACCAAAATATAAGCTTTATCGACAGGTATAATCCTACTTATGTTGTCGTGCTTTCGGGCGACCATGTTTATAAGATGGACTATAACAAGATGCTTGAATGTCACAAGGCAAAGAATGCGGACTGTACTATTCCGGTGCTTGACGTACCCCTTGAAGAGGCGTCCAGATTCGGGATTATGACCGCGAACGAGGAAGGGTTTATCACAAAATTCGAGGAGAAACCCAAGAACCCGAAGTCAACCCTTGCTTCAATGGGGATTTATATCTTCAACTGGGATAAGCTTAAGAAAGCCCTCATTGAAAACGAAGCAGACCCCGACCAAGAGAAGGATTTCGGGAAGAATATTATCCCGAATATGTTAGCGGACGGGAACGTTATGGTTGCATATCCGTTCGACGACTATTGGAAGGACGTCGGAACCCTCGATTCGCTCTGGGACGCGAATATGGACCTCCTTAACCCGAACATTCCGATCGATCTTTACGACCCGAACTGGAAGATGTATTCGAGGAACCCCGTCATGCCGCCGCAGTATATCGGCGAAGACGCTGTTATCGAAAATTCGATGGTTACAGACGGATGCGAGATATTCGGAAGCGTTGACTTTTCCGTAATCTTCGAGGGCGTTAAAATCGGCAAGGGCGCGAAGGTTAACTATTCGATTATCATGCCCGGAACGGTTATCGAAGACGGCGCGGACGTTGAATACGCAATTGTCGGCGAAAATTCTACAATCGGCAAGAACGCAAAGGTAGGAACCGACCCGACAGAATATAAAAACCGCGATGACTGGGGAATTGCAGTTGTCGGGCACGGCATAAAAGTATCCGAGGGCAAAACCGTTTCGCCCAAGGCAATAATTTCGGAAAATGTCTAAGGGGAGGGAGAAGCAATTATGAGCGATAAAAATGTATTAGGCCTTATATTTTCAAACCTCCATGACGAGAGCATTAACGACCTCACAAGGCGCAGGACAATGGGTTCGGTACTCTTCGGAGGGCGTTACAGACTGATTGACTTCCCGCTTTCCGCGATGGTTAATTCGGGCGTGGGCGAAGTCGGGGTTATTACGAAGAAAAATTACCAATCCCTCCTTGACCACCTCGGCAACGGGCGTGAATGGGATATGTCAAGAAAGAACGGCGGCTTACACCTACTTCCGCCCTTCTCCCATAACCAAGACGGCATCTACCGGGGAAGACTTGAAGCACTCTATGGGGTGTGGGAATTTGTAATGCGCTCGAACGCGGATTATATCCTGCTTTCCGACTGCGATATTGTCGCAAATATGGAGTACGACAAGATTATTGACGCGCATATAGCCTCCGGCGCGGATATTACCGCCGTTTACGCGAAGGGAAACGTGCGAATGGACGAATCCCATACCGCAACCGTCTTCGGGGTTGGTGAAAACGGGCGTATTGCCGACGTCCTTATAAGCCCCGAGATGAGCGGCGACTCGAACATTTCGCTTAACACCTACGTTATCGGGAAAGAGCTCCTTAAGAGTATCGTAATGGACGCGAAGCCGCGAAACTTAGTTGACTTTGAAAAAGACGTGCTTCAAGCGAAAGCTGCGGAGCTTAAGCTTATCGGTTACGAATACACCGAATACTATTCCCGCATTTCGTCAATGCAAAGCTATTTCGAGGCGAACTTGGCACTTCTCAACACCGAAAACCGCCGCGCCCTCTTTAGGGCAGACAGCCCGATTTATACCAAGGTTCGCGACAATCCCCCCGCAAAGTACGGCATCAACGCTTCGGTTAAAAACTCTTTAATCGGCGACGGCTGTATCGTTGACGGAACTGTCGAAAACTGCATACTCTTTAGGGGCGTTAAGGTCGGCGCGGGAACGTCGCTCAAAAACTGCATAATCATGCAGGACACCGTTATCGGGAAAAAATGCGGCCTCCAAAACGTCATTACCGACAAGAAGGTAATTATAACCGACGGCAGACTTCTTACCGGCGGAGCACGCTGCCCGCTCTTCTTGGCTAAAGAATCGGAAATATAGCACAGAAAGGGAAACTCTATGAATATTCTCTATGCCGCTTCCGAAGCACTCCCCTATATCGCATCCGGCGGGCTTGCAGACGTCGCAGGGTCACTCCCCGCCGCGCTCTGCAAAGCCGGGCAGGACGCAAGAGTTGTCGTTCCGCTCTATAAAAGCATTAAGCAGGAGCTCCGCGACTCGCTTCGGTTCGTGTGTAATTTTCAAGTCCCCGTCGGCTGGCGGCAGCAGTATTGCGGCGTTTTCGAGGGCAAAATCGGTACAACTACCTATTACCTCATCGACAACGAATACTACTTCGGGCGCGACGGCGTTTACGGCTTTTACGACGATTGCGAAAGGTTCTGCTTCTTTTCAAGAGCAATCCTCGAAATGATCGGGCATATCGACTGGCAGCCGCAAGTCATAAACTGCAACGACTGGCAAACCGCTCTCACCCCCGTTTATCTTCAAATTTTCTACAAACACCTTCCCCAATTTGAAAACATCAAAACCGTTTTCACAATCCATAACATACAATATCAAGGCAAATACGGTACAGAAGTTTTAAGCGAAGTAATGGGAATCCCCGCATATTACAACAGTCTTCTCATGTACGACGGCTGCGTAAACATGATGAAAGCCGCCTTCGAATCTTCCGACAAGATTACGACCGTCTCCCCCTCATACGCGTGGGAAATCTTAGACCCGTGGTACAGTCACGGTCTCGACCGCGCTCTCACAAACAAGCAATACAAGTTAACAGGTTTCCTAAACGGTATTGACGTCGACCTTTACAACCCGGAAAAAGACCCCCTTATCGCGAAAAATTTCAACACAAAAGACCTCTCCGGCAAGGCAGAATGCAAAAAAGCCCTAATCGAAGAGCTTAAACTCGCTCCCGGTGACGAGCCGATTATCGGCATCGTAACCCGTTTCGTCTCACACAAGGGTGTTGATCTGATCCGCGCCGTCTTTGAGGACATGGTTGCCGACGGCTGCAAATTCGTTGTTCTCGGCTCGGGCGACAAAATGTACGAAGATTTCTTCCGCGAAATGGCGTACCGTTACCCCGACAAAGTCTCCGTCACAATCGGTTTCGTTCCCTCCCTCGCAAAGCGCATATACGCCTCCGCCGATATGTTCCTAATGCCCTCTCAATCCGAGCCCTGCGGTCTCGCCCAGATGATTTCGCTCCGATACGGCACTATCCCGGTCGTTCGCGAAACAGGCGGACTCCGCGACAGCATCATCGATGCCGGCAACCCCGAAGCCGGCGGCAACGGTTTCACCTTCAAAACATACACCGCTCACGATATGCTCGACGCAGTTCGCCGCGCCCTCGCTCTCTATCGTGACCCGAAAAACTGGCGCAACCTCATGGTCTTCGCAATGGGTTGCGACAACTCATGGGCAAAATCCGCAGAACTATACCAAGGTCTTTACCGCGAACTCGTTGGCTGAGGTACGCTGGGGGGGAGAGGAGCGGTGACTGTATTTGCCCTTGGCAAATACTCCCCTCTCCCCCCCAGACCCC
>JAISGY010000014.1 GCA_031262835.1 Ruminococcus sp.
TGCGCGCCGTATTTACCGACAATGTTGGTGTAATACCGTCTCGCCTCGTCAAGGTAATCTCTGTCGAAGTCAACCTCATCCGCAAAGAGCGCGCCGTTAATTGCGCCGAATGTTCCGAAAGCGTCCGCAGAGAAAAGCACGCCGCTTGTTTCATCAAACGTAACCATAACTTCCGGCCAGTGAACCATGGGCGCGAACACAAACTTAAAGGTATGCATCCCTGTGCAGAACGTGTCGAATTCGTTCACGAGCATGACTTGCTTTTCAAGCTCGGGGAGGTTGAAGAAATTTTTTATCATTGTGAGAATCTGTTTGTTACAGATTATGGTTATGTCGGGGTAACGTCTTAAAGCTTCAGAAAGTGTCGCCGAATGGTCGGGCTCCATGTGGTGAACAACGAGGTAGTCAAGTTTCCTCCCTTTTAGGGCGTATTCGATATTCTCGAAAAATTGCTCCGAAACTGTAGCGTCAACGGTGTCAAAAAGCGTTGTCTTATTGTCAATACAAAGGTAAGAATTATACGAAACGCCGTTTGGGACGGAATAGACGCCCTCGAACATAGCAAGCCGCCTGTTGTTCGCTCCGACCCAAACTATATCGTCTGTTACTTTTCGTGTAGAGTGCATAGTAAATCTCCCGTAAAAATATGTTCTGTAATCATTGTATCACGTTCATATGTAAATGTCAAGCAGAAAAATTGTCTTATTTTATGTATGAAAATATGCAAAAATTTATGCACCTGATTTTTTTTAGGACATGGGGCTTATTCCGACAATTTTCTTAAACTTATTGTGGAAATAGTTAATATTAGAAAAACCGACCATCTCCGCGACTTCGTAAACCTTATATTTCCCCGATTCAAGAAGGCGTTTCGCCTCGGTTATGCGGATATTATCGAGGTAGTTGTTGAAGTTTTCGCCCGTGTATTTGTGGAAAACCTTTCCGAGATACGCGCTGTTATAGCCGAAAAGCTGCGCAAGCCCTTCAAGCCTTATTTCGGTTCGGAAATTCGCCGCAACATACCGCACAATTTTTTCGATATTGCTCTGTGTAGTATCACCGAAAACATTGTCGGATATACTGACAAGCATCTCGGTGACGTAAATGTTAATCTCATAAAGCGACGGTAAAGATGATATTTTCGCGATTTCATCGACCGTCGGAAGACTCGACGACTTGTTATCCGCGCCGCCCTTCGCGCTCGCCTTGACTATCTCGTTAACCGTGTTTATGTAGATAAGGCGGATTGCTTCGGGGGTGAAACGCCCGCTCATGAAGATGTCGTGCAGCTTTTCAAGATGCTCTGTAAGCTTTTCAACATCATTAACCGTCACGAGGGCATAGAGCCTTGCGGCAATATCATCAGGCTCGCCGCTCTCCGACCAGTATTTACTTAAAATGTCAGGTGATATAACCCCCGTATGCATATAGAGGAATTTCATGCGGTAAATTTCCGTCGCTGTTCGATACGATTCCTTGATTTCATAGACGGAAGTAACCGTCTTCCCCACCGCGGCGAATTCAGTCGTAATCTTCTCCATGAATTTTGTCGCTTCGGATTTGTTCGAGCCGACGAATAGAAGCCCTAAGGTGTGCTCTATGTCAAGCTTGACATAGAGGGGGTTTGTTACCTCTTCGAGCATATCGTAAACCATGTCGGTTTCGTCGGAATTGTCCGATAATGATATGAGTGCGACGGTGAATTTACCTTCCTGCGGCAGCTTGCTTGCGGCAATCTGCTCCGCTTCGGCTGTGCCTAAAAAAAGGGATTTTATCAGTTCATCTTGAAGATATTCGCTGCCCTTTTGCTTGACGAATTCGGTCTTCCGCTCTTCGTTAATTTCGTCAGAAAGCCGCATTAACTCGGCGATAAGTTCGTCTTCGTCAACGGGTTTGAGGATAAACTTTTTAACCCCGAGGGCGATTGCCGATTGAGCATACGAAAAGTCGGAATAGCCCGAAAGTATAACCGCTTTTCCGCTGTAGCCGCGCTTTTTCGCCTCTTCGAGCATATCAAGCCCGCTTCGTCCGGGCATACGTATATCCGCAATAACTATATCCGGCGAAAGCGTCAAGAGCTTTTCGAGTCCGTCGTCGCCGTCACCGCTCTCGCCTATTACCTCAAGCCCCAATTCCTCCCAAGGAATCATCATTCTAAGACCCCGTCTTACCGTTTTTTCATCATCAACAAGCATTACACCGAGCATAGTTATTCCTCCGTTCCGGTATCACGCGGCAATGTCAGACGGATTGTTGTCCCTTTTCCGATTTCGGAAAAAATCTTCATGCCGTATTCATTGCCGAAATATTTCCTTATTCGCATATGAACATTCGTTAAGCCGATTGATTTCCCCGACGAAGTATCGCCGTTTTCAATCTTCTCGCGAAGAGCCGTAAGCGTCTGTTTATCCATACCGCCGCCGTTATCGGTAACCTCAATTATAACTTCGTTCCCCGCATACTTTACCGCAATAAGGATATACCCGCCCTGCTTAACCTTCTCAACGCCGTGCGCATAGGCGTTTTCAACAAGCGGTTGGATTATAAGCGGAAGAATCATATACTCGCCGTTCGGCTCGGAATAGATGTTGTAAGTAACCCTGTCGCCGAAGCGCGCCGACTGGAGCTTTAAATAGTTATGTGTAAAATCAATCTCGGTCTCAAGGCTTACGAGCCCGTCCTTAACCGCAAGACTTCTCCGCATGAATTTCCCCAAGACCTTAAGGAGTTCCGCCGTTTCCCTATCGTCGTTGGAATAGGCTTTCATTCGTATTGTCTCTAAGGTGTTATAGAGAAAATGGGGGTTAATCTGACTTGCCAGTGCCTTGAATTCGGCTTCAACTTGATTTAGGCGGAAGGTTTCCGCCTGTAATTTTGCCTCGGTCGTCTCGGTGTTGGAAATCATGATACTGTTAACCATCTGCTTTAACAGTCCATAGAGTTCATATATCTCATCTTCGCCTTTGATTTCATCTTTTAATTCAAAATTGCCCGCCGTAACCTTATTCATCTGACGCTTTAGAAAGTTAATCCGCCTTGCGAAAAATCCCGTAAGCAGAATTGAAATGAGTATCGACAGTATTAAACACAGACCGACATACCAAATATAGATAAGTGTAACATTTCTGCTTTCTTCGGTAAGTTCGGTATAGGGCACTGTTAAGTAGATACGAAATTCGGTTTCGGTGTAAGCAGTCTTGAAAGGAACCGTTACGGTATAATCGCTTCCGTAAAAAAAGTTGTCTTGAAAAACCGAAGCGGTGTCGTTTTCATAGAGCGGAACATACATACTGTCAAGGATATTTGTACTCTCACCGGATGAATATATAACAACGCCGTTTGACATTGTAAATGTAACGGGATAACCTATCGGGGAAGCCGCAGTCCTATACGCCGACGGTGCTATAACTATAGCCGCAACCGCCGTCTCACCCGTCTTTCCGGTAATAGGTTCTATAAGTGCGAGATAATAATCGAGTTCATCCGGGTTATCCGGATTTTTATTCGGTACGCCGACAATATTCCAGAAAGAAAGTCCCTCTGTTTTCGCTTGCTTATACCATGAAAGGTTTTTTATTTCATCGTTAACCGAGATATAAGATTTGTCGGTAAAAGCAAGTCCGTTTTCGTAATATATCCTAATCTCTTCAATCTGCGGAAGCGACGAAACAAAGCCGGAAAGAGGGTTATTCCCCTCCCCGGTTGTTACATAATTTATTACTCTCTCACTCTCCGACAAATCTTTTGCAACATTTTCCGCAACCGCAAGAATGTCGGAAAACCTTGTGCTGATATTATCCGTATCGGCTTTAAGGTCGTTAACCGCATAGTTTTCAAGGACCCGCTGTACACCGACCATGAGGTATACGCTCGCCAAAAAAACAGGGACGATAATTGCGATACAGATAAGAATCATCTTTGTCTGCATACCCGCATTGCGGATTGCGGAAAAGGGATTTTTTTTCTTCATATTTTATATTGCAAAAGAGTACGAAAGACGTTAAAAAACGCTTCCGTACTCGTTTTTTCTACGAAGCTTTTCGCGTAAGCCAAGCATACGCAATGTCGAGTGCCTCATACAGGCTCGTTTTCTCAGATGTTTTTATAATTATCTTATCGGGCGGGAGGTTATCCGCCGTCGCCATCTTTGAAATTATTACTTTATCGGCGATTTCAATATTGCCGATCTTTGTTTTTGAGATTATTGAAAGTCTGCATACATATTCATCCGACATATTGCCGAAATATATGGTGTCGTTGCTTCTGACAAGCGGATAGCCTTTGTACTCAAAAAATCTGTTTTCTGCCATAGAATCCTGGTATGATATAGTCAGAGCTAAATCATACAAATCCTTTCAAATATTTGGTTTAGTTTGATGGTCGAATGACCATACTGGTAATAGCAACCTGCGGACTTTTTATGAAATCATACGA
>JAISGY010000015.1 GCA_031262835.1 Ruminococcus sp.
ACCGATTGTGAAATGAGGCTTGAAGTCAGCCTTGAAGTCGGCGTTCGCGTAAACAGCCTTGATTTGAGCCGGGGTTGTGTCCTTAGAAGCGAGGCCGTAACGCCCGCCGCAGATTTTAACGCCGTCAAATTTGCTGCCCTTTAATGCCGCAACAACGTCAAGGTAAAGAGGTTCGCCGAGCGAGCCGGGTTCTTTTGTGCGGTCAAGAACGGAAATTTGCTTAACTGTATCGGGGATAGCTTCGATAAGTTTTTCGGCACAGAAGGGGCGATAAAGGCGGACGGTAACAAGTCCGAACTTGCCGCCCTCGGCGTTTAAGAAGTCGATGGTTTCGCAAGCGGTGTCGCAGACACTGCCCATTGCAATTATGATATGCTCGGCATCGGGCGCGCCGTAGTAGTTGAAGAGCTTGTAGTTGGTGCCGATTTTCGCGTTAACCTTATCCATGTATTCCTCGACAATTGCCGGGAACTTGTCGTAGTAGGTGTTGCAGGCTTCACGCGCTTGGAAGAATATGTCGCCGTTTTGCGCAGTACCGCGGGTTACGGGGTGTTCGGGGTTAAGAGCGTTGTCGCGGAAAGCCTGAACAGCGTCCATGTCAACCATCTCCGCCATGTCGGCGTTGTCCCAAACCTCAATCTTTTGAAGCTCGTGAGAGGTCCTGAAACCGTCGAAGAAATGGAGCACGGGGACTTTGCCCTTGAGGGTTGCAAGGTGAGCAACTGCGCCAAGGTCCATAACTTCCTGTACGCTCGAAGCGCAAAGCATAGCGAAGCCGGTCTGACGGCAAGCGTAGATATCGGAGTGGTCGCCGAAAATAGAAAGAGCGTGGGAAGCAAGGCATCTTGCCGAAACGTGTATAACGCAGGGGAGAAGCTCGCCCGCGATTTTATACATATTCGGAATCATAAGGAGAAGCCCTTGGGAAGCCGTGTAGGTAGTCGTTAACGCGCCCGCTTGGAGTGAGCCGTGAACAGCACCCGCCGCGCCTGCCTCAGACTGCATTTCGGTAATTCTAACCTCTTCGTCAAAGAGGTTCTTGCGCCCCGCAACAGCCCAAGTGTCGGTAACTTCCGCCATAACGGAGGACGGGGTAATCGGATAGATAGCCGCAACGTCGGTAAAGGGGTACGAAGCCCAAGCCGCTGCGTTGTTGCCGTCCATAGTTTTCATTTTTCTTGCCATATAGAATATACTTCCTTTCATCAACAGGGAATTATTTATATTAATTAAAATAAAATACTAACGTATAGTATACCACTTTATAAAGGAAATGTAAATAGTTTTCCTAAAAATTTTACTAAACATTCACAAGTTAATATATAGATATATGCTTGCATTTTACATTCAAATGTTGTATAATAAATTATGTAAGGTTTAATTCAAAATAAAGGGAAATATTAACACTATGAATATTAAGAATAAGATAATAAATTTACTGAAAGAAAACGCCCGCCTCTCATTCAAGGATTTGGGAGCAATGATAGGTATAAGCGAAGCGGAGGCGGGGAACCTCGTCAGAGAGCTTGAACGCGACGGGATAATCCGCGGCTACAGCGTTATTGTCAACGAGGAAGCTCTTTCTTCCGACAACGTTGAGGCGTTTATTGAAGTTAAGGTTACGCCGGAAGCGGACTGCGGTTTTGATGAAATTGCGAGAACGATTATGATGTATGACGAGGTTAAGGACTTGACGCTGATGTCGGGGGCATTTGACCTTGCCGTAACTATATCCGGGACGAATTACAAGGAGATAGCTCTCTTTGTCGCAAGAAAACTCTCGACAATAGAAGGCGTAATATCGACTGCGACGCATTTTACCTTAAAGCCGTACAAGGAAAAAGGCTTCTTCATAGAAGACGCCCCGGCAGATGAACGCGGGTTTATTTCACCGTGAAGGCAGATTACATGATGATTTTGGAGGTATTATTATGGATATGAATATGAATAATAACGGTATGGCTATGCCAAGACCTAATATGACTAAGGAAGAGTATGAGAAGTGGCAGAGACGTGTAAGGGCGATGGAAAGTCTGCTTGAAAGGGCAAAACAACCGCCGGTATTCCCATTACCGGAAAACGACCCGGACTATAAAAAACTCAGGGAAATAATTTACCGTGAAAGAGGATTAATTCCATCATCATCCCCGGCGAATTCCTAAATTTCTTCAATTGATATTATTTTAGAGGTATTATTATGGATATGGACGCTATCGAAAAAAGAATCTACGCTTCAAAGCCGAATATGACACCGGAAGAGTATGAAAAATGGCAGAGAAAAATAAAAGCCGGAAGAAAGTTAGAAGAGTTAATGAAAAAACCGCCTATTTTCACTTTCCCCGATAACGACCCTGATTATAAAAAGGCAAGGGAAATTATCTATCGTGAGAGAGGATTAATTCCATGAAAATATTGGCGGATAACAACATAATTCTTGATGTTTTTCTGCCGAATGAGCTTTTTGCAGAAGAATCGAGAAGAATATACGAACTTGTATTTAGTTCCGATTTTGAAGTCTTTATCTGTTCAAATAGCCTAACGGATATCTATTACTTTCTGAAAAAGAATAATGGTGCGGCTGATGCGAAAGGTTATATCGAAAGTCTGATAGAGTTATTTAGCATCATCCCATTGAGTGCAGACGACTGTCTTTCTGCGGTTTCCCATAAAATGAGCGATTTTGAAGATGCTATAATAGCAGTCTGTGCGGAAAAAGCCGGGGTTGATTACATAATATCACGTGACAAAGGTTTTTTAAGCACACAGAATATAGTAAAAGTCATCACCCCCGGCGAATTCCTAAATTTCTTCAACTGATATTGTTTCGGAGGTTTTATTATGGAAATGAATATGAATAATGGTAGCGGTATGGCTATGCCAAGACCTAATATGACTAAGGAAGAGTATGAGAAGTGGCAGATGCGTAAACAGGCATGGGAGAATATTAAGGAGCGCGCTAAAGAACCTCTTCTTTTCCCGTTGCCCGAAGATGATCCGTACTATAAAAAAGCAAGGGAAATAATCTATCGTGAGAGAGGATTAATTCCATGAAAATTATACTCGACAATAATGTCATACTCGATATTTTTATACCGAATGAACTTTTTAAGGAAGAGTCTCAAAAAGTTTACGACCTCGTAATTGATACGGGTTTTGACGGATATATATGTTCAAACAGCCTGACAGATATTTTTTACTTTTTGAAAAAGTATAAGGGCGCGGCAAAAGCAAAAACAGACATATCTGATCTTATCAAATCTTTTAATATAATTCCTCTAACCGCCGAAGATTGCGCCCGTGCGCTTAATCTTGACATGGACGACTTTGAGGACGCGATTATCACTGTCTGCGCGGAAAAATCCGGCGTAGACTACATAATCTCCCGTGACAAAAACTTTTTAAGCACACAAAACATCATTGAAACAGCAACCCCGCATGAATTCTTAAATCTATTCTGAAAGATAAAAAATGAACACCGATAATATAAAGAAGCCGGACTACGACAAGCTTTTGTCCGAAAAATGCAAGGGCATTAAGCCCTCCGGCATACGTAAATTCTTCGACCTTGCGGCTAATATGGAGGGGATAATATCCCTCGGCGTGGGTGAGCCTGACTTTGCTACGCCTTGGTTTATCCGCGAGCGCGCTATTTCTTCTCTCGAACACGGTAAGACTGTCTATACCGCGAATTCTGGGCTCCTTGAGCTCCGTCGGGCTATAAGCGAATACCTCGTCCGCCGCATGAACGTCGCCTACGATCCCGAAAGAGAGGTTATCGTTACCGTCGGCGGTTCGGAGGCGATTGACCTTGCAATTCGCGCCCTTATCGACACCGGCGATGAGGCTATTATCGTCGAGCCGAGCTTTGTCTGTTATAAACCGATTGTCGAACTTTGCGGAGGGGTTCCCGTTTTAATTGAAACAGTCCCGGAGGAACAGTTTAAACTCACACCCGAGAAGCTTCTTTCCGCAATAACCCCGAAAACGAAGCTTTTAATATTACCCTTCCCGAACAACCCCACCGGGGCAATAATGGAGCGGGAAGACCTTCTGCCGATTGCCGAAATTTTACGTCAACACGATATTATTACCATCTCCGACGAGATTTACGCCGAGCTTACCTATGGCGTAAAGCACGTCTCAATCGCTTCCCTCCCGGGTATGAGAGAACGCACCCTTATGGTTAACGGCTTCTCGAAAGCCTATGCTATGACCGGCTGGCGGCTTGGGTATCTTTGCGGCGTTCCGGAACTCATTTCACAGATGCTTAAGATTCACCAATACGCGATAATGTGTTCCCCGACCGTTTCGCAATACGCCGCTATTGACGCGCTTCGCGGCGGCGACAAGGACGTCCTTCGCATGGCGGAGGAATACAACATTCGCAGGCGTTGGCTCGTCAATGCATTTAACGAAATCGGGCTTTCCTGCTTCGAGCCGAAGGGGGCTTTCTACGTCTTCCCCTCAATAAAAAGCACCGGCTTTTCCTCCGAGGAATTTTGCGAAAGGCTCCTTAACGAAAAGCACGTCGCAGTCGTCCCGGGGAACGCTTTCGGAGATTCGGGCGAGGGCTATATCCGCGTCTCCTACGCCTATTCCCTTTCGCACCTCATGACGGCTGTCGAGAAAATAGATGAATTCCTAAAGGAACATAAAACATGAAGCTGACGCTTACCGCCCCCGCGAAGATTAACCTCACCCTCAAAGTCGGCGAGCGTCTCCCGAACGGTTATCACGACATCAATACAATAATGCAGACCGTCTCCCTCTCCGACATTATCACCCTTGAAAACACCGGGCTGGAGGGTATAACCGTAACAGTTTCGGGGCAATTTTCCGAGGGTGTTCCGACCGACGACCGAAACATCTGCGTCAAGGCGGCGAGGCTTTTCGTTAAGGACGGGTTACATATTCACATTGAGAAAAACATTCCCCACGGCGCGGGCTTGGGCGGCGGTTCTTCCGACGCGGCGGCTGTTTTAATCGGGCTTGCTTCCATTAAGGGGGAGGTTGACCCCGGACAACTTGAACTTGCCGCAATGAACTTGGGCGCAGACGTTCCGTTCTTCATTCGCGGGGGGCTAAGGCTTTGTACAGGGATTGGCTTCGACCTTTCCGACACCGATTACGACTGGGGAGTGGCTGAACCACGGATTGTTATTGCAATGGGGCAAGAGCGGATTTCAACCGCTCGCGCATATGAGATACTTGACAGGGCGGGTTCAGACTCCTTCGACAGCTGTATAACAAGCCCTGAAATAGAAGATATTAAACGTTTGATGAAGGACGCAAGTAAGGTTAGCCTTTCCGGGAGCGGTGCGGCGGTATACGGCATCTTCCCCCGAAGTGAAATAAAGAGGATACAAAGCTTAAAGAAAAATTTACGCGCCGGCGGGTATTTTTGTGAAATTTGTGAGCCTGTCGCGTACGGAGGTAAAGTCACATGGGCGCAAATCTGATCCTTTACGGTCCTCCCGGGACGGGCAAAACTTACAATACCGTTATCTACGCTATGTCGATAATAACGGGCAGACCGGTTCGCGAGGTTGCCCGCGACAATTACGACAGGCTTTTAGAGCAATATTCGCTCCTAAAAAACGAGTACGGTCAGATTCAGTTTACAACCTTCCATCAGTCCTACGGCTATGAAGAATTTGTCGAGGGTATTAAGCCGATATTCTTACAGGTCATGAACGAAAAGGGCGAGCGCACCCGTAAAGAAGAGATGATTTATAAGGTTGACCCGGGGGCGTTTCGCAAGTTTTGCATGGAAGCGAATATGCAGCCGGACGAGAAATTTGTCTTTATAATCGACGAGATTAACCGCGGCAACATCTCGAAGATTTTCGGTGAGCTTATAACCCTTATTGAGCCGTCGAAACGAGTCGGGCAGATTGAGGAGACGACTGTTAACCTTGCCTATTCGCAAGAACATTTCGGCGTCCCGGACAACATATACATTTTAGGAACGATGAACACAGCCGACCGTTCAATTGCAATGCTTGACACAGCTTTGCGCCGCCGTTTCGACTTTATTGAAATGCTCCCGAATCCGCAATTATTCAAGGGGATAACTGTTGAAGGGGTTGACATATGCGAGCTCTTAACGATTATGAACAAGCGGGTTGAGATACTGCTTGACAGGGATCACACAATCGGGCACGCCTACTTCATGTCGCTTCGCTCCCGCCCGCTCTTGGGGGTTCTTGCGCATATTTTCAAGAACTCAATTATTCCGCTTTTGCAAGAATATTTTTACGACGATTACGAGAAAATGCGCCTTGTCTTAGGGGACAACAACAAGCCCCCCGAGGAGCAATTTATAGTCTCAACTCCGATTGACTATAACGCAATCTTCGGCGGCGCAAAAGACCTCTATCTCGAAAACGACGAAATCTATTCCGTTAATAATGCGGCGTTTACTAATATTGAGTCTTATAAGAAGATATTTTAACATATGAAAAACGAAAAGCGAATTATTATAACCAAGGACGACTGCCTTACGGATTTTGAGCCGGGACCGTGGCTGCCGGGGGGGAACGAGCTGTCTGTCATTGACTTCGACAGGCTTGCCGACTTTGCCCTTAATAATCGGTTTCAGATTATGCAGTACATGGATTACGAAGAGGGGAAGCATATGCTGTTCCCGGACGATTACGTTGGGGTAATCGCGCTCAAGGACGGAACGCAGATTGAAATTATCCCGCGTATCGACCAAGGCGACGGACGCGACTGGAACATTAACGACGCGAAGTGGAAGATCCTCAATATGCTCGACACCATGAACGATGTTCCGCTTAAAGAGGTTAACAAGAGGTATTACGCGAGGGAGAACTTAAACCTCTTTGAAATCTGCGTCCGTATGTTTACCGAAGAGGTTCAGGGGATACTCTTTTCCTGCCTTAAACAGGCGTATGTGCCGTATCGGGACAACGAGATGTTTGTTAAGGGGAAGACGGTTTATTCGATTCACGCAAGGAAGAATTTTGCGCATAAGGAACGGTTTTACGTTGAGTACGACGTCTTTTCTGTTAACCGCGCCGAGAACAGGCTTATTCTATCGGCACTTGTCCTCTTATCGAAACTTTCGGCGAATGCACGTAATCTAAAGAAGATCAAGGCGGTTATTCCGGCTTTCGACGGGGTACCTATGTCGGAGCGGATTGACCTTGACTTTTCGCTTTGCGTCCTTGACAGGAGCATGGGCAAATACCTTTCGGCAATATCGTGGGCGAAGATGTTTCTTCTTAACAAGGGCGGAACGTTCTTTGCGGGCGGGAAGGTTAAGTACGCGATGCTATTTCCGGTTAACAAGCTTTTTTCGGGGTATATCGCCGCAAAACTCCGCGAGGGTTTAGACCACGCCCGCTATGAAATAACCGAGCCCGAATATATAACAAACACGCTCAACAACGCCCGCAGAGCGGGTGAGGTTACGGACAGCATAGAGATAAGAAGCAAAGACGGCAGCACAAAAATCCGCTTCGTTTTCGACGACGTTGACGATTTTTTCGACCCGCTTGAAGAGAATGAAATTGCCCTTTTCCCGATGACCGAGATTATCAACGCCGGCGAGCGGGTGCTTAAAGACAATTTTTACCTCATGGATATGAATAAGATTGACGAGAGTGTTGCAAAGCTTATAAGCGCAAGGTTTTCGTAAGGGTTGACAAACCTCCGAAAAACGGGTATACTATTGTTAATGAGGGTATTATGGAAGAAAGACCGATAGCATTATCGCCGCTTGCCGACCCGGTAGTGGGGGCAATATTTGACAGTGTTGAGAATGCGGGGCTTGCCGCGCAGAGTTTGGTGGAGAGTGTGCTTAAATCCGAAGGAGTAAAGCTCGGAAATATCATAAGTGTAACTCCGCAAAAAATCGCGATACCGAACGTTGAAGTGCGAAGCACGCGTGTTGACATATTCTTTGAAACGGATAAAAAAGAGCGGATTCTTGTCGAAGTACAGATGTACAAAGAACCGCTTCTTGAGCGTAATATGCTTGCGGTTTCGCAGGATATTGCAACCTCTATACCGAAAAACTCAACCGTCTGGCGGGTTAGAGAGCTGTTCCCAAAGATATATGTCATTAATATAATGAACTACAGCACCCGTACCGACAATGACGATTTCATTCAGCCGATAAAGCTGATGTATACTAAGCCTCCGGCAAAAACAGCATTCGAACATCTTCAAATTTTCAATATCGAGCTTCCGAAATTCCGCAAGAAGAAGCACGACTTAACCGACAGGCTTGATGCGTGGCTGTATATTTTTGATACTGCCGAGCAAGAAAACAAGACTGTAGAGGAGGTTATTTCTATGGACGAAACCTTAAAGGCAACCGTGACAGAAGACCCCGGTTTAAAACAATTCATTGAAAATTACGACAGAATATCCGCCGACGGCGAAATGCGAAAGGAATACTTCGGATATATCAGAGGAATGTATTACCTCAACGGACTACAGCGTTCGGCGTTTCTTGACGGGAAGATTGAAGACGCCCGCAATATGCTTCTTGACGGTCTAAAGCCGGAAAAAATTTCGCAATACACCAACCTCCCAATCGAAACAATCCGCGAAATAAGACTGTAAAGGAGATCACTTCAATGAGCATAATGTCAGAATGGATGTGTATGACTGAAGAGGAACTGAAGGAATACGAAAAACGTTTTGATGGTGTCAGAAAAAGCATTGAACTTCGCAAAGAATACGATATGTACATGAGCGAGCAAATGAAGATGTCGGGGATTATTTTTCAGGCGGTTGAAAATGCCAAATTAGAAGACGCTCGTAATATGCTTCTTGACGGTCTTAAACCGGAAAAAGCCGCGCAATACACCAACCTCCCCATCGAAACAATCCAATCAATAAACCTTAACGAATAAACCAAAAACCGCCGAAAGAAATCTCGGCGGTTTAAGTTTTATCGCTTATACATTAAACAAAAGGTCAGCATACGTAGGATAAGGCCAAATTTCCTCGGGGGTGATTGTTTCGAGGTCGTCGGCTGCGGCGCGGAGTTCCTGCATTGCGCAGAAGACGTCGGAGCGGTAGAAGCTTGCAACAGCGAGGGTGTCGCCGGCGTCCTTCGCCTTAAGGAGGGTGTCTTCAAGCTTTTCAATGCCGGAGAGGATTGCGGTGTTGAGTGCGGAAACCTTAGCAGCAACGAACTTCTCGGCATCAGCCGGAATGTCAGCCTTAACCTTAGCGTTAATAGCCTTCGCAAGCTTCTCGGAGAAGCAGAAGCCCGCCGGGAGGATCTGTTTGCGCGCCATGTCAACCATCGTTAACGCTTCGATATTGAGCACCTTGCTGTAGTTTTCGAGGAGAATTTCGGTGCGGGATTCAATTTCGGTGCGGGTTAATACCTTGAATTCCTCGAAAATCTTAATGTTCTTCGGAGCGGGGTACTCCGCAACCGCTTCAACAGTCGTCGGGCGGTTCGGTAAACCGCGGCGAGCCGCTTCAGCAAGCCACTCTTCATCGTAACCGTTGCCGTTGAAGATTACGCGCTTGTGGGCGATGTATTCCCCCTTAAGAAGGGTGTTGAGGTCGGACTTGAAGCTTGACGAACCCTCAAGTTTGTCGGCGAACTCCTTAAGCACATACGCAACGGTTGTGTTGAGCATCATGTTGGTGCAGGAAATTTCGTCGGACGAGCCGAGCATTCTGAATTCAAACTTGTTTCCCGTAAACGCAAACGGCGATGTCCTATTGCGGTCGGTTGTATCTTTCGGGAAGTTCGGAAGCGCGTCAACGCCGATAACGAACTCACTGTTAGAATTTTCCTTAATCATCTCGCCTGTTTCGAGAGCATCACAAATCTTTTGAAGCTCTTCGCCCAAGAATATTGAGATAACAGCCGGAGGTGCTTCGTTCGCGCCGAGACGGTGGTCGTTTCCGGCGGAGGCAACAGAGAGGCGGAGAAGGTCTGCGTACTCATCAATTGCCTTGATTATCGCAACAAGGAAGGTGAGGAAGAGAATGTTGTCCTTAGGCGACTTGCCGGGGTCTAAGAGGTTAAGCCCCTCGTTTGTCGCAATCGACCAGTTGTTGTGCTTGCCGGAGCCGTTAACGCCCGCGAAAGGCTTTTCGTGAACGAGGCAAACAAGCCCGTGGCGAAGCGCGATTTTCTTCATTACAACGAGTGCGAGAGCGTTTTGGTCAGCCGCAATGTTAGAGGCAGTAAATATCGGCGCGAATTCGTGCTGCGCGGGGGCAACTTCGTTGTGCTTGGTCTTCGCGTAGATGCCGAGCTTCCAGAGTTCGCGGTCGAGATCCTTCATGTAACAAGAAACGCGCTCTTTAATTGCCCCGAAGTAGTGGTCTTCGAGTTCCTGCCCCTTGGGTGCCTTCGCGCCGAAGAGGGTGCGCCCTGCGAAGATAAGGTCGCGGCGCTTATCGTAAAGCTTCTTGTCAACGAGGAAGTATTCCTGCTCCGGTCCGACTGTGGTTGTAACACGCCTTGCGGTGGTGTTGCCGAAAAGGCGAAGAATCCGCAGAGCCTGTTCGGATATAACGTCCATCGAGCGAAGGAGCGGAGTTTTCTTGTCGAGGATTTCGCCGGTGTAAGAACAGAACGCGGTCGGGATATAGAGCGAATTATCGTGGATAAACGCGGGGGAAGTCGGGTCCCAAGCGGTGTAGCCCCTCGCTTCGTATGTTGCGCGGAGTCCCCCGGACGGGAACGAGGACGCGTCAGGCTCGCCCTTGATGAGCTCTTTACCTGAAAACTCCATTATAACCTGCCCGCCGCCGACAGGGGAGATGAAGGAGTCGTGCTTTTCGGCGGAAATTCCTGTCATCGGGAAGAACCAGTGTGTGTAGTGCGTCGCGCCGTTTTCAACTGCCCATTCCTTCATAACCGACGCAATAACATCAGCCGCGTCGGGGTCGAGCGGACAGCCGGTGTTCTTAGTCTTCATCCATGCCTTGTAAACGTTCTTCGGAAGCTTCGTCTTCATAAGCTCTTCGGAAAAAACGCAGCTTCCGAAATATTCGGGAACGTTGCTGCAAACCTTGAAATCAGTCATAATTAACCCTCCATAAAAAAGCGCGGCAAAAATTCGGTAAAATTCCGAAATAAAAAGCCGCACTGCTTATTATTCTATCTTATAATTATATTATACTATACTTTTTTTATTTTGTCAAGCCCTTTTATATAAAAATGCAAGAAAAAATTATTTTCTTGCATTTTGCACAAATTTAATGCCGCAAGTCAACGATTCTTTTGGCTTTTCCCTCACAACGCTGCAACGACTTCGGTTCAACAAGGGAAACGGTTGTGTCGATTCCGAGGACGGATTTGAGCCTGTCGTGGATTGAGTTTTGAAGTTCTTCGAGCTTTGCGAAGTTTTCAAGAAGTGCAACATCAGCAAGTTCAACCCGCACTTCGAGGCGGTCGGAATAATTCGCGCGGGTTACCACAAGCTGGTAATGTGGGGCAATCTGGGAATATGTCATAAGAACCGACTCAATCTGAGACGGGAAGACGTTCACGCCGCGGATTTTTAACATATCGTCCGAGCGGCCTTTAATCTTATCCATCCGCGCGAAAGTCCGCCCGCATTTGCACGGCTCTTTAACGAGGCGGGTTATGTCGCCCGTGCGATAACGAAGCATTGGGAAACCTTCCTTCGCAAGGGTTGTAACGACAAGCTCCCCTTGAGAACCTTCCGGCAAGACTTCGCCTGTCGCAGAGTCGATAATTTCGCAATAGTAAAAATCCTCGTTAATATGCATACCGTCGCGGATTTCACATTCGCCCGAAACGCCCGGTCCGCCGAGTTCAGACATACCGTAGTTGTCGGTTACGAAAATATTAAGGGAGCTTTCAATGTGCGCGCGCATTTCGGGAGTGCAGCCCTCCGAGCCCAAAAGCCCGAGCCGCAGTTTTACATTTATACCCTTTTCGCGGACAATCTCGCCGATATATTCGGCGTATGAGGGGGTTGAAACAAGCCCGGTTGTGCCGAAATCTTCCATCAGCATAATCTGCTTGTTGGTGTTGCCGGAAGAGCTGGGGACAACGGTTGCGCCGATATTTTCGAGGGCGTAATGAAGCCCAAGTGCGCCTGTGAAAAGCCAGTATCCGAAACAAATCTGCAAGATGTCGTCTACCCGCGCGCCCCCGGCGTATGCAAGCCGCGCCATACATTCCGCCCAATCGTCAAGGTCTCGCGCGGTGTAGCCTATGACGGTGGGTTTCCCGGTCGTGCCGGAACTTGCGTGAATTCGCGTAATCTTCTTCATGGGTTGCGCAAAAAAGCCGAACGGGTAGGTCCCGTGCATATCCTTTTTGGTAACAAACGGAAGGTTCTTAATATCCGAAAGGGTCTTGAGCTTGTCCGAAGTTACCCCCGCTTCACCTAAGCGGCGGGCGTATTCGGCGTTGTTCGCGATACAGTATTCAATCTCCTTACGAAGCTTAGAAAGCTGCAAACTTTCAATTTCAGCGCGAGACATAGTTTCGGCAGCGAGGTTAAAACAATCGGGTGACATTTTTATTGCTCCTATTTTTTATTGGTATCGTTGGATTTGTCCGGGGTTGTTCCGGATTTGTCGGGTTTGATATTCCCGGCGGGGGGCTTGTCCTTAGAAGTATTCCCGGCGGGGGATTTGTCGGAGTTAATACTCCCGGCGGCGGGCTTAGATTTCTCAGTGGGAGTGTCGCCCGGCGGCTTTTTCGTCAGCTTAAAGGATTTATGCGCTCCCATGTTGAATTGCGTTACGGCGGGGACGGGCATATAGGACTTCGTGTCGGTCGCGAGCCCCTTTTTTCGGAGCAGGAATTCGACAAAATCTTTTATAACCGTATAAAGCACCGCGAATATCGGCACACCGAGAATCATTCCGCCGAAGCCGAAATGCCCCCCGATGAAGATTGCGACCATAACCCATATCGCCGAAAGCCCCGTCGAGTCCCCCAAAATGCGAGGACCGAGGACGTTTCCGTCAAATTGCTGTAAGACGAAGATGAAGATTGCGAAGGGAATCACCTGCTCGGGCGCGGCGATTAGAAGCAACAGCCCCGAGGGAATCGCGCCGATGAACGGACCGAAGAAGGGGATTATGTTCGTAATTCCGATTATAACCGAGATGAGCGCGACATACTCCATCTTCATGACGGACATTCCGACCGCACAGAGTATACCAATTATAGCCGAGTCGATAATCTTTCCGCCGAGAAAGCCCGAAAGCGTTTTGTTAAGATTCGCGCCG